>DASWVQ010000238.1:0-1935 GCA_036401195.1 Gemmatimonadaceae bacterium
CCCGTTGAAGCCACTACTGATCGTGGCGCTGGGGCGGACGATCTCGTCCGCCCCGCTGGGACGCCGCGAGGGGGACGTCGAGGTCCGGCACGTGCCGGCGCTCCCCCGCGCGGCGTCGTTGCCTGACGACCGCCCGATCGCGGTCGTGCTCGACCGCGCCCTGCTGGGCGGCGCCGGCGGCGACCGCACGCACGTGGAGGAGCTCGCGCGCGTCGCCGCCGTGGTGGGGATGGGCGACCCGGGCGAGCTCGAGCCGGGCGCCGACTTTCCCGCCGACCTGCTCGCGAGCTGGATCGCCGGCGACGCCCCCGTGGGGGCGGTGATCGCACAGCTCCGCGGCGCCTTCCGGCACGCAGCCACCCTCGTGGCCGAGCGTACCGTGCGCGCCGAGGAGCGCCGCCGCCACGCCGAGATCGCGGAGCTCACCCGGGTGGGCGTCGCCCTCTCGACCGAACGGAACCTCATCGCGCTCCTGGAGATGATCCTCAGCCAGGCGCGCCGCATCACCTCGAGCGACGCGGCCTCGCTCTACCTGGTGGAGCGGAAGCCCGACGGCTCCCCGGCGGGGACGCTGCGCTTCAAGCTGTCGCAGAACTACACCCTCCCCACCCTCCCCTTCACCGAGTTCACCGTCCCGATCGACCACGCCTCGCTGGCCGGCTACGCCGCGGCCACCGGGGAGCCGCTGGTGATCGCCGACGTGTACCTCCTCCCGGACAACGTCACCTACCGGCAGAACCGCAGCTTCGACGAGAAGTTCGGCTACCGCACGAAGTCCATGCTCGTGCTGCCGATGAAGACGCACCGCGACGAGGTGATCGGCGTCCTCCAGCTCATCAACCGCAAGCGCGACTTCGACGCGCGGCTGGCGACGCCGGAGCAGGTGGACGAGCAGGTGCTCCCGTACGAGACGAGCGCGGTGGAGCTGGCGAGCGCGCTGGCGGCGCAGGCGGGGGTGTCGATCGAGAACTCCCTGCTCTACGAGGACATCGAGCGGCTGTTCGAGGGGTTCGTGACCGCGGCGGTGACGGCGATCGAGCAGCGCGACCCGACCACCTCCGGGCACTCGGGACGGGTGGCGACGCTCACGGTGGGGCTGGCGCAGGCGGTGGACCGCGGGGGCCAGGGGCCGTACCGGGGGATCACCTTCAGCCGCGAGGAGCTGCGCGAGCTGCGGTACGCGGGGCTGCTGCACGACTTCGGGAAGGTCGGGGTGCGCGAGCAGGTGCTGGTGAAGCAGAAGAAGCTCTATCCGTGGGACATGGAGCTGATCCACCATCGCTTCGCCTACCTGAAGCAGGCCGCCGAGCTGGCCTTCGAGCGCGAGCGCGCCGACTACCTGCTCCAGTGCGGCCCCGCGCAGTACGGCGAGGCGGTGGCCCGGATGGAGGAGGCGCGGCGCGCACGCCACGCGGAGCTGCAGCGCTTCCTCGACGCCATCACCACCGCCAACGAGCCCACCGTGCTCCCCGAGGGGGAGTTCGCCGCCCTGGCCGACATCAACCGGCGCACCTACACGGACTTCGACGGCGTGGAGCGCCGGCTGCTGCGCGACGAGGAGCTCCGCTTCCTCATGATCCGCAAGGGGAACCTCGACGACCAGGAACGGCGCGAGATCGAGTCGCACGTGACGCACACGTACAACTTCCTCGAGCAGATCCCCTGGACGCGCGAGCTGGCCCGGATCCCCACCATCGCGTACGGGCACCACGAGAAGCTGAACGGGCGCGGCTACCCCCGGCAGGTGCTGGCGGAGGCGATCCCGGTGCAGACGCGCATGATGACGATCTCCGACATCTACGACGCGCTCACGGCGGCGGACCGCCCCTACAAGCGCGCCCTCCCCACGACCCGCGCGCTCGACATCCTGCGCGCCGAGGCGCGGGATGGGATGCTGGATGCCGACCTGCTGGAGACCTTCATCGGGGCGCAGGT
>DASWVQ010000239.1:0-2780 GCA_036401195.1 Gemmatimonadaceae bacterium
CATCGCCACGGCGGGGAACTGGTACACGAGGGACTTGCCGCTCCCCGTGGGCATCACCACCAGCGCATCGCGCCCGCGGAGCACCGCGTCGATCGGCGCCCACTGCCCGGGAAGGAAATCGGCATGTCCAAAGCGGGCGGCGAGGAGCTTCCTCGCCGCCGCGCGAGTCATCGGCTTCGGCATGACCCTGCGCAGGGCAGGATCGGTGCCGGATCAGCCGTTCGTCGCCGCCCGGATCTCGATCTTCCGCGGCTGCGCCGCCTGCGCCTTGGGGACCACGATGCTCAGCAGCCCGTTGCGGAAGGTGGCCTCGATGTGATCCCCGTCCACGAATTCCGGCAGCCGCACGTTGCGCTCGAAGCTCCCGTTCACCCGCTCGCGGGCGTGGAGCCGCAGCTCCCCGTCGGTCTTGGGGTCGAACGACGAGCCTTTGCTCCCCCGGATGCTCAGCACGTTCTGCTCGAAGTGCAGCTCCACCTGCCTCGGGTCCACCCCGGGCAGCTCGACGTACATGAGGTAGGCGTCGGCGCGCTCGGCGACATCCATCGGCGGCACCCACACCGGGCTCCCCGCCAGGGCCCCGAGGGAGCCGTGCAGCGCCTCGTCGAGGACGCGGTTGAGTGAGAGCATCCGATCCATGGGCGCGATGGCGCGATTGGTCAGCATGGAAACCTCCTGGTGCGATTCCTCCTGAAGGTGAGCCGCCGGCGCATGGGTTATCTTGCGCCGCGCGGGCGCCGCGGAACCTCCGCGGTCGGCTGCCGGAGCCAGGGGCAGCCGGCGTACCGCCCGCGTCGGCCAAGGTGGCCGGCTCGCCCCCGCGTCCCTCGATCAGGACGGCAGTCGCCCCCGGGCCCCCCTGCCACTTTCGTTGACCAGCCGGTAAGCGTCCCCCGAATGAACGCTCCCCACCCCGCCCACCGCGGGATCCGCTCCGCCCAGACCGGGCTGCTGGTGAATGTCGTGCTCGCCGGGGTGAAGCTCGCCGCGGGGATCCTGGGGAACAGCTACGCCCTCGTCGCCGACGCGCTCGAGTCCACCTTCGACGTGTTCGGCTCGCTGGTGGTGTGGGGCGGGCTCCGCATCGCGTCGCGCCCGGCCGACGAGGACCACCCCTACGGCCACGGGCGCGCGGAGTCGCTGGCCGCGGCGGTCGTCTCGCTCATGCTCATCGGCGCGGCGCTCGGGATCTCCGTGGAGGCGGTGCGCGAGATCCGCACCCCCCACCACATGCCGGCGGCGTTCACCCTCTACGTGCTCGCCGGGGTGATCGTGGTGAAGGAAGGGCTCTTCCGCTCGGTGTTCACGGTGGGCCAGGCGGTGGATTCGCCGGCGGTGAAGACCGACGCCTGGCACCATCGCAGCGACGCGATCACCTCGGGGGCGGCCTTCATCGGCATCGCCATGGCGCGGATCGGCGGCCCGGGGTGGGAGTCGGCCGACGACTGGGCGGCGCTGGTGGCGGCGGCGGTCATCATGGTGAACGGGGTGCGGCTGCTCGCCCCCGCGGTGCACGACCTGATGGACCGCGCCCCCACCGGCGACGTGGTGGACCGCATTGCCGAGGCCGCCCGCCAGGTCGAGGGGGTGCGCGGGATCGAGAAGCTGGCGGTCCGCCGGATGGGCACGCAGCTCTACGTGGACCTCCACGTGCAGGCCGACCCCGCGCTCTCCCTGCGCGACGCGCACGTCCTGAGCGGGTGCGTGAAGAGCAACATCCGAGGGCGGGTGCAGAACGTGGCGGGGGTGCTCATCCACATGGAGCCCGACGAGGGAGGGCTCGCCTGATCGCGACACCCCCGAACCCCGGGCCGTTCGCAGTGTAGCTTCCAGCGAGGAACCCGAGAGGACCCCCCATGCTCATCAAGCGCTCCCCGATCGACGACATCCCGTCGTCCGAGATCACCCCGGAGCCGGTCTACCGGAACCGTCGCGCCTTCCTCAAGGCGGCGGGGCTCACCGCCGCGGCGCTGGCCGCGGGGACGCTCGCGCCGTCGCTCCTCGGGGCGTGCGATGGCGGGGGGGGCGATGGCGCCGGCGCGCGCGTCGCCGACAGCGCCGCGGGCGACGTGGCGCCGGGGCAGGACGCCCCGAACTCGTACGAGGACATCACCACCTACAACAACTACTACGAGTTCGGCACCGACAAGGAGGATCCCAGCCGGAACGCCGGGGCGCTGCGCACCACCCCCTGGAGCGTGCAGGTGGCCGGGCTGGTGAAGAAGCCGGCGACGTATGCGCTGGACGACCTGCTCCGGCCCCATCGCGTGGAGGACCGCACCTACCGGCTGCGGTGCGTGGAAGCCTGGTCGATGGTGATCCCCTGGCAGGGGATCCCGCTCGCCGACATCATCCGCCGGCTCGAGCCCCTCCCCTCGGCGAAGTTCGTCACCTTCACCACCCTGCTGCGGCCGACCGAGATGCCGGGGCAGCGGCGCAACATCCTCCCCTGGCCGTACGTGGAGGCGCTGCGGCTCGACGAGGCGATGCACCCGCTCACCCTCATCGCCACGGGGCTGTACGGGAAGCCGCTCCCCAACCAGAACGGCGCGCCGCTCCGGCTCGTGGTGCCGTGGAAGTACGGCTTCAAAGGCGCGAAGTCGCTGGTGAAGATCGAGTTCGTGGAGAAGCAGCCCTCCACCACCTGGAACGTGGCCGCCCCCGACGAATACGGCTTCTACGCCAACGTGAATCCCGAGGTGGACCACCCGCGCTGGACGCAGTCGCGCGAGCGGCGCATCGGGGAGTGGCGTCGCCGTCCCACGCTCATGTTCAACGGC
>DASWVQ010000240.1:0-3565 GCA_036401195.1 Gemmatimonadaceae bacterium
CCCGGTCGCTGCATCCTCTCCTCGTCCGGCCGCCCCTCGCGGGGCATCGCCGGCGGTCCGCGCCGTCAGCCGTACGGCGGGACGACCGCTACCGAGGGGAGGAACCATGCGCAGGACACCGGTTCACCGCACGCTGCTTCGCCACCGCCTCCGGGCCGCGCTCGCCGCGCTCGGGGTCACCCTCGTGGCGGGCACCGCGGCCATCGCGTCGTGCAGCGACAGCACCGCGCCCGTCCAGTTCACCGCCGAGCCCCTCGACCCGCAGCTCGTGGCGCAGGGGAAGGAGATCTTCCGCTTCGACACCTTCGGCGACGAGCAGTACTGGACCGACACCCTGCGCATGCACGAGGTCATCCAGAAGGGGGTGAGCCCCCGGGCGGCGCTCGGGGTGGGGCTCAAGGTCGACGCCGACGCCCTCCCCGCCGCGGTGAAGGAGGCGATCGCGAAGGGGCAGGTGAACCTCGACGATCCCGCCGTCACCGTCACCCTGCTCAAGCTGAACGCGGTGCTCGGCGTGAGGGGAGAGGTGCAGACGGTGAACGGCCGCGACACCCTCGTGCGCATGGGGATCACCTGCGCGCTCTGCCATTCCACCGTCGACAACTCCTTCGCCCCGGGGATCGGCCGCCGGATGGACGGCTGGGCGAACACCGACCTGAATCCGGGGGCAATCGTGTCGCTCTCCCCGGCGGTGCCCGCCGCGACGAAGGCGGTCCTCGGCACGTGGGGGCCCGGCAAGTACGACCCCCGAATCAACATCGACGGGCAGGACACCCCGATCGTGATCCCCCCCGCGTACGGGCTGCACGAGGTGGCCGCCGAGACCTTCACGGCGGACGGACCGGTGTCGTACTGGAACGCCTACGTCGCCGTGTCGCAGATGCACGGGCATGGCAGCTTCTCCGATCCGCGGCTCGGGATCAGCATCACGCAGGTGCCCGACCTGGTGACCCCGAAGCTCGCCCCCCTGCGGCAGTACCAGCTGAGCCTCGCCACGCCCCCGGCGCCCGCGGGAAGCTACGACGCCGCCGCCGCCGCGCGGGGACGCCAGGTGTTCGACGGGGCGGGGCGTTGCGTGTCGTGCCACCAGGGGACCAACTTCACCGACGTGAACGGCGGCAAGCTGCACGCGCCCGCGGAGACGGGATCCGACCCGCGCTACGCCGCGCGCACGGCGAACAAGGCCTATCGCACCACGCCGCTGCGCGCGCTCTGGCAGCACGCCCCCTACTTCCACGATGGCAGCGCGAAGACGCTGCGCGACGTGGTGGACCATTACGACCGGGTGCGCACGCTGGGGCTCACCGAGCAGCAGAAGCGCGACCTCGTCGAGTTCCTGAAGTCGATCTGATCCCTCGCGCCAGGAGATGATGGTGGGCAGCGACCAGCAGGCTCCGCTCAGCGGACCCGATTTCGCCGCGGGCATTCCCGCCGCGGCCGTGGCGGAAGGGGCCCTCGTCCTCGGCCACGCCGGCGGCGAAGCCGTCGTGCTCACCCGCTGCGGCGGGAAGCTGCGCGCGGTGGGCGCGAGCTGCACGCACTACGGCGGCCCGCTCGCGGAAGGGGTGGTGGTGGACGGCACCATCCGGTGCCCCTGGCACCACGCCGCGTTCGACCTCGAGACGGGCGACGCCGTGCGCCCCCCCGCGCTCAACCCGATCCCCTGCTGGGAGGTGGAGGAGCGCGCGGGGCGCGTGGTGGTGGGCGCGCGTCGCGCACCGGCCGCGCCGGCGCGCCGCCGCGGCCCCTCCGGACCGGAGTCGGTGGTGATCGTGGGGGGTGGCGCCGCGGGCGCGGTCGCGGCGCAGGTGCTTCGCGACGAGGGGTACGAGGGACCGGTGACGCTGCTCAGCGCCGAGGGGAGCGAACCGGTGGACCGCCCGAACCTGTCGAAGGATTACCTCGCGGGGAACGCCCCCGAGGAGTGGATCCCGCTCCGCCCCGCCGGGTGGTACGCCGGGCGCGGGATCACCCTCCGCACGAGCGCGGAGGTGAAGGCCATCGACGCGAGGGCGAAGCGCGTCACCCTCGGCGACGGCAGCGAGCTTCCCTTCGGCGCGCTCCTCCTCGCGACGGGCGCGGAGCCGATCCGCCTCCCCGCGCGCGACGGCTCACCGGTGTACGCACTGCGCACGCTCGCCGACAGCCGGGCGATCATCGCGCGCGCCGCCCAGGTGAAGCGCGCGGTGGTCGTGGGGGCGAGCTTCATCGGCCTCGAGGTCGCGGCCTCGCTGCGCGCGCGCGGGCTGGAGGTGACCGTCGTCGCCCCCGACCACCAGCCCCTCGAGCACGTCCTGGGGGAGGCGATCGGCAGGGCGGTGCACGCGCTGCACGAGTCGCACGGCGTGCGCTTCATGCTCGGCCGGCTGGCGAAGCAGGTGGACGCGCAGGAGGTGCTGCTCGACGACGGCACGCGGCTTCCCGCGGAGCTGGTGGTCGCCGGGATCGGCGTCCGGCCGAACGTGCGCCTGGCCACCGCGGCGGGGCTGCGCGTCAACGGCGGCGTCATGGTCGATGAATACCTGGCCTCGAGCGTCCCGGGGATCTACGCCGCGGGCGACATCGCGCGGTGGCCCGACGCCGCGTCGGGGCGCGCGATCCGGGTGGAGCACTGGGCGCACGCGGAGCGCATGGGACGCACCGCGGCGCGCAACATCCTCGGCGCCGCCGAGCGCTTCGACGCGGTCCCCTTCTTCTGGAGCGCGCATTACGACCTCACCATCGGCGTGGCGGGGCACGCCGAGCTCCCCGACCGGGTGGAGGTGGATGGCGACCCGGCGGCGCGCGACTGCACGGTGCGGTACTTCGAGGGCGACCGCCTCGCGGCGGTGGCGACGATCGGCCGCGACCGCGAGCTGCTGCTCGCCGAGGCGCGGATGGAGCTCGCGCTTCGGGAGCAGCCGGTCCCCGTGCGCTGAACGCCGCGGACGCGCGCTACGGCCGCGCGTCGCGCAGCGCCGCGTCGAGCAGCTCGCGGAACTGCGCGAGGGGGAGCGCGCCTTCCACGCCGCGATCGCCCACGAGGAAGCTCGGCGTGACGCGCACGCCGAGCGCCTCCGCCGCGGCATTGGCCCGCCGGGTGCGGGGGTGCACCTCGTCCCCGGCATAGCAGGCGTCGAAGCGGCCCGCGTCGAGCCCCACCCCTTTCGCTTCCCGCTGGAAGAGTTCGTAGGGGGCGCGCGTGTTCTTCCAGCCGCGCTGGTCGGCGTACAGCCGGTCGTGCATCGCCCAGAATTGTCCCTCCTCGGCCGCGCACTCCGCGGCGCGCGCGGCCTGCTTCCCATTCGGGAACATCCCCATCACGAAGGGCACGTACTTGAAGAACACCTTGCCCGTCTTCACGTAGTCGCGCTCGATCGCCGGATAGGTCTCGCGCGAGAACTTCGCACAGAAGGGACAGCCGAAATCGCTGAAGTTCACGAGCACCACCGGCGCGGTGGGGCTCCCCTGGTCGTATCCGACTCCCGTGAGGTCCACGCCATGGAGCACGACGCGACGAGGGCCGCTGGTCGCCGTCGCGGGCCGCGCGGCGCCGGGGCGCCCGGCGGACGATGGGGCGGGCGCG
>DASWVQ010000241.1:0-2096 GCA_036401195.1 Gemmatimonadaceae bacterium
GACCCCGATGCCCTGGCCGCCGTCGCGGTGAGCCTGATCAACGGCTTCGCCGTGCAGCGCACGATCGATCCCGACCACCTCGACACGGAGGCCTATCTCGCCGCGGTCGACAACCTGATCGCGCCGCTGGTGACGGGCCGCGTCGCCCCAGCCGCCTCACCCATCATCTGACCCGGCGCGGTGCCCCGCGCCGGCCACCCGGCGACGGCTGCCCACGCACGACCCGGACCGGCCGACCGGCGACCTCCGGCACTCAACCTGCGGCGGGGGCCCCCCGTCCCGCCGCCTCGCCATCCACCGCCACCCGGTTCCCGAGATGACACCGCCGGATTCCCCACCATCCACCGGGGCGGTGCGCGTCGCGCGCCCCCTCGACGCGGAGCTGCTGAGCAAGGTCCCCCGCGTCACCCTCGCCTTCTGGATCGTGAAGATCCTCGCGACCACGCTCGGCGAGACCGGTGGCGATGCGCTCTCCATGACGCTGAATCTCGGCTACGCCGTCAGCACGCTGATCTTCCTCGCCTTCTTCACCGTCACGCTCGCCGCCCAGCTGCGCTCCGCGCACTACCACCCGCTCGCCTACTGGGCGGTGGTGGTGGCGACGACCACGGTGGGCACCACCACGTCGGATTACTTCGATCGCACGCTCGGCATGGGCTACGTGCGCTCGTCGGCGATCCTCTTCGTGCTCGTGCTGCTCGTCCTCGCGGCGTGGCGTTTCACCACGGGCCACATCGCCGTCGACCTCATCCTCGACCGTCGCGACGAAGTGTTCTACTGGGTCACGATCCTCGTCTCGAACACCCTCGGCACCGCCCTCGGGGACTTCACCGCCGACGACCTGGGGCTGGGGTTCGCGAAGGGGGCGCTCGTGTTCGCGGCGCTCATCCTGCTCGTGGCGCTGCTGTCCGCGCTGACGCGCGTGTCGCGCAGCCTCCTGTTCTGGGCGGCGTACGTGCTCACGCGCCCCCTGGGGGCGACGCTCGGCGACACCCTCACCAAGCCCGTCGTCCATGGGGGGCTGAACCTCGGCCGGATCGGTTCCTCGCTGGTGATCGCGGCGGTGATGGTGCTGGTGGTGTTCGTCACGCCCCTCCGTCTTCGCCAGGCGAACGCGCGGCTAGCGGCGCACTAGGCAGCGTCGCTCGAACCCCGGGTTCGCCAGCGAGCGGGACATCCAGCGGCCGGCGCGCGGGCGGCCACCGGCCCTCGCCCGATCGCCCCGGGGGAGGCATCTTTCGCCGGCGCGTCGCCGGCGGCCCGGGTCAGGGGCCGCGCGGTCACCCCAAGAGGAGGATCGTCGTGCTCCCCACTTCGCTGGTGGTCGCCATCGTCACGGTGGCCATGACCCTGATCCCCGCCGTGCTGCTCCTCTGGGGGTGGCGCCGCGGGCTGTTCCGCGACCTCGAGGCGCAGGCGCGCGTGATCTTCGAGCCGCGTGACTGGCAGCTCCGGCGCGAGTGGGAGGCCCCGGAGGACCAGCTCGCGCGGGAGCTCACCTTCGGGCGTCCCGTGGAGCCGGAGCCGGGGGAGTGGGGGGGCGCGACGCCACGGGCGACGCCACGGGCGACGCCACGGGCGACGCCACGGGCGACGCCACGGGCGACGCCACGGGGGGTGTCGTGAGCACGCCGGGAAAGCCGGTCTTCGGCACGGTGGACGCCGCCACGAGCCGCCTGTCGGCGCAGGAGGTGACCGCGGTGGCGGGATACCGCGGGCTCGCACCGGAGGACCTGGAGGTGCGCCTGCGCGCCGATGCGTCGAGCCGTCGCGCGGTGCTCGCGCTCTTCGCGGTCGCGATCGGCTGGCTGATCGTGGGCTCGATCTTCGGCGACATCGCGAGCATCAAGCTGCACAGCCCCGACTTCCTCACGCAGTATGCGTGGCTCACCTTCGGTCGCGTGCGCACGGCGCACCTGCACGCGGTGAACTACGGGTGGGGGACGGCCGCGCTCATCGGCATGTCGCTGTGGCTCATGCCCCGGCTCGTGCACACGGAGCTGAAGGGCGTGGGGATGGCGATCGCCGGCGCGGTGCTCTTCACGATCGGGATCGCGGCCGGGATCATCGCGGTGCTCGCCGGCTACAGCGACGGG
>DASWVQ010000242.1:0-3009 GCA_036401195.1 Gemmatimonadaceae bacterium
GTGGGCACCGGGGCGGCGGGGGCGGCGGGGGCGGCGGGGGCGGCGGACGGCTTGCGCGGCGCGCGCTTCGCGGCGACCGCGGCCTCCGTCTTCGCAGCGGGCTTCGCCGTCCCCTTCGCCGCCCCTTTCGCGGTTCCCTTCGTGGATGCCTTCGCGGCCCCCTTCGCGGTCCCGTTCGCGGTCCCGTTCGCGGTCCCGTTCGCGGGGCGCTTCTGGCCCGGCTTCTTCTCGTCGGTCACCGACCGGCCTCCTGCACGTTGTCGCTGCGCGACGGGGGCTCGATCGCCTGGCGGCGATCCCGCCCATGGCGCAGCAGCATCAGGGAATAGGGAGCCAGCTCCACCGACTCGTCGGTGATCAGCCAGGCCTCCCCGTGCGCGGTGCTCACCAGCTCCGACCAGAGCCCGCGCTTCTCGAGCGCGGGGAGCGTGAAGCGCACCGGCTCCGGGGACGCATTCGTCAGCAGCAGCAGCGTCTCTCCCTTCATGGGGCGCCCGCGATCGTCCATCTCGTCGGTCGCGTCGCCGTTGATGAGCATCCCGAGCGCCGGGTGCGCCGGGTTCGACCAGTCCCCCTCGGTCATCTCCCGGCCCGCGGGCGAGAGCCAGGTCACGTCCTTGAGCCCGCTCTCCCCGACCGGTTCCCCGCGGAAGAAGTGGCGACGTCGCAGCACGGGGTATGCCTGCCGCACCGCGAACACCCGCCGGGTGAAGTTCAGGAGGTCCTGCCGCCGCGCGTCGAGCTCCCAGTTCACCCAGGTGATGTCGTTGTCCTGGGCATAGGCGTTGTTGTTCCCCGACTGCGTCCGCCCCACCTCGTCGCCGTGCGAGAGCATCGGCACCCCCTGCGAGAAGGCGAGCGAGGCGAGGAAGTTCTTGATCGAGCGGTACCGGAGGTCCAGGATCCCCGGGTCGTCGGTGGGCCCCTCGACCCCCCAGTTCCGCGAGATGTTGTCGTTGTGGCCGTCCTGGTTGTTCTCCCCGTTCGCCTCGTTGTGCTTGTGCTCGTAGCTCACGAGGTCGTGCAGGGTGTACCCGTCGTGCGCGGTGACGAAGTTGATGCTCGCGTACGCCCCGCGGTCGCTCCACGAGTAGATGTCCGCCGACCCCGCCAGGCGCGACGCCAGCTCCGGCACGTGGCCATGATCCCCCTTCCAGTAGTGGCGCAGGCAGTCGCGGTACTTGCCGTTCCACTCGGCCCAGCGCACGGGGAAGTTGCCCACCTGGTAGCCGCCGGGGCCCACGTCCCAGGGCTCGGCGATGAGCTTCACCGCGGAGAGCACCGGGTCCTGGTGGATGATGTCGAAGAAGGCGGAGAGGCGGTCCACCTCGTAGAGCTCCCGTGCCAGCACGGGGGCGAGGTCGAAGCGGAACCCATCCACGTGCATCTCGGTCACCCAGTAGCGGAGCGAGTCCATGATGAGCTGGATCGTCCGCGGGTGCTGCATGTTGAGCGAGTTGCCGGTGCCGGTGAAATCCATGTAGAAGCGCGGATTGTCCGGCATGAGGCGGTAGTACGCCTTGTTGTCGATCCCCTTGAAGCAGAGGGTGGGGCCCAGGTGGTTCCCCTCCCCGGTGTGGTTGTAGACGACGTCGAGGATCACCTCCAGCCCCGCGGCGTGGAGGGTCTTCACCATCGTCTTGAACTCGTAGACCTGGTTCCCCAGTCCCGAGGTCGCGTAGCGCACGTCGGGGGCGAAGTAGCCGATCGAGTTGTAGCCCCAGTAGTTGGTGAGCCCCTTCTCCGCGAGGTGGCGGTCGACCACGAACTGGTGCACCGGGAGCAGCTCGATCGCGGTGACCCCCAGCGAGAGGAAGTACTCGATCATCGGGTCGCTGCAGAGCCCCAGGTAGGTGCCGCGCAGGTGCTCGGGCACCTCCGGGTGCTTCATCGTCATCCCCTTGACGTGGCACTCGTAGATGATCGTGCGGTTCCAGGGGACGTTCAGGGGCGCGTCGGACCCCCAGGTGAAGGCGGAATCGATGACGACCGACTTCGGCACGCGCGAGGCGTCGTTGTCGGTCACGGGGGCGAGGTCTTCCCCGCCCCCGCCCACGTCGTACGCGAAGAGCGCGTCGCTCCACTTGATCGCGCCGGTGATCGCCTTGGCGTAGGGGTCCAGGAGGAGCTTCGCCGGGTTGAAGCGATGCCCTTCCTGCGGCGCGTAGGGGCCGTGCACGCGGAAGCCGTAGTACTGCCCCGGCCGGACGTCGGGCAGGTAGCAGTGCCACACCTGGTCGGTGCGCTCCGGCATCCAGAGCTTCTCCTTCTCGATGCCGTCCTCCGGCCCGTCGAAGAGGCACAGCTCCACCCCGGTCGCGTTCTCCGAGAAGAGCGCGAAATTCACCCCCTGCCCATCCCAGGTGGCGCCCAGGGGATAGGGACGACCCGGCCAGACTCTCATCACGCGTTCACTTCCTCGGAATGGACGTTCGACTTCACCAGCACCGCGCCCCACGCGGGCAGGGTGACCCGCGTCCCCTGCACCGCCACTCCCCCGTCCCCCCCGAACTCGGGAGACTCGCTCGCGAAGAGCAGCTCGCCGGCGCCGATCGCCGCGTCGCGCCGCGCGTCGGTGCAGTTGAACGCGGCGACGAGTGCGCCGCGGCGCATCACGATCACCCCCTCCCGCTCCTCCACCCACGCCGGCGCGTCGCCGGGGCGCAGCGCCGGCTCCCCGCGCCGCAGCCGGAGCAGCGCGGCGTACAGCCGGTGCACCGCCTCGTGCCGCGCGTCGCGCGCGATCTTCTCCCGCGCCACCTGCGAGCGCGCGAAGGTCTCCTCCGCCGCCGGGTCGGGGACCTCCGACGCCCAGCCGAAGGCGGCGAACTCCTCCCGCCGCCCCCGGCGCACCGCCTCGACCAGCTGCGGATCGGAGTGGTGCACGAAGTACTGGAAGGGATTCGTCTCCCCGTACTCCTCCCCCATGAAGATGAGGGGAACATAGGGCGACAGCAGGAGCAGCGACGCGGCCAGCCGGTAGCGCGCCGGCTCCACCAGCCCCGCGAG
>DASWVQ010000243.1:0-2830 GCA_036401195.1 Gemmatimonadaceae bacterium
ATCGTGGAGCTCGGCCTGCGAACCGCGCGCGGCGCCATGAACGACAAGTGCGCGCTCTCCCAGTCGTCCACCCCCTGTCGGTTGCCCTTCCCGCAGCATCGCGCCACGCCCGTGATCGGCGGCGGCGCCCGCGCGCACCTCGACGCCGGCCCGTTCATCGTCGGCGCCGAAGGGGCGCTCCACCTCTTCCCCAGCCAGGGTGGCGGCACCGGTCGCGACCTCACCGTGATGGGGACGCTCGGCTGGCGGGGCGGCACCCCCTGATCAGGCGAAGACCGTGAGGATCGTCGCCCCATTCCTTCCCGCCCGTCGCCCCCCGTGCGATTTTGGATAAGTCGAACTTTCCGCGCTCCTCCGCCGTAACAGTAGTCATGCCCCGCCTCCTCGCCGCCCTCGCGGCCCTGCTGTTCCTCCCCGCCATCGCCGCCGCCCAGGTGGACGTCATCCGCGGCCGCGTCACCAACGCCGAGGGGCTCCCGCTCCCCAACGTCCGCGTCACCGCCACCTCCATCCCGGGCAGCGTCACCCGCGAGGTGCGCACCAACGCGCAGGGCGCCTTCCAGATCGCCTTCCCCAACGGCACCGGCGACTACATGATGGGCTACGCGCTCATCGGCTACGTGTACCGCCAGTTCCAGCTCAAGCGGCTCGCCGACGAGGACGTGCTCATCGGCGACGCGCGGCTCTCGGTGGTGCAGCTCGACACGGTGCGCTCGGTCGAGACCACGCAGCAGAAGGTGAGCCGCAACGAGCGTGACCAGGACGTGAGCGGCACGCAGCAGGCGGTGGATCCCGCCGCACTCCCACCCGGCGCGCTCGGCGACGTGGCCGCGATGGCGGCGTCGCTCCCCGGCGTGCTGCTCGTGCCGGGGATCGACGGGGGCGCCGGCGGCTTCTCCGTCTACGGGCTCGGCGCCGACCAGAACAGCGTCACCCTCAACGGGCTCCCCATCGGTGCCAACGGCCTCCCCCGCGACGCCGCCATCGGCGCGACGCTCACCACCTCCCCCTACGACGCGACGCGCGGGGGATTCAGCGGCGGCCAGTTCGAGATCCGCTCCAACCCCGGCGGCAACTATTCGGCCCGCGGCCTGAGCCTCGTGGTCGACGCGCCGCAGCTCCAGTGGACCGACGCGGCCGCCCGCGCGCTCGGGGCCGAGTACACCAACCTGTCGTTCGGCGGCATGGCCTCCGGGCCGCTCACGCGGAACCGCACCTTCTACAACGCGTCGTGGCAGCTGGGCCGCCGCCTCGACGACGCCACCACGCTGCTGCGCACGAGCGACGTGGGCCTCCGCACCGCGGGGATCGCCGCCGACTCGGTGACGCGCTTCGTCTCCATCCTTGAGGGGCGCGGCATCCCCGTCGCCGCCGGCGTGCCCGGCACGAGCCGCACCAACGACAACGGCTCGCTCATGGGAAGCCTCGACTGGTCCCCGGGCGGCTCCACCAGCGGGCACTCCTTCAACGTGACCGCCAACGGCAACTGGTCGCGCCAGCGCCCCGTGGGGATCTCCGCGTCGGCGCTCTCCTCCGCGGGGGGCGAGCGCACCAACTGGAGCGGGAGCGTCCGCGGGCGGCACAGCGGCTACGTCGGCATGCTGCTGTCGGAATCCTCCGCGGGGGTGAACCTCTCCCGCAATGGCGGCTCGCCGTACGTGTCGCTCCCCGCGGGCCGCGTGCGGGTGAACAGCGTGCTCGCCGACGGGCTCACCGGCGTGCAGAGCCTCGCCTTCGGCGGCAACCAGGGGCTCAGCTCCAGCGCACGCTCCGCGCAGTACTCGGCGCAGAACACGCTGTCGTGGTTCGACGGCGCCAACAAGCACCGCCTCAAGCTCACCACGGAGCTCGAGTACTCCGGCGCCACGCAGGATCAGGGGAGCAACCTCCTCGGCACCTTCGCCTTCAATTCCCTGGCCGACCTGGAGGCGGGGCGCCCCGCGTCGTTCACGCGCACCCTCACCGCGCACCGCCGCACCAGCGGGAGCTACACCGCCGCCGTCGCCATCAACGACTCGTATCGCCGCTCGCAGGACGTGCAGTTCCAGTACGGCGTCCGCGTCGACCGAGGGGGCACCACCACCCGCCCGCCGCTGAACCCCGCGCTCGCGGCCAGCTTCGGCGTGCGCAACGACCGGGTCCCCGCGCCGCTCGCGATCAGCCCGCGGCTCGGCTTCTCCTGGACGGTGGGTCGGCTCGACCAGATCGAGTCCTACTTCGGCGAGTCCCGCGCCCCGCGCGCGGTGGTGCGCGGGGGGATCGGCCTCTTCGCCAACAGCGGCGCGAGCCTCCCGGTGGGCGCGGTGCTCGACAACACCGGCCTCCCCGGCGGCGTGCAGCAGGTCGTCTGCGTGGGTCCCGCGGCGCCGATTCCCGACTGGCAGGGGTACGACGCCGACGCCTCCCTCATCCCCACCCAGTGCGCCGATGGCAGCGGGGGCAGCGTCTTCTCGAACGCCTCGCCGAGCGTGACGCTCTTCGCGCGCGGCTTCCGTCCGCAGCGGTCGGTGCGCTCGAACCTCTCGTGGAGCGGCGCCATCCTCGACGCGCGCTTCAACGCCACCTTCGAGGGGAGCGTCTCCCTCAACCTGAACCAGCAACGCTCGGTCGACCTCAACTTCGAGCCGCACCAGCGCTTCACCCTCGACGACGGGCGCCCGGTGTACGTGGAGCCCACGAGCATCGTCGCCACCACCGGCGCGATCGCCTCGCGCGACGCCCGCCGCGACGCCGCCTTCAACCGGGTGAGCGAGCTGCGCTCCGACCTGCGCTCGCGCACCGCGCAGCTCTCGGTGCGCCTCTCCCCCATCCAGCGCGGGCCGCAGCGCTT
>DASWVQ010000244.1:0-2920 GCA_036401195.1 Gemmatimonadaceae bacterium
GGGCCCCGGCGTCGGCGCCGATGGCGCTCCCCCCGGCGGGCGCGCGGGATCCGGCGTCGCTCCCTCCACCGCAGGCGGCGAGGAGGGCGATGGCGGCGATGGCGGCGGCGCGCGCGCCCCTCACCAGCCCATCCGCTGCGCGAGGGCGGTGGCGTGGGCCACGTGGTGGCGGCCGTGCCACGCGTACAGGCCGAGCATCGTGTCGAGGCTCATCGGCCCGCGCTCCGGGTGGTTCAGCGTGCGCGCGAAGTCGGGCTCGCCCATCGCGTGCAGGAGCATCGTCCACCGCTCGTGCAGCGCGTCGAGGAGGAGGAGGGAGACTTCCACGCCCATCGTGCGCGCGTCGGGAAGCTCCGCCCACGTCGCCTCGTCGTACGGCTTGATGGTGGGATTTTCCTCGGTGAGGGCGAGGCGGAAGCGCGTGCAGGCGTTGATGTGGCTGTCGGCCAGGTGGTGCACGACCTGCCGCACCGTCCACCCGCCGTCGCGATAGGGGGTGTCGAGCTGCGCGTCGAGCCAGCCGGCGATCGCCTCGCGCAGGTTGGTGGGGGTCTCGGCGATCGCCGCGATGGCGTCGCGGCGCCAGGCGGCGTCGGCCACCGGGGGCATGGCGAAGCGGCCGATCGGGAACCGCAGGTCCTGGGACACGCTGGTGCTCATGGGGAGCTCCCGGGTGGAGGGATCTCCCCAAGTCTAACCTCCCGCGCGGTCAGCGGACCACCGCGATCACCTCGCCGTTCGAGGTCTCCACCGTCCGGGTCAGGGGCGGGGGGGCCTTCTTCACGGCGATGTGGAAGTGCGGCGGATGGAACTCCTCCGTCGCGTCCACCACGCCCTCGGCCTGGTAGTCGAGGAGGCGCTGGCGCAGCCAGCTCCAGCAGGCACGGTTGCGCGGCTTGCGGATGTCCACGGCGATCCCGGTGGGATGCACCGTCCAGGGCGAACCGTTGCGCGGCGACTTCTCCTTGGGGCGCAGCGCGCTGGTGACGACCATCATCTCGTCGCAGTGCTCCACGAACTGCGGCGCGAGGGTCTCGACGAAGGTGCGCGCGTCGGGCGTGGCGTACGCGAGCGTCATGCGGTAGGTGGCGTAGTACTGGTTGCCGTAGAGCGGGACGAACTTCCCCGCGGCGATCGCCGCGCGGGCCTCGTCCATCGCGTCATAGAAGGCGACGCCGCGGGCGACGGTGTTGTAGTAGGTGCCCTGCACCTTGGGGCGGGAGCCGCGCAGGGCGGTGAACCTGGCCAGCTCGCGCGACGCGGTGCTGGAGCGGGCCGAGCGCGCCTTCCGGGCCTTGCGCGGCGCCTTGCGCGTGGCCTTCCGGCCGGACGTGCTCGCCTTGCGGCTCGACGCGGTGGCCTTGCGGGCCGACGCCGTCGCCTTGCGCGGCGACTTGGCGCCCTCGCGGGACCCCTGGGCACCAGCGCTCCCGGCGCCGGCAATGGTGCAGGCAAGGGCGACGAGCAGCATGCGTCGCCCCAGGCGCGCCAGGCGCGCCGCGACCCCCTTGTGCTCGATGTTCTCGATGTGGCCGAAGTTCCGCATGGTGCTTCCCGCTCCTGTCCGTTTCGTCGCATGATTCGGGTGACCTACACCCGTTTCCCTAACGAAAGGGGCGTGCCGCCGCTTCCATTGTGGACGGATCGAGGCAGAATTCAGCACCACTTCGTGCCGACACATGACTAACCGACCACTCTCGTTCGCCACCGTGATCCTCCTCACCGCCGCCATTTCGGGCTGCGGTCCCCGCCTGGTGCAGGTGCGCACCGCCGAGCCGGTGACGCTCGGTGTCGAGACACTGCTTCGCGACTCGCTCGGCGTGCTGCGGGGGAAGCGGGTGGGACTGATCACCAACCATAGCGGACGCGACCGTGCGGGGCGCAGCACGATCGACCTGCTGCATCGGGCGACGGGGGTGCAGCTCACCGCGCTGTTCGGCCCCGAGCACGGGTTGCGTGGCGTGGCGGGGGCGGGGGAGCACGTGGCGTCGGGGGTGGACTCGGCGACGGGGCTCCCCGTGTACTCGCTCTACGGCGAGACGCGCGTGCCCACGGCGGAGATGATGCGCACCGTGGACGTGCTGGTCTACGACATCCAGGACGTGGGCGCGCGCGTGTACACCTATCCGTGGACGATGGCGGAGTCGATGATCGCCGCGGGGAAGGCGGGGAAGCAGTTCGTGGTGCTCGACCGCCCGGATCCCATCCGGGGCGACTTCGTGCAGGGCGGGGTGCTCGACAGCGCCTTCCGTTCGTTCGTCGGCATGTACCCGATCCCGCTGCGCTACGGGCTCACCGTGGGCGAGCTGGCGCGATGGCTGGTGACCGACGGCGGGGTGAAGGTGGACCTCACGGTGATCCCGATGGGCGGGTGGAAGCGGTCGATGTGGTGGGAGCAGACGGGGCTCACGTGGGTGAACCCGTCGCCGAACCTGCGCACCGTCGAGGCGACGATCCTCTATCCCGGCACGGTGATGTTCGAGGGGACGAACCTGAGCGAGGGGCGCGGGACGGAGGCCCCCTTCCAGCTGGTGGGCGCCCCCTGGCTCACCGACGCGGGAGCCATCGCGCGGGCGCTGAATGCGCGCGGGATCGCGGGGGTGCGCTTCGATTCCACTGCGCGCACGATCGAGAAGGGACAGAAGTGGGGGACGCAGGCGATCCCCATGCTGCACGTGACGGTGACGGAGCGCGAGCGGGTGAAGCCGCTCCAGGTGGCGGCGTGGATGCTGTACGAGATCCGGTCGCGGCACCAGGCCGACTTCCAGTGGAAGGCGGCGACGGTGGACCGCCTGTTCGGCTCGCGGCGGCTGCGCGAGGCGGTGGAGGCGGGGCCGGCGGCGATGGAGCGGCTCTTCACGCAGCTCGGCGCGGAGAGCGAGTCGTGGAAGGCCTCGGCGCGGCGGGTGTGGCTGTATCC
>DASWVQ010000245.1:0-9922 GCA_036401195.1 Gemmatimonadaceae bacterium
GAGCGCCGGCGCCACCTCCGCGCGGAATCGCGCGATCGCCGGCACCACCGGGTCGGGCGCCCCGCGCCGCACCTCCGCGCGCGTGCCGTCCGCGAACACGCACTCGATCGCCACCACCCACGCGCGCGTCGCCCCGAACGCGAGGGTGTGCGCCCCCGCGGCGTTGGCGGCGGCCATCCCGCCCATCGTGCAGAAGGGGCGGCTCGAGGGATCCACCGGAAATCGAAGCCCCACCGCGCGTGCCGCCGCGTCCACCGCGCCGCAGAGCGCGCCGGCCTCCACGCGCACGCGCCGCGCGGCGACGTCCACCGCGTCGATCGCGTCGAGGCGGCTGAGGTCCACCACCACCCCGGGGCCGGTCGCCCCCGCGGCCATCCCGCTCCCCGCGCCCCGCGGCACCAGCGTCACCCCCGACGCGTGCGCCCATCGCGCGAGGAGCGATACGTCGTCCACGCTCGCGGGCACCGCTACCGCCCGCGGCGGGATGCGCGCGATCCCCGCGGCCTCGGCGTACACCGCGAGCGCGTCGGCGTCGGTTCGGAAGGCGCCCTGGAAGCCCGGGGGCGCCGCCAGGGGCGAGGGGGACGCGACCGGGTCGCTCATCGGCGTGGCGCGCCCGCTCAGCGGCGCGGCAGCGCCCCCGCGACGCTCGAGAGCACGTTGAGCAGGGAGGGGCGCGCGAGCTCGCCGCGCTCGAGCCGGTCGAGCAGCTGCTCGAGGGCGAGCGAGGCTTCGTACAGCGTCTGCGCCTGGCGCCGGCGCGCCTGCCACGCGCCCACCGCGGTGAGCGCCACCGCCGGCAGCACCGCCACCGGAAACATCACGTTCATCGCCACCGCGGCGACGCTGGCCGCGCCGCCGAACACGCCGAGTCCCACGCCGGTGCCCACGAGGGCGCGGCGCTGGGTGGCGAAGTCGGCGTCGAGCCGGAGCGCCACGCGCCCCTCGTCCACCGCGATCGCCGTCGCCGCCACCTCGTGCGCGGCGACGAAGGGGTGGCGGCGCCCGCCGAAGGTCCCCTCGAAGGCGCGCTGCAGCCCGGAGAACAGGTCGCGACGCCGCTCCCACACGATGCGCTCCCCGAAGCGGCGCTTCACCTGGAGGCACTCCTTGCGGAGCATCCAGTCGTCCACCTGCGCCAGCACGTCGGCGGGACGGCCGGTGACGACGCGCATCGCCGTCACCGTCGCCGCCCCCACGAGGCGGTCCATCGCGCCGTCGTGCCGCACCTCGGCCGCGATGCGGGTGCGCTCCTCGGCGATGGCCTGCCGCAGCGCCGTCGCCGAGAGCCCCACCTCCTTCCCCAGCTCCAGGATCTGCGCCTCGCTCAGCGTCTCGGCGGGCTCGCCCGACTCGGCGACCTGCAGATCCGCCGCGCGGGCGAGGACCCGCTCGAGGGCGCTGCGGTCGAGGGGGGCGGGGACGTTGGGCATGGTGAATAATACTGCGGGGGCGGAGGAGCTGTTTCATCGGGGGCCCGACGAACCGACGGCTGCCGGCTCTCGGCTCTCGACTCTCGGCCCTCGGCTCTCAGCGCGCGGCCTTCGGCTGGTCGTTTGCCATCGGGCCCTGGTCTCCGGGCTCTGGTCGTTGGCTCTTGTGGAGTGAGAGCGGCTGTCCGCTTTCCGCCGCCTTCACCCCATTGAGCCAACGACCAGAGCCCAGAGACCAGAGCCCCACGGCAAACGACCAGCAGAACGCTGCCTTCCCGGTTTCACGTCGAGAGCCGAGAGCCGAGAGCCGGCAGCCCGCCGTTCCCCTCCCGGTCAGATCCCGCCCAACACCACGTCGACCTGCGACCGGATCGCGCTCACGATGTTCGCCGGCAGGTCGAAGGTCGAGGTGAAGGTCGCCGCCACGTTCCCGCTCGTGGACTTCCCCGCCGAGCGCAGGTAGTAGCGACGATAGCCGTCCACCAGTTCCGGGGCGATCTTCGCCAGGAGCATCTCCCCCCCACGCACCGCGGCGTTCGGCGTCCAGCGGGCCGAGACCCCGTTGCGCTGCTCGGCCGGCGTGGTGTTGTCGGTGACCGCCGAGTTCGCGACCTCGCCGATCGCCTCGTGCGCGAAGACGTAGATCGCCTCCACCGCGCGCGCGGTGTCCGGGGGGAAGGCCACGGTGATCGCGCGGAGCATGTTCGCCCCGCCCACCGTGCGCCCCTCGCCGTCGAGCGGGAGCGAGAGCACGAAGTCGCCCAGCCCCTGCCGCGTGTTGTTGAGGAAGCCCCGGAACTTCGGGAAGTACACCTGGCGCCAGAGGGCGTCGAGCTTGCCGAGGGCGGGCGCCTGCGCGGCCTGCCGCTCGGTCCAGTAGCCGCGGTAGAACCTCGCGTCCTCGTCGGCCACCGCCTTCACGAAGCTGTCGAGCCACTGGCGGTCCTGCGCCGAGGGGAACGACGCGGCGACGAGGGCCACGATCTGGGCGAGCCCCGGGTTCGGCGCGAGGCGCGGATCCCCCTCGGCGCGGAGGGTCGCGTCGACCGCCGCGCGCAGGTCGGCGAACGAGGCGAAGTACAGCGGGAGGAACTGGCCGTTCACCAGCGCCGGGTTCGTCGCGAGGCGCTGCCCCAGCTTCTCCATGTTCGCGTCGAGGTCCGTGCGCACCCCCCGCCGCTGCCGCTCGGCGAGCAGCTCCTCGCGGTAGCCGCGGCGGAAGAAGGGCACCTGCGAGGTGTCGCGCTGGAGGAGCGCGTACGAGTGCAGCCAGAGATCCACGTGCTCGCGCGTGCGGAGGGGCCAGGGGAACTCGGCCGCCGACTGCACCGGCGCGGGAAGGGGCTCGACCTTCGCCACCTGCTGCTGGGGGCCGCAGGCGGCCAGCAGGGCGAGGGCCAGGAGGATGGCTCGCTTCGTCATGTCGTTCCTTTCAGTTGTCGCAGGGTCATCGTGCGGGTCGCCCTCCTCCCTTGCAAGGGGGGCGCCGACGAGGTCAGCCCCCCGCCGCCTTGCCGCAGGTGGTGCAGAACTTCCAGCCCACCTCGAGCTCGGTTCCGCAGGCGGAGCAGCGCATCACCGTGAGGTTCTGCCCGCAGTGGGGGCAGAAGGTGATCTCGCGCCCCGCGGGGAGGGCGCCGGCGCAGTAGGCGCAGGTTGATCCCTCGGGGGCCACGACCGTGCGCTGGCGCCCCGCCGGGGTGAGCCGGCGCCCCCCGGTGGAGGGGAAGTTGTCCCCCGAGGCGGGGGCGGTGCCCTGCGAGATGCGCGGCTCGGTGGGGCGCACCGGGGGCGCCGGGGCCTCGGCGGGGGCGCGCTCGGCGTCGGCCACCGCCTGCGGCGAGAGCGACACCCGGCTTCCCGCGAAGGCCCGGAAGGCTCCGGGGTCGGGATTCTTTCCCGCCAGCTCGCGCTGGAGCGCGTCGCGCATCCGGTCGTCCACCACCAGGTACCCCCCCGCGCCGGAGAGCAGCTCGGTGAGGGTCATCTCGTAATCCTGGTTCGTCTCGAGCCCCAGGTCGCGCCGGTGCAACCGGTAGGGGAGGATCGTCCCCTGGAGCTCCTCGACGGTGAAGGGCTCCGTGCGGTACTGGGGGAACCTGGTGGCGATGGTGCGCACCAGGAGCCGGAACATGCGTTCGGTCGCGTGCATCAGCGGGGCATCAGCGGGCGGTGACGGAGTCGAGCATGCGGTCCTGGCGCGCATTCTCCTCCTGCATGCGCGAGGCCCCGAACTTGTCCATGATGCGGCGCGCGATGCTGGGCTCTCCCTGGCTGCCGTCGCCGTAGCCGGAGTAGTAGCCGATCGCGAACCCGATGAGGAGTCCGAGCAGGAACTTCTTCACGATACCTCCCTGGGGGACAGCGTCCGGATACTGACGACCGGCCTCAGGGGAGAGTGACCTGCCGGGGCGCCCCGGGGAAGGGGCGGGGGGTCCGGAACTCCCCTTCCGCGGGGAAGGGGGAGACCTCGGCCTTCATCTTCCCCGTGGCCCGCTTGGCGGCGAGCCACTCCTCGAACCCCGACGGGACCGCCCCCCCCGAGTCGTGCTGCTCCTTCGCCGCGCGGATCGCGAGGTCGTTGGCCCACTCGTTCTGGGGGTGCCCCGCGTGGCCGCGCACCCACCGCCAGGCCACGCTGTGCCGCGACGCCGCCTCCACCGCCTGCTGCCAGAGGGCGAGGTTCTCGATCGCCCCCTCCTTCCGCTTCCACCCGCGCGAGATCCAGCCGTAGACCCACTCGCTCATCCCCTTCACCAGGTACTGCGAGTCGCTCGTGAACAGCACGCGGAAGCGCGTTCCCTTGCGGCCGAGGATGTCCAGCGCCTCGATGGCGCTCCGCAGCGCCATGCGGTTGTTGGTGGTGGAGGGCTCGGCGATCCAGTAGTCGAAGCGCGAGAGGCGGCCGCTGTGCGGGTGCATGTACTCGATCACTCCCGCCGCGCCGCCGGGGTTGTCCCCCTCGCGGCCATTCCCCAGGCAGGATTCGTCGGCGTAGACGGCGACGAGGGGGAGTTCCTCGCTCACCGCACCACCTCGATCGCGTCCAGCTCGTCCAGGAAGAGCGAGAGCTCGTCGCCGGTGGTGGGATTGCGCGCCTCGATCAGCTCGCGCCCGCCCTTCAGGCCGAGCCGGCGCGGGATCACGATGTACTCGGTCCCGCGGCGGTACACCGAGATGCGGCGCCCGTCGCGCACCGCGCGCTCGAGGGCGTCGTACTGTTCATGCGTCAACTGCGCCATCAGCTCCCCTGTCCGTTGCACCAGCGGCGCGCGAGGCCGGCGAGGGTCGCCGTCGCGCGCTCGATCTCCTCGATGATAATCCACTCCTCCGCGGCGTGCGCCTGGGCGATGTCGCCGGGACCGAAGCACACGGCGGGGATCCCCGCCGCGTTGAGGATCGCGCAGTCGGTCCACGCGCTCATCCCCTCGATCGCGGGTGCCGCGCCCCCCGCCTCGCGCGCCGCCGCCTCGAGCTCGCGCACCACCGGCGCGCCGGGCGCCACGTCGCTCGGCGGCTGCGCCAGCGTCACGCGCACCTCGGCGCTGAAGCCGGGGCGACGCGTGCGCACGCGCGCCATGGCCTCCTCCACCTCGGCGAGCACCGCCTCCGCCGGCTCGCCGGGGATGGTGCGGCGCTCGAGGCGCAGCAGGCAGCGGTCGGGATAGGTGGACATCCCCGTTCCCCCCTCGATCAGCGAGGCGTGCAGGGAGGGGCGGCCGAGGAGGGGGTGGCTGCGCGTGGGGAGGAGCTCCGCGTCGACGCGGTCGAGCTCCGCCAGCAGCAGCCCCGCGTGGCGGATCGCGTCGACGCCGATCTCCCAGCGCGAGCCGTGCGCGGCCACGCCGTGCACCAGCACCTCGAGCCACACGAATCCGCGGTGCGCGGGCATGATCGCGAGGCGCGTGGGCTCGGTGACGATCGCCGCGTCGGCGCGCACCCCCCGCGCGACGAGCGCGCGCGTCCCCGCGCTGCCGTACTCCTCGTCGGCCACCGCGGCGATCACGAGGCCGCCGGCGATCCCCGCGTCGGCGGCGCGCAGGGCGGCGGCACACATCGCCGCGATCCCCCCCTTCATGTCGGCGGCGCCGCGCCCGTGCAGCCGCCCCTCGCGCACCACCGGATCGAAGGGCGCATGCGCCATCCCCTCGGTGCCCACCACGTCGAGGTGGCCGTTGAACATGAGGGTGGGCGCGCCCGCGCCGAATCCGCCGATGCGCGCCACCACGTTGGGGCGACCCGGCGCCGCGTCGTGCACCTCCACGGCGAATCCCCAGTCGCGGAGCACGCCGGCGAGGAGCGCGGCCACCGCGCCCTCCCCCGGCGCGCCCGCGGTGAGCGAGGGGTTGCGCGAGTCCACCGCCACGAGGGCGCGGGCGAGCGCGAGCGCGTCGCCGCGCGGGATCGCGGTCACGCGCCCTCCTCGCGCACCACGACGCCCTGCATCGCGGGGCGCGCGTCGAGGATCTCCCCGAGGGGAGCCACCGCCTCGCGCACGCGCGCGGCACCTTCCTCCGGCGCGACCAGGACGACGCACCCGCCCCCCGACGCGCCGAGAGCCTTCGCGCCGAGCGCCCCGTGCGCGAGCCCGGCGGCGACGATGGCGTCGATGCGCGCGGTGGGGATCCCCGGGTGCAACGAGCGCTGGTGCGCCCAGTGCTCCCCCACGAGCGCGCCCAGCGCGTCCACGTCGCCCGCGCGCAGCGCATCGGCCATCTGTCGCGCGAGCGCCTTCATCGCGTCGAGGGCGCGCACCACGCGCGCGTCGCCGGTGCGCCAGGCGTCGCGCACCGCGGTGATCGTGGCGCCGGAGAGGCGCGACTCCCCGGTGTGGATCACCACCAGGCGGTGCGCGAGGGCGTGCACGGTGGGCGCCGCGAGGGAGATCGGCTCGGGGAGCACCGCGTCGCCCTCGAAGCGGATGCCGAGCGCGCCCCCGTACGCCGCCGCGCAGTGGTCCTGCCACCCGCCGGCGACGCCGAGCTCCTCGACCTCCACCGCGCGGCTGCGTTGCACGAGGGTGCCGGCGTCGGCCGGTTCACCGGTCCACGCCGCGATCGCCCCCTGGAGGGCGACGCCGGCGGCGGAGGACCCGCCGAGTCCCGCCCCGATGGGGAAGTCGCTCTCGAGCCGGGCGTCGAGGTCGAGGCCGGCGCGCCGCAGCGCCGCCTCGGCGAGCGGGTCGGGGGCATGCCGGTGATCAGCGGCGGAGGGATCACGATCGCGCAGCCGCGCCGTGGCCCGGCGCTCGATGGCCAGGTTGCAGACGAACCCCCCCGCCTCGCTGGCGTACGGGGGGACGTCGGTCCACCCCCCGCCGAAGTCGATGCGGGTGGGCGCTGTCGCGACGATGCTGCGTGGCTGTGCCCGGATCATGGCGCGGGAAAGCTAACGTGTCCCCGCCGCGCCGGGCGATGGTGATCCAAGGCACGAGCATTGCCGCACCAGCGAAGCATGCTCGACATTTCACGACACATCGGCGACTGCAAGTTCATCCTCGTTTCCAATCGCGAGCCCTACGAGCACGTCACGGGGCCGCTCGGCATCGAGGTGCGGCAGCCGCCGGGGGGGCTCGTGTCGGCGCTCGATCCCACGATGCGCGAGATCCACGGGACCTGGGTGGCCTGGGGCTCCGGGTCGGCTGACCGCGAGACTGCCGACCAGTCGGGGTGCGTGCGCGTCCCGCCGGAGGCGCCCGCCTACACTCTGCGACGGGTGTGGCTCGACGAGGACGACATCGAGGGGTATTACCATGGCTTCGCCAATCGCGCGCTCTGGCCGCTGTGCCACATGCTCCTCCAGCACCTGGAGTTCCGGAGCGAGCACTGGGAGCGCTACCGCGCGGTGAACCTGCGCTTCGCGCACGCGGTGGTGGACGAGGCGCAGCGCTGCGCCGGGCGCACGATGGTGTGGATCCAGGACTATCACTTCGCGCTGGTGCCGGAGTTCCTGCGCGCGATCGAGCCGAACGTCTTCACGCACCAGTTCTGGCACATCCCCTTCCCGCCGCCCGACGTGATGAACCTGCTCCCGGTGAACGCGAACGTGGCGCTGCTCAAGGGGCTGCTGGGGAACGACCTGATGGAGTTCCAGACGGAGCGGCACGTCACGAACTTCCTCCAGTGCGTGGACGCCTTCGTGGGCGAGGCCGACGTGGACCACGCGGGGCAGCGCATCCGCTTCCGCGGGCGCACGGTGGAGGTGGCGGCCTTCCCGATCTCGATCGACGTGGAGCGCTTCGACCAGATGGCGCGCAGCGAGGCGGCGCAGGCGCTGATGACGACGCTGCGCGAGCGGTACGCGCGCGGCGGGCGGCAGCTCGGGGTGTGCGTGGACCGGGTGGACTACACGAAGGGGATTCCCGAGCGGCTGCGCGCGCTCGCGCACCTGTGGGAGTCGGAGCCGGCGATGCGCGGGCGCGCCACCTTCCTCTTCGTGTGCACCCCGTCGCGCAGCGTGCTCCCCGCCTACGCGGCGCTCGAGCGCGAGGTGATGGAGCTGGTGATGGAGGTGAACCAGCGCTTCGGCCGCGACGACTGGACGCCGATCGTGCTGGTGAACTCGAACGTCGACGCCGACCTCCTCGCCGCCTGCTACCGCGCGGCGGACCTCTGCCTCGTGTCGTCGCTCCAGGACGGGATGAACCTGGTGGCGAAGGAGTTCGTGGGGTGCCAGGTGGACGAGCGGGGGGTGCTGGTGCTCTCGCGCTTCACCGGGGCGGCGGAGGAGATCGACGGCGCGATCCTCATCAACCCCTTCAATCTCGACGGCTTCGCCTCGGCGATCCGCGTCGCCCTCGACATGCCGGTGGAAGAGCGCCGCCGGCGCATGCGCCGCATGCGCACGCAGCTCAGCCGGGCCACCATCTTCGACTGGGTGGACGGAATCCTCACGCACGCGGCGGAGCTGATGGCGGTGGAGAAGCCGGCGTCCACGCGGCTCGTGGACGAGGGGAAGGACGAGCGCTCACCGGAAGCGTTCCTGTGAGCGGCGGGCGAGGGGCCCGCGAGGGCGGTGGGCGAGTGGCGGGGAAGGGGAACGCGAAGGGGAACGCGCAGGGGAACGCGAGTGCGGGCGCGGGCGCGGGTGCCCCGCCCGGCATGGGCGGCGCGCTCGATGCCATCGCGGCGCTCGCGATGCTCGACGCGCGACTCGCGCGCGCCCCCCGGCTCCTCGCCTTCGACGTGGACGGCACCCTCGCCCCCATCGTGTCGCGCCCACGCGACGCCGCGGTGCCCGAGCCGGCGCGCGCGTCGCTGCGGCGGCTCGCGGCGGGGGCGGGGAACCACCTCGCCTTCGTGTCGGGGCGCGCCGCCCCCGACGCGCGCGAGATGGTGGGGATCGAGGGGGCCTGGTACCTGGGGAACCACGGCTTCGAGTGGATCACCCCCGCGGGGGAGGCGCGAGTCGCCGAGGGGGCGCGGCGGTGGCTGCCGTGCATCGCCGACGCGGCCGCCGACGCCGCCTCGCTCGCCGGCCGGATCCCCGGCGTGACGGTGGAGGACAAGCGGTGGACCCTCTCGGTGCACTGGCGGAACGCCGACGCCGCGGTGCTGCCGCGCCTCTGCGACCTGCTCGGCGGGATCGCGGCGCGCTCGGGGCTCCGCCTCACCGAGGGGAAGCGGGTGTTCGAGCTGCGCCCGCCGCTCGCGGTGGACAAGGGGACCGCGCTGCTCGACCTCGCGCGCGAGCTTCCGGAAGTGGTGCGCGGCGATGACGCGTCGCTCCTCTACGCCGGTGACGACGCGACCGACGAGGATGCCTTCCGCGCCCTGCGCGCCGAGCTGCCCGGGGCGGCGACGGTGCGCGTGCTCGGCAACCGCGGCGAGGACGTCACCCCCGAGACGGCGGCGGAGCTGGTGCTCCCCTCCGTGACGGCGATGCACGAGCTGCTCGAGGGACTGGCGGGGCGGTTCGGGGGCTGACTCTTCGGCGGGTCACCTCTCGCCGGGACACGGTGCGCCGGACCGGGGGGGTGAGAAAACAGGAGAAGAGCAAAAAGACCCATCCCTCCGTGGGAGCGTGGAGCTCCGTACTGCATGGAGGGATGAGTCCTTTTCCTGTTTTCCAGTTTTCTAACCTCATTGGTCCGGCGCGATGGCACCGGACCGCCCGGTCGAACCGGCGCGATGGAACCGCACCGGCCGGGTGGACGGGCTACTTCTTCTTCGCCGCAGGCTTCTTCGCGGGGGCCTTGGCGGCAGGCTTGGAGGCGGCGCGAGCGGGGCCCTTCGCGGGGGCCTTCTTCGCGGCACCCTTGGACGGCGCCTTCGCGGCCGACTTCGCCGGCGCCTTGGCGGCCGACTTGGCCGGGGCGGACTTCGCCGGAGCCTTCGCCGGTGCCTTCGCGGCCGGCTTCGCCGGGGCGGCGGCCTTCGCGGGCGCCTTCGCCGCGGGGGCAGCCTTCGTCCCGTTCTTCGCGGCCGGCGCCTTGGCGGCAGCCTTCGCCGCCGGGGCCGGAGCCGCCGCCTTCGCCGGAACCGCGGCGG
>DASWVQ010000246.1:0-13865 GCA_036401195.1 Gemmatimonadaceae bacterium
CGCGGCGGCGGCCACCTCGGCACCCGTGGACGCGAGCTCACGCCGCGCCCGAGCCGGCGCGACGCCAGGATCGCCCAGCCCGGCGGCTTCGGCCGCAATCGCCTCCGACAGGGGTGCCCAGAGCGAGGTGCAGGGCCGCGCGCCCTCGCTCGTCACCCGCCGCGCCTGCGACACGACCAGCTCGCGCCGCGCACGGGTCGCCGCCACGTACAGGAGCCGCGTGCGCTGCGCGTCCTCGAACGCCTGCTCGGCGGGCGCGTGCAGCTCGTCCCACTCGGGCGGCTGCGCGAACACCTCGGGGTCGCCCCACCCGGTCCGCTCGTCGCGGACGAGCAGCCACCCCCGCGAGCGGCCCTGCGCGTCGCGCACGACCCGCTTCCCGGGCGCGAACGTGGTCCGCGGGATCGGGCTCGCCAGCACGACCACGGGCGCCTCGAGCCCCTTCGCCTTGTGGATGTTCATCACGCGCACGGCGTCGCCACGCCCGGGGCGCAACGGCACGTCGGGGGCATCGGCCTCGAGCAGCAGGTCGATGTGCGTGATCGCGTCCACCACGCTCCCCGCGCCGTGGCTCGACGCCGCCCGCAGCGACTCCACGATGTGCAGCAGGGCGCCGGCGCGGACCTCCCCCAGCTCGCCGCCCGCCGCGTGGGCGAGCAGGCCGGTGGCGTCGAGGATCTCCTCCACCAGCACGTCGGCCGGCTGGCGCTGCGCGCGGATCCACCACTCGTGCAGCTGCAGCAGGGCCGCGCCCACGCGCGAGTCCCGCTCCCCCGGCGGGTGCGCGATGCCGAACCGCGCCCCGCGGCGGCGCGCGGCGTGCAGCTCGGCGGGGGAGAGCCCGAAGAAGTCGCCCTCGAGCGCCGCGACGACGAGCACCGGGTTGTCCGGGTCGGCGAGCGCGGCGAGCACCACCTGGAGCTCCCGGAGTTCCCGTTCCCGCGGCAGCTTCGCCCCCGCGGTGGTCACGGGGACGTCGCGCCGCGCGATGGCGGCGGCATAGCGGGCGATCGGCTCGGTGACCGGCACCAGGACCATGAAGTCCCCCGGCGCGCGTCCCGCGGCGATCCGTCCCGCGATCCACGCGGCCACGCGGTCGGGATCGTCGCGGAGCACCGCCTGCTTCCCGTCGGTGCCCGAGAGCGGGATGCCGTAGCGAGACACGCCGTCCCCCGCCTCGCACGCGCGATCGGTGAGCAGCGGCACCCACTCGGCCTGCGACGCGGGGCTGTGGTCCGCGTCGGCCCTGAACGCGTCGGGGAAGTGCGCGTTCACCACCGCCCCGATCGCGTCCACCGACCGGAAGTTGCGCGCGAGGTGCAGCACGTCGCCGAATTCGCGGAAGCGCGCCTTCACCGCGTCGTACACCTGGATGTCGGCGCGGCGGAAGCGGTAGATGCTCTGCTTGGGATCGCCCACCACGAAGAGCGCGCCTGGGCGCGGCGTCACCCGGCGCCAGTCGTTCCCCTGCGCCGGGTCGGACGCGAGCAGCATGCACACCTCGGCCTGCACCGGGTCCGTGTCCTGGAACTCGTCCACGAGCAGGTGCGACCAGCGGGCACCCAGCTCGCGGCGCGCCTCGTCGCTGCGGCGGAGGAGCTCCGCCGTGGCGAGGAGGAGGTCCTCGAAGGAGAGCCGCCCGGTGGCGCGCCGTTCCGCGGCGAACCGCGCCGCCGCGCGGCGCAGGAACCGGATCACGAACGGGTAGCGATGCTCCCGCCAGGCGCGGAGCACGGGATCGCGCTGCTGCGCGAGGAAGCCGCCGAAGTCCGACGCGAGCGCCTTGACCTCCGCCTTGTCCGCTGGCCAGCGCTTGAGCACCACCGCGCAGCCCGACGCGCTCAGCGTGCCGGCGGCCTCGAGGAACTGCACGGGATCCGCCCAGTCGTCGAGGCGACGGCTGCGCTGCAGGCGGCGCACGGTGGCCTGGAGGTTGTCCCACGCGGGTGCCGGCTCCGTCGCGGGCATCATCGCGGCCGCGCGCGCCAGCAGCGCCTCGAGCGAGCGCCGGCAGGCGGTCACGTCCGGCGCGCGAACATCCGTCACGGGGAATTCGACGTCGGGGAGCTGCACCAGCTCCCGGAAGGCGCCGAAGAGCCGCCGCGGATCGAGCCCCACCTCGAGCAGCGCCTGGTACTCGGGGTCTCCCTCCCGGCGCGCGCCATCGAGCCACCGGCGCCACGCATCGCCGAGCGCCTCCTGCAAACCCAGCTCGTCCAGCTCCTGGAAGGCGGGATCGAGCCCGGCCTCGAGCGGGCGCTCGCGCAGCAGCCGCGCGCAGAAGGCGTGGATCGTCCCGAGGAAGGCCCGGTCGAGGTCGCGGCGCGCGCGATCGTAGCGCGCGAGCAGCGCGGGATCGCCCGCGCCGTCGCGGAGCGCCTGCTCGAGCCGCTCCTGCAGCCGCTCGCGCAACTCCCCGGCGGCCTTGCGGGTGAAGGTGACGGCGGCGATGTGCTCCACCGCGACGCCGCGCGCGACGAGCGCCATGATGCGCCCCACGAGCGCCGTCGTCTTCCCCGAGCCCGCCCCCGCCTCCACCAGCAGGCAGCGGTCCAGCTCCTCCGCGATGCGACGGCGCGCGGCATCGTCCTCGCGCGTCACGTTCCGGTCGAGCGTCATGCCGCACCTCCCGGCGCGCGATGCGCGCGCATGATCGCGTACACCTCGAGCCCCGCGTCGCTCGCCTGCACGGCCCACCGCACGCGGTCGCACGAGGCGTCGCCGTTGCGCTCCTCCGCCACCCGGCAGATGGGCCGGTAATCGCAGAAGCGGCAGTCCGAGGCGTCGGTGGTCGGCACGAAGTGGCCGCGGCCCGCCATCGCCAGCACCCGTTCCACGATGCGCTCGCCCTCCGCCAGCTCCGCGGGGCCGTAGCGCACGATCTCGTGCTGCCCGCGGCGCGTGGGGAATCGGTAGTCGAACTGGCTCACGCGCGTCCCGTCGAGGCGCTCGATCACGCGCGAGTAGATCGCCGCCTGGAGGGTGCGCCCGCCCCGGAAGGGGCCCTGCTTCGCGTCGTGGCGGTACGCCCACACGCTGCCGGTCTTGTAGTCCACCACGCGATGGGTGCCGTCGGGGAGGCGGTCCACGCGATCGATCTTCCCGCGGATGCGCAGCGCGCGCCCGGCGGCCGCCCAGCACGCCCCCTCCTCCTCCCCGAACCCGCGCTCGAAGCTGGCCCACTCCCCGTCGGGCGTCCCGGCGTGGAGGTCACGCTCCATCGCCAGGAAGGAGAGCGCCTCCAGCTCCAGCGCCTCCGACTCCGCGGCGCGCACTGCCTCGCTGGGGGCGGGCACCGCCTCCGCCCAGCGCGCGATCTCCTCGCGCGTGATGTCGCGGATGTCGGCCTCGGCCTCGGGGAGCGCCATCTCGTGCTGCCGGTGCACCCAGCGCTTCCCGAACCGCTCGTACACGGCGTGCAGCAGCGAACCGCGCTCCGCCGCGTCGAGCCAGCTCTCGGGATCGTATTCCGGGTCCTGCGGCGCCCGGATGCCCAGGCCGTAGCGATAGAGCCAGGCGAGCGGGCACGTCGCGAGCTGCTCGATCGCGCTCGGCGACACGGGCCGCTCGCCCCCCACCTGCGGGATGTCGCTGTCCACCACGCCGTGATGCCCGCACGGCTCGAGGGCGGCGGCCAGCCCCCGCGCCGCGATGCCGGCGGCGAGCCCGGGATGCGCCTCGAGCACGGCGCGCGCCCCGTCGAGCAGGAGCGGGCCGTCGGCGAGCGCCGCCAGCCACGCATCGCGGGCGTCGATCGCGTGCGCCGCGTCGGCGGGCACGGCGCACGCCGGCGGCGCGAGGGCTTCGCGGAGCTGCTCGTAACGGAGCGAGGCATCGCCCCGCGTGATGCGGAATGCCTGGAGGAGTTCCGGCGCAGGCGACGCGTCGCGCCCATCGAGGGTGCCGCTCGTGGCGTACGAGAGGGTCACGCGGCCGCGGAGCGACGCCAGCGCGCCGGCGACGAGCCACGCGCGCTCGCGCTGGCGCAGCGACGTGGTGGCGATCACCGCGTCGCCGAGCCGCGCGCGGAGCGCGTCGGCGAGGAAGGGATCCTGTCCGTGCCCCGCGGCGGTGCGGTCGCCATCGAGTCCGACCACGAACACCCGCGGGCGCCCGGTGGTCCCGGCGTGCGACAGGCCGGTGAGGTGGGGCATCCCCGGCGCCGCGCCCCAGGGCTTGCGATCGCTCGTCACGAGCGGCCAGGCGCGCAGGTCGGCGAGCGACGCGCGCAACTCCGCGAGCGCGGCGCCGAAGCCGACGCGCGGCCCCTCGATGGCGGCGACCGCCTCGAGCCGGGTCCGAAGCCGCGCGAGCGTCTGCTGCTCGGCCTGTCCATGGACCGGCACCAGCGCGAGCCAGCCGAGCGTCGCGCGGGCCAGGTCCGCAACCCGGCTGCGGACGTCCGCCGCGCTCCCGCGCTCCGGAACCTCGGGGGTGACGGCGAGCAGCGCCTCGAGCAGCGCCTCGACCGCGGCGAGTGCCGCGCGATGGGCGGTGACGCGCGCCTCGTACTCCTCCCCGGATTCGTCGTCGCGCACGGGAAGCGGCGGCGCGGCGCGCACGGCGCGCAGCGCCTCCTCGTAGCGTGCGCGCCCCCAGCCCACCTGGAGCCGGCGCAGCTCGCGCGAGAGGCGCGTGGGTCCCACCGCGTCGTCCCCGGCGACCGGGGCGCGCAGCTCCCCCGCCTCGATCGCCTGGCGCAGCACGTCGGCGGGGAGCCCCTCGGCGAGCCAGGTGAGCCAGCGCTCCAGCGCGCGACCGAGCCGCGTGCGCGCCAGCGGGATGCCGGCGAGCATGGTGCAGCCGATGCCGAGTCGCTGCGCGAGCGCGTCGAGCGCGACGCCGTACGTGTCGGGATCGGTGGTGACGATCTCCACCTGGTCGAGCCGCCAGCCCTCGGCGACCGCGCGTCGCAGCGCCTCGCGCAGCTCGTCGCTGGGCGTCGCGGCGGCGAACAGGTCCACCGTGAGCGCGTCCGCCGCGAGCAGCGGCGGGCTGGCCGGCGGCAGCTCGGAGGCGCCGCACCAGGCGAGCGGCGAGCGCGGGTCCCCCTCGCGCGGCGCGACCCGGCGCTCGAGGAGCGACACCGGCGGCTCGAGCCCCGCGGGGAGGTCGCCGTCGAGGATCGTGGCGCCCGCGTCGAGCAGGCGCAGGGCCAGCGCGCGCGCGAGGCCGCGGAGCGCGAGCCCGGGTGCTAGGTGCACCTGCCCGGTGATCGTGTACGGCGCCTCGCGATCGAACGCCTTGAGTGCCTCGCGGAAGACCGCGGCCGTGTCGGCGACGCGTCCGCGCTCGAGCGCCTCCTCGTACGCGGTGGCGACCACGCCGAGGTCGTGCGCCGGCGTGCCGCGCGGCGCGTGCTCGAGGAGCCGCGCGGGTGCGACCCCCGCGGCGCGCAGCTCCAGCACCGAGTCGAGCATCGCCGTGCGGAAGCCGAGGCTCGACCCGAGCGCGAGCGCGGCCGGCGAGAGCTGCCCCTGCGACGCCGACGTGTCGATCGCGGCGTTCACCAGGGCGGCGAGCTCGATGTCGCCCGCCACCCGCAGCCCCTGCGTGGCGAGGGGGACCAGCGCCAGCTCGCTGGCGACCTCGCGCAACGTGGTGGCCTCCCACCCGATCCAGCCGCCGCGGCGGCGCGCCGCGGCGAGGAGCAGCTCCCGCCCCCAGTTGACGTCCGGGCCGACGAGGAGCTTGCGGTCGGTGGGATGCCGGCCGGTGGCCTCGAGGAGGGCGGCGAGGAGGCGGCTCTCGGCGGGGATTCCGGCGCGGGTCGTAGCGGACGCCTGGGGGTGCTGGAGCGGCTCCATCGGCGGCGGGAGGATAAACGGATGAGTAAGGTCGGGAAGACGGGGGCAAATGGCAAGAGCGGCGTCGCGGCCGTGCCCGGGGTCAGTGACGGGCTTCGGGCGACGCGGGGGCGGCCGGGCGGCGGAGCAGGTCGCCGGCGAGGGCGCTCAGGGCCACGATCTCGGATGCGGTGGGCGGCCGGCTCGCGGCTCCGTCCCATCGGGTTCCCTGGAACTCGCCGTCGGTCTCGAACCGGCCGCCGACGCTCGTCGCTCGATGCGAGGCGGTGTCCGCGGTCCGGCCTGCGCTGGCTGGAAACGGGCCGCGCACGACCGTGTCCGACGCCATCGTGAGCCGGCCGGTGGCGTCGGCTCCCACGACGATGGCACGAATGCCGAGCGTCCCCGAGGCGAGGATGACGACGCGTTGCGTCCAGCCCTCGAACACCGGCTCCCCGCCCGCCTCGGTGATCCCGCTGCCCCCGGCAACGAAGGGGCGCAGGTCGACGCGCGCGTCGTCCGGGACGGGGCCAAGGACGCGCAGCCACTCCGGGGCCGGGTCGCGATCCCACTCGGCGAGCGCCTCGAACACCTCGCGGTGCCGGGCGAGCACTGAGCGCGCCGCGTCGAGCGTGCGCCGGAGCAGCTGCTTCTCCCGCTTCCTGCGGATGCGGCGGTTCGGCATGCGCTACCGATTCCCTGCCGATGCCGCGACGAGCAGCTCCCGCTCGCACGCCGCGGCGGGGTCCGAGTCGCCGAAGGCCACGGCCATGATCGCCGCGTACCAGCGCTCCACCCCCCGGGCGATCGAGGCGACGAGCCGGTCGATGCGCCGCCCCTCGGCGGGCGTGATCCCATCGAGCATGCCGCGGATGCGCACCGCGCCGTCGGAGAAGTCGAGGTCGAACGAGGTGCCCACCGTGCCGTAGTTGATGTGGGTGAGCAGCTCCGCCACGGCGGCGCGGCGGTCGGCCGGGACGCGGCCGCGCAGGTGGCCGAACGCCCACACCATCTCGCGCTCGTCGCAGCTGTCGATGGCCAGGTGCACCTCCGCGTCGCCGGCGACCAGGCCGGCGGTGACCCAGGCCGAGTGCTCGGGGAGGACGGGATCGAGCCCGCCCTTCTCGAGCTCCGCGACGACCGCTTCACGGAGGGTGAGCGGCGGGGCCGTGGGGATCGGGGGTACGGCGAGGTCGCGGGCGTCTTCGGGCATCAGCTGTCCTCCGGATGAAGGGTCCTGCTGCATCCGGAAGATAGGGGGGCGGTCTGACAGTTCAGTCCCGCTTCCGTGGCGCCCCCCTCGCGAGCTTTTCCTCGTACCCCGCCTTCCCCCGCCGCGCGTTGTACGCGCGCTGCGCCAGGTACTTCTCGTCGGCCGCCGAGAAGGGGTCCTCCCGCACCTGGGCCGCCAGCGCCGCGAGGTCCTCGGCCTGCTCCCGCAGCACGCCGACGAACTCGGCCGGCCCTTCCATCGCGAGCCGCGTCGCCGCCGCCGAGAGCACGTCCGAGGCGCCGAGGGTGTCGCCACGACGCTGCCGCTCCACCGCCTCCTCCCGCGCCCGCGCCGCCTCCATCAGCAGCACCTCGCGCTGGATCTCCGGCACCTTCACCCCCGCCGGCTCCACCCCCGACACGATGGTCATGGTGACCTGCTGCCGCTCGATCCCCCCGGTCGCGGTGAGCACCACCGCGCTGATCACCAGCTCCGCGATCGGCAGCTGGGCGCGCTCGTCCAGCCCCGGCACGAAGAACTCGATGAGGAGCGACCGCGGCTCGCGCGCGTACAGGTCGCCGAGCTCCACGCGGATCCCCTCGGGGGTGCGCGCCTGGAGGTAGTCGTTCTGCACGCCGATGAACTGCACCGCGTCGCCCTCGCGAATCGTGACCGACAGGTTCTGCGCGGAGAGGGAGAGCAGTCCCTCGATCTCCTCCTCGAACACCCCCGGCGCCTGGTCGGGGCGCTCGATGTACCAGGCATTCCCCCGCCCCGCGTCGGCCATTGCGCGGAGGAGCGCCTCGTCGTAGTCCTCGCCGAAGCCGATGGTGGTGGTGGAGATTCCCACCCGCGCCGCCGCGCGGCAGATCCCCACGAGCTGAACGGGGTCGGTGATGCCGAGGTTGGCCTGCCCGTCGGTGAGGAGCATGACGCGGTGCAACGTCCCCTCCGCGCACATCGGCTTCGCGCCGGCGACCAGCTCCTGCCCGCGGAACCATCCGCCAGAGAGGTTCGTGCACCCGCCGGAACGGATCGCCGCGATCGCGTGCCCCAGCGCCGTGTGTGCGCCCGCCTCGGCGGAGCGGGCCACCGTCGTCACCTCGTCGTCGTACGCCACGACGCCCACGCGGTCGTGCGCGCGCAACCGGCGCACGAGGAAGGCGGCGGCTTCCTTCGCCCGCTCCAGCTTTTCACCGGCCATCGAGCCGGACCGGTCGAGGACGAGCGCCAGGTTGAGCGGGGTGTGCGCCGACCCCTCCGGCTCCTTCCCCGCGATCTTCACCAGCGCGCGGACGATGTACCCCTGCCGCGCGACCGAGAGTTCGTAGTCCACCAGCACCTGCGGTTGCATCGCTTGCCTCCGTGAGGGACGGATGCGAAGGTGCGGGGAGGGTCTGACAGCGCCGTCGTTCCCCCCGACTGGCCCCGTCAGTCCCCGCGCATACCTTCCTTCCCATGTCTCCCTCCCCCAAGGTCCAGCGCTGGCTCGACCTGGTCGCCGCCCTCCTCGCCCACCGCTCGCCGGTCACCTTCGACCAGCTCGAGCGCGAGGTGCCCGGCTACGGCGGCGACCAGGCGAAGGCGTCGAAGAAGCGCACCTTCGAGCGCGACAAGCTCGAGCTCCGCGCGCTCGGCGTCCCCCTCGAGACCCTCGGCGACGATGGCGACGAGGAAGCCGCGTACCGGCTGCGCACGAAGGACTTCTACCTGCCGTATCTCGCCCTCGTCGCCGCCGACGGGACGGTGGACGCGCCCGAGAAGGTGGGCCGCTACGGCTATCATTCCCTTCCCCAGCTCACCTTCGGCATCGACGAGCTGCGCGCGCTCACCGACGCCGCCGCCCTCGCGCGGCAGCTCGGCGATCCGCAGCTCGCCGCCGACGTGGATGCGGCGATGCGCAAGCTCGCCTTCGACCTGCCGGTCGACGCGGCCGCCGAGGCGCCGGACCAGGTCATCCTGGGGCAGGGTCCCCGCGCCCGCGCGCAGGTGCTCCAGGTGCTCGGCGACGCCCTCGTCGCGCGCAAGCGCGTGACCTTCACGTATCACGCGATGGGGAGCGACGCGGTGGAGGAGCGCACCGTCGAGCCGTACGGGTTGTTCTTCCTCAACGGGCACTGGTACCTGGCGGGGCGCGACGCCGGCCGCGACGCGCTGCGCAACTTCCGCGTGAGCCGGATCGAGCGCCCCGTCGCCAACGCGGCGAAGGCGCTCACTCATGATTACGAGATCCCCGCCGGCTTCGACCTCCGCCCCATGCGCGCGCACCCGGCATCCCTGGGAGCTTGGCGATGGGGAGAGCACCGAGGCCATCGTCGAGGTCACCGGCGGCAGCGGGGCGACGCGTGCAGCGGCGCTCCTGGGCGAGCCCGTGCACGGACACGACGCGCGGCGCCGCTTCACCGTGCGCCGCGCCGACGCCTTCGCGCGCTGGATCCTCTCCTTCGCCGGCGAATTGCGACCAGTGAGCCCGCCGGAAATCGTGGCGGCCGTGCGCGAGATCGCGCATGCCACCGCGCGGCTGTACGACGCCGAGCCCACGGAGGTGGCGCGATGACCACCGCCGCGGGCCAGCTGCGCCGCCTCCTCCAGCTCATCCCGCACCTCGCCGACGGGACCGAGCACCCGATAGAGGAGGTGGCCCGCCTGGTGGGCGCCGATCCCGCCACCCTCCTCCAGGACCTGCGCACCATGAGCGAGCGGCTCGACGAGCCGGCGGGGTTCGTGGACAACGTGCAGATCACCTGGGGGGCGCGCGGGGTGAGCATGATCGGGAGCGACTTCCTGCGCCCGATGCGCCTGAACATGCGCGAGTTGTGCGCGCTCGAGCTGGGGCTCGCCGTGCTCCAGGCCCAGCGCGCCGGCGCGCCCGACCCCGCGATCGCCGCGGCGCGCGACCGGCTGCGCGCCCTGATCACCCCGCAGCCCGACAATCATGAGAAGGACGGGCTGAGGCACGCGGCCCTCGAGGGGCATGGCGACGGCGCGCACCTGGAGCTCCTCACCCGCGCGCAGCGCGAGCGGCGCAAGGTGCGGCTCACCTACCAGGGCGGCTCCAGCGACGCGCCGCGCGAGCGCGTCGTGTCGCCGTACTCGCTCGTGTTCGCCAGCGGGCAGTGGTACATCGTCGCCTGCTGCGACGACCGCGAAGGGCTGCGCTTCTTCCGCCTGGACCGCGTGGCCGGCGCCGAGTCCACCGACGAGCCCTTCGAGGTCCCCGAGACGTTCGACCTGGACGACGTGGTCGCGCGCGAGAAGCTATTCCGCGTGGCCGAGCCCATCGTGGCGACGGTGCGCTACTCGCCGCACATCGCCCGGTGGATCGCGGAACGGGAGAAGCGGGCCCTCGCCGAGGATGGCTCCCTCACCCTCGAGCACCACGTGGGGGACATGCACTGGCTCGTGCGGCACGTGCTCCAGTACGGGCCCGACGCGGAAGTGCTCGGGCCCCCGCGCGCGCGCCAGGCGGTGGCCGAGGCGCTGGGGGGGATGCTCGCATGATCCGCCAGCTGCCGGACACCGGGTTGTCGCAGGTGCTGGTGCGTCGCTACGCGGCGGGGAAGGTGTTCGCGTCCATGGCCGGCAGCCCCGAGTACGCGGCGCGGGCGGAGGCGGCGCTCCAGCGGTCGCTGGTGATCGAGGCGGTGATCGACGTGGACCGGTTCCTGGGCCTCATGCGGGCGGCGGGGGTGCCGGATGAGGTGAGCGCCGATTTCCTCGAGTCGTCGGCGGTGGGGGACGAGGCGTGGTTGCAGGACGAGATGCCGCGGTGAACCCCCGCAGCCAGCGTTGGATCAGGCCTCTGCCCCCGTCCGCATCAGCTGGTTCATGGTGGAGCGCCCGGCTCTGACATCCCTCGACGGGAAGGCTGTCAGACCCTCCGGTTAGCTTGACCGCATCGGCCGCCTCCGTCCCGGCGGCCGGCATGAAGAGGTGGCGAGAGCACCGGCTCCGCGACCCACCGCCAATCCGTGGCCTCGTTCGCGACGCGAACACACGGTGGCCCAGCCGGCCGGACCCGCCAGGGTCCGGGACCATGCGCGATCGGGACGGGTGCTCTCACCTGAAACGAGGCCATCATGACCGACTCCTCCCAGTCATACCTCCGCTACGTCGTGGTGGAGGTCCCGGGCCCCGCCGTGGCCACGCAGGTCAGGTGGCTCGGCCGCGCCGCCACGGCCGCCGAGGGTTTCGGCATCCTCGAGCAATGCATCGCCGAGCAGTTGGCGTGCGGGCGATCGAAGACGCGGGTCGCGCTCGTGGACTGCAACGAACACCGCGTCCTCGGCTGGTACGCCGATTCGCCGCCACTCGACGGCATGGTGGCGCGCGTCGTGGACTACGCGCGAGGATTTGCGGGCGGATCGCCGGCGCCCGGATCACGGCCCGCTCCCCCCGCGGCCTCGAGTTCCTGCGTGTCGCAGCCCACGACGGACACGGACCTGGACGAACCGGTCGACGGCGTCGATCCGTCGCTGCAGCCCCTCATCGACGCCTTCGTGCGGGAGTACTACGCCTGTCGCGTGAACAAGGGGCTCTATGACTCGGTGTGCGACAACCTGGAAGACGCGAACGATCCCTGCGATTTCGACGACGAGCCCCTGCAAGCGGTGACGCGCAGCGCGCTCATCGAGGTGCTCTCGCTGCGCAGCCCGGAGGAGGTGCGTGACGCGCTCGGGCGCGGCCCGGGCAAGCGGCTCGGTGCCGCGGACTGGATCACCTATGTGGTCGAGGTGGAACTCCCGACCCTGCTGGAGGATGAGGAAGCCAGCCGGATGATCGGGCCGGTGCTGTTGCGCGACTCGTACGGCCGAAGCCTCAGCATGATCAAGTCGCTGACCGGCGGCTTCGGTGGGGATGTCCAGGTTCAGTGGCACGGCGCGCGGGCGACCTGGGCGGATTTCCTGCGGGAGCTCGGCCGGGACTGGTTCACCAGCCCGGACGACTTTTCGCGGCTTCCCCTGGCGGAACAGCGCCGCATCGTGCTGGAGGCCAGGAAGCGCTGAGTGGGCGTCGGGCCAGCCGTATCAGGCCTCGGCCGGCTCGGCGACGATACGCATCCGGCGGCCCGCTATTGCTATTTTTCCAGCACATGCTACTTTCCTAGCACCTGAGCCGGCGCCTCGCGCCACCCATGCCCGATTCCGCCCTCCTCTCCCTCTCCCGCCGCGAACGGCAGATCATGGACTTCCTCTACGCCAGGGGCCGCGCGACGGCGGCCGAGGTGCAGGGGGGGATCCCGCAACCGCCCTCGTATTCCGCGGTCCGCGCCCTCCTCGCCACGCTCGAGGAGAAGGGGCACGTGACCCACGAGCAGGACGGGCGGGCCTACATCTACAAGCCCACGATCGCGCGGAGCGACGCGCGGCGGTCGGCGCTCTCGCACCTGGTGAAGACCTTCTTCGGCGGGTCGGCGGAGCAGGCGGTCGCCGCGCTCCTGGACCTCGAGAAGTCGAAGCTCGGCAAGGAGGAGCTGGACCGACTGGGCCGGCTCGTGGACGAAGCGAAGCGCGAAGGGAGGTAGGGACCATGTCGCTCCAGGAGATCTCGGCGGTCGCGGGAACGGTGCTGGTCGCGGCCGGGAAAGGGGCGGTGGTGGTGGGGGTGGCGGCGCTCGTCGTGTCGCGGATGAAGGGGGCCACGGCGGCGGCCCGGCATGCGGTGTGGGCGGCGGCGATCGGGGCGCACCTGGTGCTGCTGCTCGGCGCGCTGGGGCCGGGGATTCCGGTGGCGGTGCCGACGGTGAGGATCGAGCGCGCTCCCGCGGAGCCGGTAGTCTCACCGACGAACGAGGGCGCTGGCGCGATCGAAGCGGGGCGGCCGGCGCCGGCGCCAGTAATGGAGCCCTCTGCCGGGACGCAAGGTCCCTCGCGTTCGCTCGGGATGACAAGGGCGCTCGGGGTGACACGGGCGCTCGGAATGTCGGAGATCCTCGCGCTGCTCTGGGTGATCGGCGCGGTGATGGTGCTCCTCCGCTACGTCGTCGGGACGGCGCGCATCTCCCACATCTCGCGCCACGCCGAACGGGTGGACGAGGGGGAGTGGCTCTCGCTGGTCACGCGCACGGCGAAGGCGATGGGGATCGCGCGTCCCCTCACGCTGCTGCGCGGCGGGACGCTCGACGTGCCGGTGACGTGGGGGATCGTCTACCCGGTGGTCCTCCTCCCCCGCGAGTCCGCGGACTGGGACGAGGAGCGACGCCGCTTCGTGCTCGTGCACGAGATGGCGCACGTGAAGCGGCTCGACGCGGTGATGCAGGTGGTGTCGCAGGTCGCGATGGCGCTCTTCTGGTTCTCGCCGGCGGTGTGGTACGCCGCGCACAAGGTGCGCGTGGAGCGGGAGCACGCCTGCGACGACCAGGTGCTGCTGCAGGGGACGCGGGCGTCGTTCTACGCCGACGAGCTGCTCGGGATGGTGCAGCGGCTGGGGCGGCGAAGCGAGGCGGCGCCGGCCTTCGCCGCGCTGGCCATGGCCCGGCGGTCGGAGTTCGAGGGGCGCATGCTGGCGATCCTTGATCCGAAGGCGACGCGGAGGCCGATGACGACGAAGGCTTCCGTGGTGACGACCGTGGTGGCACTCGCGCTCGTGGGGCCACTGGGGGCGCTGCGAAATGCGACGGCATCCGAGTCACCCGGCCGGGACGTCAGGTCCCTCGCTGCGCTCGGGATGACGTCAACGGCCACACCTTCGGTCCCGGCGCCGGGCAGCAGCACCAGCCTCCCCATCGGCAGCGATTCCACGGCTCGGGTCGTGCTCGGCGCAGTGAACACCGCCCTCGCCAGCGCGAAGCAGGAGCCGATCAGCGTCCCGTCCGCGGGCTCGCCGCGCTACCGCTGCACGCAATCGGACCTGGAGTTCTCGGGGCG
>DASWVQ010000247.1:0-16667 GCA_036401195.1 Gemmatimonadaceae bacterium
ACGGTTGGGGGCGGCACGGCGGGCGCGCCGGCCCCACGGGAGGGCTCGGCCGCGGGGACGATCGGCATCCCGCGCATGGGGGTCCCACGGGAGGCGCGCGAGGCGGGGTCGGCGCCGATGCGCACGTCGGCGACGTCCCCCGCCCCGCGCACCGCCGACTCCACCTCGATCTCGGTGTGGGTGGTGTCGAGCCGGAAGGCGAAGTCCTGCCCGAACCGCTCCGCCTGGATCGCCTCGATCCCCGGCGAGGTGGCGAGCACGTCGCCGATCCGCTTCACCGCCTGGAGCACGAGGAAGGCGCGCACCCCCCGCAGGGGAGTCTCCGGGGCGATCTTCACGCGCACCGCGAGCCCGGGCCCCGGGGGAAGGGGGGCGGTCCAGCCCCCCGGGGACCCCACCGCGACCTGCCCCACCGGCGGGGTCACGGCGCCCCCGGCGGCGCGCAGCTCCCCGAGCAGGTCGTCGACCCCCGCCGGCGGGGGCGCCCCGGCCACCGCGCCCTCGATGGACTGCTCGAGCGCGTCGGCGGCACGGAAGAGCAGCTCCACCACCTCGGGGCGCACGAGCCCCTGCCGGCGACGCGCGCGGTCGAGCAGCGTCTCCAGCTCGTGCGAGAGGTCGGCGACCACGCGGTACCCCATGGTCGCACTCATCCCCTTCACCGTGTGCACCGCCCGGAACACGGCATCCACGGCCTCCCGCACCCCCTCGCCACGTTCCAGGGCGAGGAGGGCATGGTTGATCGCGGAAACGTGCTCGCGGCTCTCGGTGAGGAAGAGTTCCGCGTACTGGGTGCTATCCACCGCTCGGGCTCACGACCGGAAGGTCACGCGCCGGGCGACGGCTCACCCGAGGACGCGCTGGACGGCCTCGAGGACCCGGCTCGGCTGGAAGGGCTTCACCACGAAGTCCTTCGCGCCCGCCTGGATGGCCTCGATGACCAGCGCCTGCTGGCCCATCGCGCTGCACATCAGCACCTTGGCGCTCGCGTCGAACTTCACGATCTCGCGCACGGCATCGATCCCGCCCATGTCGGGCATCACGATGTCCATCGTCACCAGGTCGGGCCGCAGCTGCTTGTACTTCTCCACGGCCTGCACCCCGGTTTCGGCCTCACCCACGATCTCGAAGCCCGCCTGGGTGAGGATGTCCCCCACCATGGTGCGCATGAAGACCGCGTCGTCGCAAATCAGCACTGTATGACCCAAGGAAGTCCCTCCTAGAGCAGGACCTGCCGTACCAGCGTGTGGATGTCGAGTACAATGACGACTGTGTCGTCGAGTCGTCCCAAGCTGCGCACCGCCCCGCCCCGCCCGGCGTCGGTGTCGGGGAGGGATTCGCCCGCCAGCGGCTGGACGCCGAGGACCTCGTCCACCGCCACCCCGGCGAAGCGGGCCCCGTGCTGCACGAGGATGATCGACCCCTCGACCGAGGGCGGGCTCCCCGGCTCCATCCAGGCGCCGAGGTCGAGCACCGTCACCACGAGCCCGCGCAGGTTGATCAGTCCCTGCACGCTCGCGGGCGCGCCGGGCAGGCGCGTGGAGGGGCGCCAGGTGACGATCTCGCGCACCTCGTCGATCGCCGCCCCGTAGACGCGGCCCGCGGCGCGGAAGAGCAGCGTGCGCGTGGCCGCCTCATTGCCGGCCGCCTCGCCGCCGGCCGCCTCGGGGGCGTCAGGAACTGGATTCGCGGTAGAAGCCAAGGAGCTCGAGGGGATCCTGGTCGTCGAAGGTCAGGTCGGGGCCCGCCGCCGCCACGAGGGCGCGCCGGAGCTCCGGGGGAAGGGGGGAACGCAGGTCCACCGTCGCCCCCGTGACCGGGTGGCGGAAGATGAGCCAGGCCGCATGCAGGAAATGCCGCTTGGGGGGAAGGTCGAACAGCCGGCGCCCGCCCCCGCCGCCGTAGGTGTCATCCCCGACCACGGGATGGCCCAGGGAGGCGAGATGGACCCGGATCTGGTGCGTCCGCCCGGTGTGCAGCCGCGCCGCGAGGAGGTCCACGGACTCGAACCGGGCGAGCCGCACGAAATCCGTCTTCGCCGGCCGTCCTCCTTGGACGATCGCCATGCGCTTTCGGTCTCGCGGGTCGCGCCCGATCGGCTTCTCCACCGTCACCGCGTCGGCGGTGAGGTGCCCCCAGCAGAGGGCCACGTAGCGCCGGGCGATGCGGCGTCCCGCCATCTCCGCCCCGAGCGCGCGGTGCGCCCGGTCGCTTTTCGCCACGAGCAGCAGCCCCGACGTCTCCTTGTCGAGGCGGTGGACGATCCCCTCCCGCCCCTCGTCGCCCTCGCTCGCGAGCGGGCCCCCCCGCCCCTTGAGGGCGTTCACCAGCGTGCCGCTCCAGTTGCCGGGCGCGGGGTGCACCACCATGCCGGCGGGCTTGTCCACCACCAGCACGTCGTCGTCCTCGAACACCACGGTGAGGGGGATCTGCTCGGCCAGCACCTCGCGCCCCGGGGGCGGGGGGATGTCGACCATGACCCGCTCCCCGGCGCGGGGGCGGTACCCCGCCTTCTCGCGCCGTCCCTCGACCAGCACGCGCCCCTCGGCGATGAGGGTGGCCGCGTGGTTCCGCGACAGGTCGCAGGCGGCGGCGACGTAGAGGTCGAGGCGCCCGCCGTCGCCCGGCGCCACGAGGTCGAAGCGCCGTGGCCCGGGGGGAACGGGCGCGGTCACGACACGCCCGGGGTCCCGGCGGAGGACCCCGGGGGCGTCTCCGGAGGGGTGGACGGCTGCTCGCGCGACAGCAGCCAGGCGAGGAGGATCGCCCCCACCGTCACCGCGGAATCGGCGACGTTGAAGGTCCAGAAGCGCCAGCTGGCGGTGCCCACGTCGATGAAGTCCACCACCCCGCGCGGGGACCGGACGCGGTCCACGAGGTTGCCCGCCGCCCCGCCCCAGGCGAGCCCGAGCCCGAGGGTGAGGAGCCACTCCTGGGGCATCGCCTTCTGCGCCATGCGGAAGAGCACGAACAGCGCGATCACGGCGAAGGCGCCGAAGATGTACCGGGAGAAAGGCCCCAGGTGCATGCTGAACGCCGCCCCCGGATTATACGCCAGGGTGAAGCGCACCCACGACCCGATGACGTCCACCGGGAGGTGCTCCACGAGGTGGCGCTGCGCCAGCACCTTGGTGACGAGGTCGAGGACGACGACGCCGAGCGCCGCGCCCCAGAAGACCCGGCCGTTGGGAACGTCGGTGCGCATCAGGTCAGGAGATCCGGTGGGGAGGGGCGATCGGCGCGTGCACCGGGTCGCCGGGCGCCGCGGCGGGGGCGGCGGCATCGGCCGCCTGGTCCTCGCGCCAGAGCACCCAGGCGAGCAGCATCGCCCCGCCGCTCACCGCCATGTCGGCCACGTTGAAGGTGGGCCAGCGCGTGGCGCCCACCCCCACGTCGAGGAAGTCGACCACGCCCAGGTCCGAGCGCACGCGGTCGATGAGGTTCCCGATCGCCCCCGCGGTCACGAGGGCGAGGGCGAGCACGCGCGCCCCCTCCCCTTCCCGCGTGGCGCGGTAGAGGGAGCCGAGGATGGCGAGGGCGATCACGGTGAGCACCATGAACACCCAGCGGGAGTGCTCGCCCACGTGCAGCCCGAAGGCGGCCCCCGGGTTGTAGACGAGGGTGAGGCGCAGCCACTCGCCGATCACGTCGTGCGGCACGCGCTGCGGCACGAGGTACCGCACCGCGAGCGCCTTCGTCACCACGTCCGCGAGCACCACCGCCGCGATCACGGGCAGCGCGCGGCGCGCCTTACTTCTTGGCATCTTCCTCGCGCTGCTTGCACTCGATGCAGTAGCGCGCATGGGGCAGCGCGTCGAGCCGCTCGAAGGCGATGTCGTTGCCGCACTGGTGGCACTTGCCGAAGGTGTCCGGCGACTTGTACAGCCGGCGCAGCGCCTGGTCGATGTGCCAGAGGAAGCGCCCTTCCTTCGACGCCATCAGGAACGCCTTCTCCCGCTCCATGGCGTCGGTCCCCTGGTCCGCCATGTGGAAGGAATAGCTCGACAGGTCGCCGTCGGCGTCCTGCATGGACGAGCCGAAGTTCTCGTCATGGTGGCCGAGCTCCTTGAGCACGCGACGGCGCTCCTCCAGCAACCGCTTCTCGAAGTGCTGGAGCATCTTCTTCGCCATCGGCTTGCTCTTCTTCGCGCCCGTGCCGGCGCCCGTCGTACTCGGCATCATCCCACCCTCGTCAGGGCAATGTGCGCGGTGGTCTCATCGAGATCCACCGCCGCCATCGCGTGGTCGCCAGGGAGCTCGTCGACCGCGACGAGCCCGGTGGCCAGCACTTCCTCCCGGATCCACGCGCCGTGCCCTTCGAGCACGCCGCGCACCGTCGAGTCGCCGGCTACAGTCAATACGATGCGGTCGCTGACCGCCAGCCCACTCTCCTTCCGCAGCCGCTGGACGCGGCTGATGAGCTCGCGCGCCATCCCTTCCGCGCGGAGCTCGGGGGTCACCGCCGGGTCGATCGCGGCGAAATACCCCCGGTCCTCCTCCACCACCAGCGCGCCGGAGGCCCGGCGCAGGATGGTGAGGTCGTCCATCGCCAGCGGGTGCGTGTGCCCTCCCGCCGTCACCGACACCGCCTCGCCGTGCAGCATGGCGAGGAGCCGCGCGCCCGGGAGCGCGGCCACCTGCGCCGCCGCCTCCGGCGTCGCCTTCCCGAACTTCTTCCCGAGGGTGCGGAAGTTCGGCTTCGCCTCGAGGGTGACCAGGTCGTCGCCGGACGACACGAACTCCACCCGCTTCACGTTGAGCTCCGACGCGAGCAGGGGCACCAGCGGCTCCATCGCCGCCGCCTCCACCCCCGGGGCCACGCACACCAGCCGCCCGAGGGGCTGCCGCACCTTGATCCCCACCTGCTCGCGCGCCGCGCGGCCGAGGGTGGCGATCGTGCGCACCGCGTCCATCGCTCCCTCGAGCGCCGCATCGCGCGCGCCCCCCGCGGGGGCCCCCGCGCGCACGTACGGCGCGAGGTGCACGCTCCTTCCGGTCAGCTCGCGGTGCATCCAGTCCGTGATGAAGGGGCAGAAGGGCGCGAGCAGCCGGCAGGTGACGGTGAGCACCTCGTGGAGCGTGGCGAAGGCGGCCCGGTTGTCCGCCCCGTCCACCTCGTAGAAGCGCGCGCGGGAGAGGCGCACGTACCAGTTGGCCACGTCGTCGTCCACGAACTGCACCAGGCGCGTCGCCGCGGCGGTCGCGTCGAACTCCTCCATCAGCCGGTCCACCTCCGCCTCCACCGCGGCGAGGCGCGAGAGCACCCAGCGATCGAGGAGGGGCCGCGCCGCCGCTGGCGGGTCGAGCGGCGATGGCGACCAGCCGAAGTTCGCGTACTGCGCGAAGATCCCGCTGTACACGTTCTTGAGCGTGCGCAGGAAGCGCGCGGCCCCCTCGCGGATCACGTTCTCGTCGAAGCGCCGCGAGAGCCAGACCTTGCTCGAGCTCACCAGGAAGAGGCGCACCGCGTCCACCCCGTGGCGCTCGATCACCCCCCACGGGTCCACGGTGTTGCCGCGGCTCTTCGACATCTTCTGCCCCTGGGCGTCCAGCACCAGGTCGTTCACCACCACGCTGCGGTACGGCGCCACCGGCTGCACGCCGTCCACCGCGCCGTTGCCGGGGAGCGCATCCTGGAGCCCGGTGGCGATGGCCAGCAGCGAGTAGAACCACCCGCGCGTCTGGTCCACCCCCTCGGCGATGTAGTCCGCGGGGAACTGCCGCGCGAGCTGGCCGGCGTTCTCGAAGGGATAGTGCCATTGCGCGAAGGGCATCGACCCCGAGTCGAACCAGGTGTCGATCACCTCGCTCACCCGGCGCATGGTGCCGCCGCAGCCGGCCGCCGGACACGCCCAGCTGTGCGCGTCGATGTACGGCTTGTGCGGGTCGAAGTCGTCGCCCAGCGCGCGGCCGGTGCGCTCCGCGAGGGTGGCGAAGCTGCCCACGGCCTCGCGATGCGCGGGATCGGCGTCGCACACCCAGATGGGGAGCGGCGTGCCCCAGAAGCGGTCGCGCGAGATCGCCCAGTCGATGTTGTTCACCAGCCACTCGCCGAAGCGGCCGGCGCCCACCTCGGGGGGATGCCAGTCCACCCGGTCGTTGCGCGCGATCATCGCGTCGCGGAACGCGGTGGTGCGCACGAACCAGGAGCTGCGCGCGTAGTAGATCAGCGGCGTGCCGCAGCGCCAGCAGAAGGGGTACGTGTGGCGCATCGTCCCCGCGCGGAAGAGCACCCCGCGGCGCTTCAGCTCCTCGGTGATCAGCGGATCGGCGTCCTTCACGAACTTCCCGCCCACGAGCGGGATCTCCGCGGGGAAGCCCGCGTCGAGCCCCACCGGCTGGAGGAAGGCGAGGCCATGCCGCTTCCCCGCCTCGTAGTCGTCGGCGCCGAAGGCGGGCGCCATGTGCACCACGCCGGAGCCGTCGTCGGCCGAGACGAACCCCTCGCCCACGATCACCTCGTGCGCGCCCTCGGGGGGATACGCCACCCAGTCGAGGGGGCGCTGGTAGCGCAGCCCCACCAGCGCCGTCCCGGGGATCCGCTGCACCAGCTCCCAGCGGGTGGCCCAGTCGTCGCCCAGCACCCCGGGAAGGCGCGCCTCGGCGAGGACCAGCGTGCGGCGGTCCTCCCCTTCCCGGCGGCGCACCTCGGCGTACGTCAGCTCGGGGCTCACCGCGAGCGCCACGTTGGACACGAGCGTCCAGGGGGTGGTGGTCCAGACGAGGATGCGCCGGCCGTCATCCTCGCTGCCGAGCGTGAGCGCGACGTACACGCTCGGGTCCTCCACGTCCTCCCTGTAGCCGAGCGAGAGCTCGTGCGAGGAGAGCGCGGTGCCGCAGCGACCGCAGTACGGGAGGATCTTGTGCCCCTGGTAGAGCAGCCCGCGGCCGTACAGCGTGGCCAGCGCCCACCACACGCTCTCCACGTACTCGTTGGAGTACGTGACGTACGGGTGCTCGTAGTCGAGCCAGTACGCGATGCGTTCCGAGAGCTGCTCCCACTCCGTGCGGTAGGTGAACACGCTCTCGCGGCAGAGGCGGTTGAACTCCGCCACCCCGATCCGCTCGATGTCCTGCTTGCCGGAGATGCCGAGCTTCTTCTCGACCTCGATCTCCACCGGCAGCCCGTGCGTGTCCCACCCCGCCTTGCGCGCCACGTACCGCCCGTGCATCGCGCGATGGCGGCAGAAGAGGTCCTTCACCGTGCGCGAGAACACGTGGTGGATCCCGGGGCGGCCGTTCGCCGTGGGCGGCCCCTCGAAGAACACCCAGGGCGCCCCGTCGCGCGTGGCCTCGAGGGTGCGATCGAACAGCCGCTCCTCGTTCCAGCGGGCGAGCAGCTCGCGCTCCAGCGCATCCGCCGGCCGCTCCGGCGGCAGGAGGGTGAAGCGCGTCGCGGGGATCGTGTCCGTCGTCACATCCGCTCCAGCACGCCGCGCACGACGGCGCTGAGGTGAGGCTCGGCCCTGTTCGCCATGGCGATGATCCGGTCCAGGCTCGCCGGCTCGAGCGCGTCGGGCAGGCAGGCGTCGGTGATGATGGACAGGCCGAGCACCTTCATCCCGCCGTGCACCGCCACGATCACCTCGGGCACCGTCGACATCCCCACCACGTCGGCGCCGAGCGCGCGCAGCATGCGGTACTCGGCGCGCGTCTCGAGGTTGGGCCCGGGCACGGCGACGTAGGTCCCCTCGCGCAGGGTGATGCCCCCCTCCGCGGCGACCTCGCGCGCCAGCGCGCGGAGTCCCGCGTCGAAGGGCGCCGACATGTCGGGAAAGCGCACGCCGAGCCGGTCGTCGTTGGGCCCGATGAGCGGGTTGTCGCCGAGGAGGTTCACCTGGTCGGCGATGAGCATCAGCTCACCGGGGGCCCAGAGCGGGTGCATCCCCCCGCAGGCATTCGACACCACCAGCGTGTGCGCACCGAGCGCGCGCAGCACGCGCACCGGGAAGGTGACCTGCTGGAGGGTGTAGCCCTCGTAGCGGTGGAAGCGCCCCTGCATCGCCACCACCGTCTTCCCGCCGAGGGTGCCGCAGAGCAGCCGGCCGGCGTGCGACTCCACGGTGGACAGGGGAAACCCGGGGATGTCGCCGTACGCCACCTCCGCCTGGACGTCGATCTCCTCGGCGAGGCGGCCGAGCCCCGTGCCGAGGATGATCGCCACGTCGGCGGGCGCGCCGAAGCGCGCGCGCACGGCGGCGGCGGCCTCCTCCACCCGCTCGAGGGTGTGCAGCGCCGGCCCCGCGGTGCCGGCGGTGGGGGCGGCGACGCTCACTCGGCGCCGCCGGCGAAGCCGAGGAGGGCGGGCGACTCCGTCTCCGCCGCGCTGATCTCGGCGATCTGGCGCTCGTACATCACCCGCAGCTGCGCGAGGAAGGCGCGCTTGCTCCGGTCGATCTGCACGAGCGCGTCCTCCACGCGGCGCGCCTCGGCCCGCGCGTGGTCGACGATGCGCTCCGCCTCGGCCTGCGCCTCGCGCAGCAGGAGCGACGCCTCGCGCTCCGCCTGCCCCTGGATCTCGCCGCGCAGCTGCTGCGCGGAGATGAGGGCGTCGTTGATCGCCTTGTCGCGCTCGCGGAAGGCGCGCAGCTGCTCGTGGAAGTTGCGGGCCTTCGCCTCCAGGTCCTGGTTCACCCGGGTGAGGCGCTCCAGCTCCTCCGCCACCTGCACGCGGAACTGCTCCACGCGCTCGGGCTCGTAGCCGCGCAGCGCCTTGCCGAACTCGTAGCGGCGAACGTCCAGCGCGGTCAGGTGGAAGGTCTCGTCGATCATGTTCCTCTCGCTCCGAAGAGGACGGTCCCGAGGCGGATGAGGGTGGCTCCCTCCTCCACCGCGAGCTCGTAGTCATTGGACATCCCCATGGACAGCTCGGTGGCCGGCAGCCCCGCCGCGGCGAGCACTCCGCGCGCCTCGCGGGCGCCCCGGAACACCTGCCGCAGGGTGGCTTCGCCTGCCTCGAGCGGCGCCATGGTCATCACGCCCAGGATCCGTACCCCACCGAGCGTCGCCAGGCGCGCGGCCTCGCGCCCCACCTCGGCGAGGGGGATCCCGCCCTTCGTCTCCTCACCGACCACGTTCACCTGCAGCAGCGCGTCCACGGGACGCCCACGGGAGATCCCGTGCGCGTGCACCGCGTCGGCGAGCCGCGCGCTGTCGAGCGAGTGCAGCAGGTGAAAGCGGTCGAGGTGCTTCACCTTGTTGCGCTGGAGGTGGCCGATCAGGTGCCAGCGGACCGGCGCCGTGACCAGCTCCATCTTGTCCAGCGCCTCCTGCACCTTGTTCTCTCCCACGTCCGGGATGCCCTGTGCGAAGGCGGCATCCGCGGCGTCGGGCCCGTGCGTCTTCGTGACCGCCACGAAGGTGACCTGCTGGCCGTGCCCGCCCCGGCGCACCGCGTCGGCGACGCGGCCGCGAACCTCGGCGAGCCGGTCCGCTAGCTGGGGATAGGGCATAGCTAATGAAGTTACCGGAAGTTGCAAGTTGAATCAAGGGAATCGCTTACCCCTTGACCGAGCGCCCGGGACGCCGGCGCGGCGCGCGGGTGAGAGAGCGCACCGGGGCAGGACAGTAAACGCAGCCACCACGCGGTGGTAGGGTCCGTCGAGGGGGCGGCGCCGGCGCCGCGCCGCCACCGCTCGAACTGCCGGCTCCAGGCGAGGCCCGCCGCGGTGTCCACCGACACCGCCGCCCCCGTTCCCTCGGGGACCGCCAGGTACACCGCGCCGCGCAGCACCCACCGCGGCCAGGCGCGGATCCGGTCGGCCGCGGGGAGCTGGGGGGAGGCGGCCACCGGGCGTCCGCTCGCGCGCGCCGCGGCCACGAGCGCGCGGAAGGTGGCGTCATCTCCCCACCACGCCCCCACCGCCCCCGCGGGGAGCAGCCCATGGCGGCGCGCCAGCTCGGCGCGGTACCAGCCGGCGGGGAGGAGGGGGACCGTCACCACCGTCACGTCGCGCCGGAGCCGCGCCGCCGACTGGGCCGCCCACAGGGGGTAGCTGTCGTTGTCCCCCGCGGCGAGGAGCACCGCCCCGCGGGGCGCGCTGGCGAGCAGCCCCTCGGCCACGACCGCCGGGAGCCCGCGCTCGGGATGGGCGGTGCGCGACACCGCACGCCAGTTGAGCAGGCAGGGGAGCAGGGCGAGGGCGACGCCGGCCGCCGGCTGGCGCATCCGCTCCCCCACCGCGATCGCCCCCATCCCCGCCCAGAGCCCCCAGGCGAGGAAGCCGAGGACGAAGAAGTAGTCGCGTTCGCGCGCCTCGTGCGCCCCGGCGGGCACGAAACCGTGGCCGAGCGAGGGACCCGCCTGGAGGTTGAGGTAGAACATCACGCCGAGCGTGCCGCAGGCGAGGAGGAGGAGCACCACGCGGTACCCCCGCCGGTCCGCGGCACGGTGCCCGAGGGCGCCGACGATCCCCAGCCCGGCGAAGAGCGCCGTGACCAGCACGCGCGGCACGGTGGCGAACACCGTGCGCCCGAGCGACATCGCCACCTGCCAGTCGGCGTACTGCACCACGTTCGCGAGCTGGAGCCAGGGCGGGGCGCGCCGCGGCCACTGTCCCGCGACGAGGTACTGCCGGCGCGACACCACCTCGGCGAGCGACTCCCACGTGGCGGGATTCCCCTGGTTGAGCCAGGGGTCCATGCGCGCGCGCAGGAGCAGGATCAGCAGCGGCGTGGCCGCCAGCAGCGCGGCCGCGACGAGGCGCCAGCGGCCAGTGCCCCAGGCGAGCATCACCACGCCGGCGATCCCGAGGGGGAGGCTCATCCGGCTTAGCGCCATCGCGCAGAGCATCGCGCCGGTGAGGGGGAGCGCGCGGCGCCACTTCCATCGCGCGTCGCCCGCGCCCGCGCCCGCGCCGCCGCTGGAGGCGGCGTAGATTGCCGCCGGTGCGGCGACCAGGGCACTGAGGTGCAGGGGCACCGCCAGCACCACCAGGTACGCGGCGAGCACCGCCCACCGCGCGTCGCCCGGCCGCGACTCGCCCGCGCGCACTCCCGCCGCGACCATCGCCACCGCGAGCAGGAGCGAGGCGGCATACACCTCGGTCTCGGTGGCGTTGAGCCACACGCTGCTCATCGTCCCCGCCACGAACGCCGCGGCGAAGGCGACGCGTGCGCCCGCGCGCGGCGCGAGCCACCAGGTGGCGATCCCCCCCGCCGCCGCGGTGCACGCGGCGGAGAAGAGGTTCGTGGCGAGCGCCGTCGGCACCGGCAGCAGCAGCGACCAGGCGCGCAGCAGCGTCACGTAGAGCGGGGTGCCCGGCGGGTGCGGGATCCCCCAGGTGGCCGCGGCGCTGATGAACTCCCCCGCGTCCCAGAAGGTGACGCCGGGGGCGAGGGTGGCGAGGTAGACGACGAGGAGCGATGCCGCCGCCAGGGCCGCGACCCGGGCGGGATGCGGCGCGACCGTCACCCCGGCGACTCCACGATCGCCGCGCGCTCGGCGGTGGAGCGCGAGGTGCGCCCGGAGACGATCTCGCGCACCTCGAGCGGGGTGAGGTCGCGACGCAGCCGGCCGTTGTGCGCGATCGACACCGTCGACGTCTCCTCCGACACCACGATCACCATCGCGTCGGACTCCTCGCTGAGCCCCAGCGCCGCGCGATGGCGCGTGCCGAGGGAGCGGTCGGTGATGTGCGCGTGCGAGAGGGGGAGGATGCACCCCGCGCCGATGATCGTGTCGCCGCGCACGATCACCGCCCCGTCGTGCAGGGGCGTGTACGGGGTGAAGATCGTGGCCAGCAGGTCCGACGAGACCTTCGCCTCCATCATGGAGCCGCTGGGGATGTACTCCTGGAGCGACACCTCGCGCTCGATGGCGATGATCGCCCCGATCCCGGAGCGGCTCAACCGGTCCACCGCCGAGGCGATGGCGTCGGCGATCTCCCCCACTTCCATGCGGTGGAAGAAGCGCGTGATGCGCGACTGCCCGAGCTGCGCGAGGGTGGCCCGCAGCTCGGGCTGGAAGACCACGAGCAGGGCGAAGGCGCCGTAGGTGAAGACGAGGCCGAGGAGGTAGGTGATCATCCCCAGCTTGAGCGCCCAGGCGGCGGCGTAGGTGAGGATCAGCACCACGATGCCGAACACGATCTGCAGCGCGCGCGTGCCGTGGAAGAGGAGGAGCACGCGATAGAGCCCGTACGCCACCACCGCGATCTCGAGGAGGTCGCGCCAGCCGGGATGGAGGAGGCGGAACTGCTCGAGGGGATTCATGGGCGGACCGCCCCCGCGGCGGGCACCGCAGCCGCGTCGCGCAGCACCGCCCACGCCACGGAGAGCGCCTCGCGGTGGGCGCGGACGTCGTGCACGCGGAAGAGCCGCGCGCCGCGCGCGAGGGCGGCCACGTGCGCGCCCACCGACCCGTGCACCCGGGCGGCCGGTTCCTTCACCCCCGTGATCTCGCCGATGAAGCGCTTGCGCGACGCCCCCACCAGCACCGGGCATCCGAGGGCGGTGATGCGGGGAAGCGCCGCCAGCAGGCGCAGCGAGTGCTCGCCCCGCTTGGCGAATCCGATCCCCGGGTCCAGCACGATCGCCCCTCGCTCCACGCCCGCCTCCAGTGCCGTCGTGAGCTGCCCCTGCAGCTCGGCCACGACCTCCTCGACCACGTCCCCGTACGTCGCATGCGCGAAGGTGGCCATGTCGCCCACCGTCCCGCGGGAGTGCATCAGCACCACCCCCGCGCCGCGCCCTGCGGCAATCTCGCTCATCCGCGGGTCCAGCCGGAAGCCCGAGACGTCGTTCACCGCGTGCGCGCCCGCGTCGAGCGCCGCCGCGGCCACGGAGGCCTTCACCGTGTCCACGGAGAGCAGCGCCCCCGGCCAGCGGGCCGCGATCCCCTGCACCACCGGGACGACGCGCCCCTCCTCCTCCGCGGCGTCCACCGGGGTGGCGCCCGGCCGGGTGGATTCCCCCCCCACGTCGAGCATGTCGGCGCCCTCGGCGAAGAGCTCCCCCGCGCGGGCGACGGCGGCGTCCACCGAAAGGAAGCGACCCCCGTCGCTGAAGCTGTCGGGGGTCACGTTGAGGATGCCGATCACGATCGGGCGCTCCGTGTCGAGCGAGCGCCCGTGGGCGAGCCGCCAGGTCACGCCGGCGACGGCTCCGGCCCCCCGAGGAGGGGGGGCGGGGTGCGCTTCGCCTCGATCGCCGGCGCCGGCGTGGGCCGGTTGGGCGACGTGGGCGGCTCGCTCGGCGGCAGAGGCGGGAGCGTTTCCCCGCGCGCGATCGCCGCCACTTCCTCGCCGGTGAGGGTCTCGCGCTCGAGGAGCGCCGCCGCCACCGCGTGCAACGCGTCGAGGTGGGTGCTCAACGTCTGCGTGGCGCGATCGTACGCCTCGCGGATCACCCGCTGCACCTCGGCGTCCACCAGCTGCGCGGTCTTCTCCGACACCTCGCGCCGGCTCTGGATCTCGCGGCCGAGGAAGACCTCGTGCTCCTGGTCGCCCACGAGCACCGGGCCGATCGCGTCGGACAGCCCCCACTGCATCACGTAGCGGCGGGCGAGCTTCGTGGCCTGCTGGATGTCGCTCGACGCGCCGGTGGTGACCCGGTTGCGCCCGTACACCAGCTCCTCCGCCACGCGGCCGCCGTAGGTCATCGCCAGGTCCGCCTCGAGCTGCTCGCGCGTGATGGACACGCGGTCGTCCTCGGGGAGGGTGAAGGCGATGCCGAGCGCGCGGCCACGCGGGATGATCGTGACCTTGTGCAGCGGGTCGTTCCCCTTGATGAGGATCGCGCAGAGGGCGTGGCCCCCCTCGTGGTACGCGGTCTTCTTGCGCTCCTCCTCCTTCATCACGTACGAGCGGCGCTCGGCGCCGATCATGACCTTGTCCTTCGCGTCCTCGAAGTCGGCCATGAAGATCTTGTCGTGGTTGCGGCGCACGGCGAGCAGGGCGGCCTCGTTCACGAGGTTCGCCAGGTCGGCGCCCGCCATCCCCGGGGTGCCGCGCGCGAGCCGGTTCACGTCCACGTCGGGGGCGATCGGCTTGTTGCGCAGGTGCACCTTCAGGATCCCCTCGCGGCCGCGCAGGTCGGGGGCATCCACCACGATCTGCCGGTCGAAGCGCCCGGGGCGCAGGAGCGCCGGGTCGAGCACGTCGGGGCGGTTGGTGGCGGCGATGAGGATCACGCCGTCGTTCGACTCGAAGCCGTCCATCTCCACCAGGAGCTGGTTGAGCGTCTGCTCGCGCTCATCGTGCCCGCCGCCGAGGCCCGCGCCGCGGTGACGGCCCACGGCGTCGATCTCGTCGATGAAGATGATGCAGGGGGCGTTGGTCTTTCCCTGCTCGAACAGGTCGCGCACGCGGCTCGCGCCCACGCCCACGAACATCTCCACGAAGTCGGAGCCCGACATCGAGAAGAAGGGACGCCCCGCCTCGCCGGCGACGGCGCGGGCGAGGAGGGTCTTGCCGGTGCCCGGCGGCCCCACGAGGAGCGCGCCCTTGGGGAGCCGGCCCCCCAGCTTGGTGAACTTCTGCGGGTCCTTCAGGAACTCGATGATCTCCTGGAGGTCCTGCTTCGCCTCGTCGGCCCCCGCCACGTCGGCGAAGGTCACCTTGGGCGTGTCGCCCGAGAGCAGCTTCGCCTTCGACTTGCCGAAGGAGAACGCCTTGTTCCCCCCCGCCTGCATCTGCTTGAACAGGAACAGGTAGAAGCCGATGAGCAGCAGCCAGGGGAGGAAGTTGATGATCCAGGCCGTGATCGAGGGACGCGTCTCCTCGGCGCGGACCTGCACCCCCTTGTCGGAGAGGGCCTTGAGCTCCTCCTCGGAGTTCTCCATGGGGAGCAGGGTGTTGAACCCCTTCGCCTGCGCCCCCTTCACCGCGATCGGCTGCTTGAAGGTGCCGGTGACGCGGCGGCCCGCCTGGATGGTGACCGACTTCACGTTGTCCCGCGCCAGCTCGGCGCGGTACTGCGAGTAGTCCAGGTCGGCGGTCGACGCGGGGCGCGATCCGGACAGCTGGATCAGCGCCACGGGGACGAGGAGGATGAGGATCCAGAAGGAGAGCGTCTTGGAGAAGCGTCCCCAGCTGAAGTCCTTCTTCGGCTTGTTTGGCTGCATGGGCAGTGGCATTACTGCAGGCTCGCGATGTAGGGCAGGTGCCGGAAGTCCTCGGCGTGGTCCAGGCCGTACCCGACGAGGAACTCGTGAGGCGCGTCGAAACCGACGAACTTCACCTCGTCGTTGAGCTCGGTGGCGATCCGCTTGTGCAGGAGCGCGCAGATCTCGAGGGATCGCGGGTTCCGTGCCCGGAGCAGGTCCATGAGCCGCGCCAGGGTGCGGCCGGAATCCACGATGTCCTCGACGAGGAGGATGTCCTTCCCCGCCAGCTCGGTGTTCGGGTCGTAGAGCAGCTTCACCACCCCGCTGGAGACGGTGTCGTTGCCGTAGCTGGAAGCGACGATGAAGTCGACCTGGAGGGGGCGCTGGATCTCGCGCACCAGGTCGCTCACGAAGATGAAGCTTCCCTTGAGGAGGCCCAGCACGAGGAGGTTCGCGTCCTCGGGGTAGGTCTCGGTGATTTCCTGTCCCAGCTCGCGGCACTTGGCCGCAATATCTTCGCGCGTGTAGGCAATGCGACGGACTTTTCGGCCCAGGAGCCGCGGGTCAGCGGATTCGGTCACAGCGGAGTGTCAGAGCCGGTCTGCCGGACCGCGCGGTTGCCGCGTCGCTGCGGCGAATTCCAGGAATCCAGAGGATTTCCTCACCACCCCCCTCCCCGGCCACCACCACGGGCCAGCCGGCCCGGTCGGCGCCACGGATCCTGGCGTCGCTGAGGAAGCGCTTCACGCGGCGGGGGCGGCCCCCGGGACCGGCGACCCGGTCCCCCGGACGCCACCCACGCACCGCCACCGGTCCTTCGGGGAGGGTGACCGTCCAGGGGTCGTCTCCCGCCGCGATCCGCTCCCCGCGACCCGCCGAGAAGCGCCAGCGTCCCCAGAGCAGCGCCCCCCCCTCCCCACGCGGGAGCGCCACCGCACCCTCCGGATGCACGACCGCCCGGCGGAGCTCATACCGCGCTCCGATCCGGGCGACTTCCCAACCACCAGCAAGGTGCGCCACGGCGTCACCTCGCCCATTCATGGTAAACTCCGCGAGCCGCCGGGTTCCGCGCCGGTCGAGCGCGAGCCCCGCCCGCCAGGCGATCGCACTCCAGAGGATTGCGAGCCCTGCTGAATCATACCCAGCCAGGTCGGCGGCGGCAACGCGCGCCCACCCCGCGCCGGGGGGCTCCAGCGGGGGGGCCGCGCGCAGCGCCAGCGCGTCCATCTCGCGCCGCCAGGCCGCGGCTCGCTCTCCCAGCGCATCCAGCTCGCCGGGGAGCGCGGGGCGATGCCTGACCAGCGCCGGCAGGATCTCATGGCGCACGCGGTTACGCAGGAAGGCGCGATCGTCGTTCGACGGGTCATCGACCCACGCCAGCGACCGTGCGTCGGCGTGCGCGCGCACCTCGGCGCGGCTCACGCCGAGGAGGGGGCGTGCGACCGGGGAATCGGCGGCGAGTCCGGCGAGGCCGCGCGCCCCCGCCCCCCGCAGGGCGCGCATGAGCACCGTCTCCACCTGGTCGTCGCGGGTGTGCGCGGTGGCGATGCGGAGCGCGGGAAGGCCCGCCGCACGCTGCATCGTGCCGAGCGCCTCGCGGAGGAAGCGCCAGCGCGCGCGG
>DASWVQ010000248.1:0-3299 GCA_036401195.1 Gemmatimonadaceae bacterium
GCCCACCCCCCATCCCGCGCGACGGTAGTCGCCGAAGCCGCCCGCGTCGTCGCGCTCGTAGCGGCGACGGCTTCCCTCGCCGCGCAGCACCAGTGCGCCGCGCGCGGTGGCCCAGGTGATTCCGCCGCGCGCCTCGTCGTAGGCGAGCGGGGAGAAGGCGCCCCAGATGGTCCACAGCTCGAAGTAGGGGCGGTAGCGGCGCAGCTCCGCGAACAGCGTGGCGTGGCGCCCCGCGGGGGTGCGCGCGCGGAGCATCGCCTCGTTCACCTGCGAGCTGGCGGCGTCGAGCTCCAGCGACCCTTCGGTGGTGAAGCGCCCGAGGGGAGCGATCGCGTTCAGCGTCGCCAGCTCGCTGAGCAACCCCTCCCCGCGGCCGCGGGATTCCACCTGGTACGCCGCGGCGAACGAGGTGCCGGGGCGCGGGCTGTAGCGCGCGCGGAACCCGCCGAGCACTCCCGCCGAGGGCGGGGCGAGCGCCTCGATCGACTCGAGCGCGCCGCTCACCCGCGACTCGTTCAGCCCGCGCAGCAGGCTGCGTCCGCCGTAGGCCTCCAGCGTGAGCCGGCGCGCCGGACGGAGCTGCGCGGACAGCCCATCGAAGTTGTAGAAGCCGAGCCCCGACACCGTCCACTGGCGGCCGAGGCGCAGGCGCACGTTCGCGCGATCGAGCTCCGCGTACGCCGCGAGCGCCTCGAGGGTGCGCGAGCCGCTGGGCCAGAGGTCGGGGGCGCTTCCCCAGCCGTTGCGCACGCGAAGCTGCGTGAAGAGGCGCACCCCCTCCCCGAACCCCCAGGCGCTGGCCTCGAGGTCGGTCACCATGGGGATGGTCGACACGCGCGCGCCGGGGCGCAGGTCGCGGCAGAAGGCGTCGCCGGGAAGGCAGCGCACCACGCGGCCGTCGGGGAGGGCGCGCAGCAGCGCGGTGCCCTCGGTGGTGCCCGCGGGGACGCTGTCGCCCGCGAGGGGGCGCAGCTCGATGTAGCGCACGCTCGTGGAGCCGCGCACGCTCACCGACTGGGCGCCCGCGTCGCGTGCGAGCGGGAGGAGCGCGGCGCCGAGCGCACTTACCACACCGAGCGCGCCGGGCGCGAGCCTCGTTGCGGCGCCGGTCATGGCGTCACCGGCCCGGGGGCGTCACCCCCGGCTCGGGCCGCGGCCACGAGCGGGCCACCGCCAGGGGCGGGGATCTCGTGACAGGCCGCGCACTGCCCGCCCACCGCGTGCTCCTTCTGCGCGGGATGGCAGGTGAGGCAGAGCGTCCGGGTGGGCCACACCTTCGGCGCGAGCGCCGTGGCGTGACAGGCCGCGCCGGCGCAGCCGAGGTGCGACGCGGCGTCGTGGCGCGCCTGGTTCTCCGCGCGATGGCAGCCGGCGCAATCGGCGTCGGCCCGGTGATGCCGGTCGTGGCAGCTGCCGCAGGCGCGCGCGGGGGCCAGGAAGGGCCCCTCGCGATGGCACTCGGTGCACCGCACCTGCGCGTGCCGCTGGTGCGGGACGGGCATCGTGCGCGCGCGCGCGGCGGGAGACGCGGTCGCGCGCACCGCCACCGTCACCTCGCGCGGCGCCGGGAGGGCGGCGTGACAGGTGGTGCAGGGGCGCGCACGGCCGGCGTCGTGGTGGCAGGCGGCGCAGTCCGCGGCCGAGCGCACGAGCACCTGCCGGTGCCGCGCGCCCGTGCCATGGCACTGCGTGCACGACAGGCGCTCGTGCCGGGCATGGTCGAACGGGCGCGCCGCCGCCTGGCCGGTATCGGCCAGCCAGGCGACGGCGAACCCGAGCACCACGACCGGGAACAGCATGGTGCCCCCTACGGCTTGATCTGCGGAGTGAGCGACACGGCGCCCGACGCCTTGATCCCGTAGTCGATCTCCAGCTGCTTGATGCTGGCGAGGACGAGCGCCTCGACCAGGAAGGGATTGTGCACCGCCGATCCGGCCTTGAGCGCGAGCTCTCCGTTGAACTTCGCCCCCTCGGCGGTGGTGGTCTTGTTGTCGGTGGTGTTGAACGCCGACGCGGGCGCCTTGAGGGCGAGGGCGATGACTTCCTCACCCAGCCGGTCGAGCCGCGCCTCGGCGGCGGTGAGTGCGCTGCGCGCGGAGGTCTCGGTGAGGTGGCAGGTGACACAGGCGCGGAAGGAGCGCTCCTGGAGCGTGCAGTCGCGGCGGCCGTCGGGGAGGCCGTTGGCCCCCACGCAGGGGATCGCCTGGAAGCTGTGCCCCGTGGAGGCGAAGGTGAACTTGCCCGCCGCGTCGGTCACCTGGTATCCGCTCACGTGACAGGTGGCGCAGAGCTTCGGGTTGCGATCGCTGCCGTGGGCGCCGCGGATCTGCCCCACCTGGGTGGCCATCGAGGGGGGGAACCAGCCACCCTCGCCGAGGAGGAGGGGCCCCTCGGGGGAGTGCGGGCCACGCGTGCTGGTGGGATCGGGCACGCCGCGCTTGTGGTGGCAGCGCATGCAGAGGTTCTCGTCCACGTCGGCGACGTCCATGGGGAAGCGCAGCTGCCCCTTGTTCTTCGCGCTGTGCGGGTCGTGGCAGACGACGCAGGTCACCGCCATGTACTTCCCCGGGCTCTCCTGCTCGATGAACACCGACTTCACCCCCCACCCCTTCAGCACTTCCTTCGCATCGTGGCAGGTGTTGCAGGAGGGGTTGGTGTTCCGCGACTCGATGATCCGGGAGTGGTTGGAGCTGCGCCATTCCTCGACGAAGGGGGTGTGCGCGCCGGAGTGGCACTCGCCGCAGCCGTAGGTGAGGGCGGTGTCGACCGCGATCGGGGCCAGGGGCTTGTTGGCCGCGTCGGGGTTCGAGACGTGGGTGAGCCCGGGGCCGTGGCAGGACTCGCACTGCACGTCGTAGTAGCGGGCGTTCTTCGCGCCGAGGTAGCCCACCGTGGGCTCGGTGGAGAGGTTCCCGCGCGCGTTCACGGTGTGGCACCCCTCGCACGCCGCCGACCAGCCGGGCGACTTCGCGCCGTCGCTCCAGGCGCGGGCATGCGCCGTCTGCTCCCACGACGCCTGCTTCCCGCTGTGGCAGTTGCCACAGACGGTGCGCTTGGTCTCGATGGAGGAGTAGCCGAGGAAGTTGCCTGCCCCCTGGAGCGGGGGGATCACGGCCTGTGCGTCGCGGTAGGTGACGTCCTCGCCGCACGCGGAGAGCAGGAGGGCCAGGACCATCAGGAGCGACGTCGGGAGCCATCGCCGGATCGTCATTGCGCACCTTCGGGTTCACGGTTTTGCCGGTCGGGTGGGAGGGCCGGCTCACCGTTCCCCAAAGGCAACGAGGGTGCCCCGCGGGCGA
>DASWVQ010000249.1:0-2530 GCA_036401195.1 Gemmatimonadaceae bacterium
GGAGAAGCCCGCGCGCGGCCGCCGGGGACCGGCGCGCGGCGCCGCGGCGAAGACGAACGGCGCGGCCAGGGTGAGCCCGGTCCGGGCGACCGCCACCCGCCCCATCCACGACGATCCCTACGCGGCGGAGCCGCCCGCCGAGCCGGCGCCGAACCGGAAGCGCGGCGGCCGCCGCGCCTCCGGGGTGGGCAATTCCCGCCTCACCTCCCTCCCCACCGGGCGCGCCGCCTACGCCGACACCCGGGCCTGGCTCCTCAAGGAGCATGGGCCCGTGTGCGCCTACTGCGGACGCAGCTTCCCCGTGGGGACGATGACCCTCGACCACGTGGCACCGCGCCGCGGCCAGACGGCCTACGACCGCCGCGACAACCTCGTCCTCGCCTGCCGCGAGTGCAACGCGGCGAAGCGCGACCTCCCGCCCCTCGCCTTCCTCCTGCAGCGGCGCAGCCGCGCCGTGCACCTCCTGCGCTACGGCACGCACCTGAGCGACGGACTGGTGGAACTGGCGCGCTCGCTCGTGCCCGAGGGGACGAGCATCCGCATGACCGCCGCGGAACTCGGCTTCCACGCCGACGAGGAGGAGGACGACTCGCCGTACGCGTAGCCGTTCCCTCCCGCACTCGACGCAAGGCCCCACGTGCCCCCGGCGCGTGGGGCTTCGTGCATCGGCTCGTGCGGTTGGTCGCGGCGTTCGTCGGCGGCGCAGCGGGATCGACGCGCCGGACCGTTGGGTTGGAGAAGAGCGAGAAGAGCGAGAAGAGCGAGAAGGGCGAAAACCGCACGTCCACCTCATGCATTCACGAATCCACTCTCCCCTCGAGCACGGGGCCGTCAATGCACGTGGAGGGACTTCGTGTTTTCGATCTTATCGTGGTTCTCTTACCCAGACGGTCCGGCGCGCCAGCGCTCACCCGAACCGCCCGGCGCGCCGGCGCTCACCCGAACCGCCAGGCGCGCCGGAGCCCTCAGTACTCGAAGACCCCCTCGCCCGTCACCCGGTGCGACACGAGGGGCAGCGGCCGCTCCCCGCCATCGTCCGTGATGAGGATCGCCTGCTCCAGCGCCGCGCGACCGAGGGCCACCTGGTACGGCGTGGCCGCGTAGATGCTGGCGAGGGGAGCCCCGGCGTCCACCCCGTCCCCGGGCTGCACGGTGATCACGAAGCCGCACGAGGGATCGAGGGAATCCTCCATGCGCGTGCGCCCGCCCCCGAGCGCCACGATGCCGCGGCCGATCGCGCGTGGCTCCACCCGGGCCACGATCCCCCCGCGCGCGGCGAAGAAGATCTCGCACTCCTGCGCCTGGGGGAGCAGCGCCGGGTCGTCCACCACCGCGGGGTTCCCCCCCTGCGCCTCGATCACCTGCTGGAACACGGCGGCCGCTCGGCCGTCGGCGATCGCGCGCTCCTGCATCACCACCGCCTCGGCGCGCGAGCGCGCGAGTCCCGCGAGCTGGAGCATCTCCGCGCCCAGCGCGTACGTCACCGCCATCAGGTCTGCCGGCCCCTCGCCGCGCAGCGCGAGCACCGACTCCTCCACCTCGAGCGCATTGCCGCACGCGCGCCCGAGCGGGCGGTCCATCGCGGTGAGCAGCGCCACCGTCGGCGTCCCGTGGTCGGCGCCGAGGGCGATCATCGTCTTCGCCAGCTCCAGCCCGCGCTCCAGCTCCGGGAGGAAGGCCCCCGAGCCGCGCTTCACGTCGAGCACCAGCCCGGTGAGTCCCTCCGCGAGCTTCTTGCTCATGATGCTCGCCGCGATGAGCGGGATCGCCTCCACCGTGGCGGTGGCGTTCCGCAGCGCATACATCTTCCGGTCGGCGGGAGCGATCTCCCCCGTCTGGCCGATCAGCGCGCACCCGATCGCGTCGAGCTGCGCGCGCGCCTCGGCGAGCGAGAGGTCGGTGCGGAAGCCGGGGATCGTCTCCAGCTTGTCGAGCGTGCCGCCGGTGTGCCCGAGGCCCCGCCCCGACATCATCGGCACCACGATTCCCAGCGCCGTCATGAGCGGGGCGAGGATCAGCGAGACCTTGTCCCCCACGCCGCCGGTGGAATGCTTGTCGAGCCGCGGCTTCGTGAGGTGCGACAGGTCGAGCCGGTCGCCACTGGTGAGCATGGCCTCGGTGAGCGCGGAGGTCTCCCCACGGTCGAGCCCGCGGAAGAAGCACGCCATGAGCAGCGCCGCCACCTGGTAGTCGGGAACCTTCCCGGCGGCATAGGCGTGGGCCAGCGACTTCCACTCGTCCGGGGTGAGCCGGCCGCCATCGCGTTTCCGCTCGATCAGCGGCTGGACGATCATTGACCGACCTCCGGGGTATTCCTAGCTTGGCCGCAGGACGATCCGTCGAGCCCGGCGGGCATTCCGCGGGCGGCGAGTTCGCCCCGGTCGTTCACCTTCATGAGGAGCTCCACCATGAGTATCCGCACCGCGCTGTCCGCGGCGCTGCTGTTCGTCGCCACCGTGGCCCAGGCCCAGTCGGCGAAGGACCACATCGCCATGGGGGACCGGGAACGCGCCGCCAACAACCTGTCCGC
>DASWVQ010000250.1:0-9445 GCA_036401195.1 Gemmatimonadaceae bacterium
GCTGCAGCGGCAGGGGGTGCCGAGCCGGCTGGTGCTCTTCCCGGACGAGGGGCACTGGATCACGAAGCCGCAGAACCAGCAGCTGTGGTGGGGGCAGGTCCAGGACTGGTTCGGGAAGTACCTGAAGTGAACGGCAACTGACGGCTGCCGGCTCTCGGCCCTCGGCCCTCGGCCCTCGGCACGACATCGGAAGCGGCGTGAGCGCCCTGCGGGCGCCACGCCGATTTCCTTTCTGGAGCTTCAGGGATTCGGGGAACTCTCCGGCTCCGTTGCCGCCCAAGTGAACCCCATGGCGCGATCGGCCGCGCGGGCGCATGTTCCTGCGCCTCTTCCCCCCGCCGATGCTCCGTCGCCTTGCCTGCACCGCGGCCCTCGCTGCCCTCGCCGCCGCGTCCCTCCCCGCGCAGTCGCTCCCCGTCGCGCATGGCGTCCGCCCCGCGGGCCGCCTCGCGATCCGCAATGCCACCATCGTGGACGGCAACGGGACGCCGGCGCGCGGGCCCGCCGACATCGTGATCGAGGGGAACACGATCGCCGAGGTCGTATGGCTCGACCCCGTGGCCCTCAAGGGGGGGCGCGCGCGGCGCCCCGCGGCCGACGCGGAGATCGACGCGACCGGGAAGTTCGTGCTCCCCGGGCTGATCAACGTGCACGCGCACGTGCAGGACTCGCGGGGCGGGGTGCCGCAGCCGGTGGAGTACGCGCTCAAGACCTGGCTGGCGACCGGGATCACGACGGTGCGGGAAGTGGGGAACGACTCGGTGGCGAAGCTGCTCGCGCTGCGCGCGCGCGCCGCGCGCGGCGAGGTGGCGTCGCCACGGATCTTCGTGTACGCGATGTTCAACAACCGTCCCATGCCGCGCACGCCTGCCGAGGCACGGGCGCGGGTGCGGGAGTACAAGGGGATGGGCGCCGACGGCATGAAGATGCTTGGGGTGGAGCGCGACCTCATGGCCGCCGCGCTCGACGAGGCGCACACGCTCGGCCTTCGGGTGGCGCACCACGCGGGCGTGGAGGAGACCGACGCGTGGGACGACGCACGCCTCGGAACGACCAGCATCGAGCACTGGTACGGCATCCCCGACGCGGCGATCCCCGACCGGCAGCAGCGCTTCCCCTCCGACTACAACTACAACGACGAGACCGACCGCTTCCGCTGGGCGGGGCACCTGTGGCGCGAGGCCGACCCGGCGATCCTCTCGCGCGTGCTCGACACGCTGGTGGCGGCGAAGGTGGCGTGGGTGCCGACGCTCGACATCTACGAGGCGAGCCGAGACCTGCAGCGCGCGCAGACGCAACCGTGGTTCCGGGAGTGGCTGCACCCCACGCTCGAGGCGTACTTCAAGCCCGACGCGGGGAATCACGGGTCGTACTTCTTCGGGTGGAGCTCGACCGACGAGACCTATTGGAAGGAGAACTACCGCCTCTGGATGGCGGCGCTGCGCGACTTCGACCGCAAGGGCGGGTTGATCGGGATCGGCGACGACGCGGGATTCATCTACCAGCTGTACGGCTTCGGGATGATCCGCTCCATGGAACTGCACCAGGAGGCGGGGTTCCACCCGATCACGATCATCCAGCAGGCGACGGGGAACAACGCGCGCATCCTCGGCGAGGAATCGCGGCTCGGCCGCGTGCGGGCGGGGTGGCTGGCGGACCTCATCGTGGTGGACGGCAATCCCCTGGAGGACCTCAAGATGCTCTATCCCGACGGCGGCGACGTGCTGCGGGACGGCAAGGTGGTGCACGCCGGCGGGGTGGAGTGGACGATCAAGGACGGCATTCCCTACCATGGCCCGACGCTGCGGCGCGAGGTGAAGGCGCTGGTGGCGGCGGCGCGCGCGCAGCGGTAGCCCTTCGCCGGGTCGTCGCGCACGGCCCGCAGGACGCACCATCAACCCATCCCACATGCCTCGCCTCAGCGACCGGATCCTCGCGCTGCTCCTCCTCGGCTACCTCCTGCTCTTCACCTGGGGAGCGATCGACCCGTATGACCGGGCGACCTGGTGGGCGGAGAACGTGCCGATCGTGCTCGTGGTGGCGACGCTCGTCGTGATGTACCTGCGCGGCGCGCGGTTCTCTCCCCTGGCGTACGTGCTGATGGCCGTGCTCCCGTACTGGCACACCGTGGGCGGGCACTACACGTTCGAGCGCGTCCCCTTCGACTGGTTCAACCACCTGTTCGGCTTCGAGCGCAACATGTACGACCGGGTGGGGCACTTCAGCGTGGGGTTCTACGCGTTCGGGATCGCGGAGTACCTCGTCACGCGGGGGAAGACGAGCCGCACCCTCGCCTGTACCTTCGCGATCTTCGCGATCGCGTTCGTGGCGATGTCGTACGAGCTGATCGAGTGGGGATACGCGGCGTACGGGGGCAACGCGGAGGCGGGGGCGAACTTCCTCGGCAGCCAGGGGGACATCTGGGACGCGCAGAAGGACATGCTGATGGATACGCTCGGCGCGGTCGCCGCGATCGGGTTGTTCGCGATGGTCGGGCGGCGGAGGACCGCGGCCTGAGATCGCGCCCGCAGGCGTCGTGTTTCCTCGGCCGACAGATCCGCCACGGCGCGCCGAGGCCAGATCCCTTCGGCCTTCGGCCTCAGGGCAGGCCTTCGGCTGCGCCTCAGGATGACGGCGTCGCGCGGGTGCCGTTGCCCCCGGCGCCCGTGCGCGCCAGCACCTCGGACAGGGGGCGGCGGCCGACCCGCGCGGTGGTGGGGGGGCCGTAGCCGAAGCGAAGCACCAGCTGCGCGACCCCGGTCGCCTGGAGGAGCTGGCCCAGCTCCTCGCGGAGGGCGCGGATCTCGACCGGCTGGTTGAGGAAGGCGGTGGCGAGGCCGCCGGCAGTGGCGCGCAGGAGGACGTGCTGCAGTGCCTCGCCGGCGGTGAGCCAGTCGTCCGGTTCGTCGCCGCAGGTGCAGAGCGCGGCAAGGAGGGGCGCGTCGAGGGCGAGCCGGTGATCGCGGAGGGCCCGCACCTTTCCCCAGGGGGCGAAGCGCGCGAGCAGCACGTTGATGGGACCGAGCCAGCCGGGCATCCCGAGCGCCGCGGCGGGCATGCCGTCGGGAGCACCCTCGTGCGGTCGCACCCAGTGCGCGAGCTCATCGCGGAACCGCGCGTCGGCCCCCAGCAACCGGTCGCCGCGCGCGACGAGGGTGGCGAGCTGCGCGCGGGCGGCGTCGCCCACCACCTCGAATGACGCCCCCTCCACGCCGGCGGCCTGCACCAGCGCCGCCACCAGGGGGTGGGGCGGGGGGTCCGGGTGGAACTCGCCGCGCACCGTGCGGCGCAGCGGGATCGCCTCGAACAGTTCCTCCTCCTGCGCGGTGGGCTGATGCGGGCCGCCGAGGCGCACGATGGCGAGGAGGTCGGGGCGGTCGGGATCGGGGAAGCGGGTGACGAGGGGGACGCGGCCGTGACAGAGCACCGCGAGCCGCAGGGTGTACAGGGCGGCCCCGCAGCTGATGACCAGCTCGCGATCGTCGGGATCGGCCACGGGGAGCGCACGCGTCCGGTCGGCCCAGAGCTCGAGCAGGTCGTCGCGCAGGCGGAAGCGCCAGGGCTGCGAGTTGTGGCCGCTCGGGGCACGCACCGCGTGGCGCACCACCGAGGCGAGCAGCGGTTCACTCGAGCTGAGGAGGGCCATGGCGTCTCCGGCGTTGTGGCCTCATCCGGACATTGCAGGAGCCCGGTGATTCTGTCAGTCGGGTGAACCGCGCGCGAAACTGGTGGTTTCCCGGTCGGCGGGGGAGCGTCCAGCCCGGGGCGACGCGTGCCGTGCGCGTCCATTCCCGGGGACACTCCGGCACGTACGGCAGGACGAACGGGCGATTGGTGCGCTGCGTCACCAAGGCCACAAGTGCCAGCGGGGGAAGGACTTGCGGGATTTCGTGGTGCGTGTCGATCGCGGCATCGGCCGTGCATTCCCTATGGTCCGGCAATAGAGCCGTTTCCAGGAGGAATGCTCAATGAAGAAGACCATCTCGCTCGCGCTCGCCCTCACCGCCGCGGTGTTCGTGGCGCAGCCGGCGCAGGCCCAGATCGTCCGGCCGGGGAGCGGCGGCACCGTCGTGGTGCGCGACCCCTCGGGCGTCATCGTGGGAAGCCGCACCAACGACGGCCGGGTCAACCCGAACACGGCCCCGGGCTCGAACCGCATGCGCGTGTACCGCGACGCGCAGGGCTGCCTCGTGAAGGAGCAGACCAAGCGGAATGGCGACTACAAGTACGAGCGGAAGTGCAACGGCCGTGCGGCGCAGCAGCGCAACACCAACGGGACCTGGCGCACGATCACCAACCCGTCGGACCGCTGGTGGGAGCGCTACGACCAGAACGGCCGCGTGATTCGCCGCGACGTCCGTGACAACGACTCCGATCGCCGGGGCGTGCGCGACGACGACTCCGATCGCCGCGGCGGCAAGGGCAAGTTCAAGGGGAAGGGGAAGGGGCACGGGAAGCACTAGGGTGGGGCCTGGGGCCTGAGGGACTGGGGCCCGGGTTAGCGGAAGCACCTGCATGCAGGAGCGCCTGGCGGCACTGCCGCCAGGCGCTCTTCTCATGCCCGTTCTTCCGCTACCCGAGGCCTGAGGCCCCAGGCCCTGCAGCCTCAGTACCGGTAGTGCTCCGGCTTGTACGGCCCATCGGCCTTCACGCCGATGTACGCCGCCTGCTCCGGCGTGAGCTGCGTGAGCTTCACGCCGAGCTTGTCGAGGTGGAGGCGCGCGACCTTCTCGTCGAGGTGCTTGGGAAGGACGTAGACCTTCTTCTCGTACGCCGCCGTGTTCGTGAACAGCTCGATCTGCGCCATCACCTGGTTGGTGAAGGAGCTGGACATCACGAAGCTCGGGTGGCCGGTGGCGCAGCCGAGGTTCATGAGGCGCCCCTCGGCGAGGATCATCACCGAGTGGCCGTCGGGGAAGACGTACTCGTCGTACTGCGGCTTGATGTTGATGCGCGTGACGCCCGGGACCTTCTTCAGGCCGGCCATGTCGATCTCGTTGTCGAAGTGGCCGATGTTGGCGACGATGGCCTTGTCCTTCATCCGCGCCATGTGGTCGGCGGTGATGATGTTGAAGTTGCCCGTCGCCGTGATGAAGATGTCGGCGGTGCCGATCACGTCCTCGAGGGTGAGGACCTGGTAGCCCTCCATCGCCGCCTGGAGGGCGCAGATGGGGTCGATCTCGGTGACGATGACGCGCGCGCCCTGCCCGCGGAGCGCCTGCGCGCATCCCTTGCCCACCTCGCCGTAGCCGCATACCACCGCGACCTTGCCGGCGATCATGACGTCGGTGGCGCGATTGAGGCCGTCCACCACGGAGTGCCGGCAGCCGTACAGGTTGTCGAACTTCGACTTGGTGACGGAGTCGTTGACGTTGAAGGCCGGGAAGAGCAGGGTGCCCGCCTTCATCATCTCGTACAGGCGGTGCACGCCCGTCGTCGTCTCCTCGGTGACGCCCTTGATGGCCTTCGCCACCTTCGTCCAGCGGCCGGGATTGCGCGCCGCCTCCTGCTGGAGGAGGCCGAGGATCACTCCCCACTCCTCGGGATCGTTCGCTTCGTCGAAGGCCGGGATCTTCCCGGCCGCCTCGAACTCCGCGCCCTTGTGGATCAGGAGCGTGGCGTCGCCGCCGTCGTCGAGGATCATGTTCGGGCCGTCACCGTCGGGCCACATGAGCGCCTGCTCGGTGCACCACCAGTACTCCTCGAGGGTCTCGCCCTTCCAGGCATAGACCGGCACGCCGCGCGGGTTGTCGGTGGTGCCGTCGCGGCCCACGACCACGGCGGCCGCAGCGTGGTCCTGCGTGGAGAAGATGTTGCACGACACCCAGCGCACGTCGGCGCCGAGGTCGACGAGGGTCTCGATGAGGACCGCCGTCTGGATGGTCATGTGCAGCGAGCCCATGATGCGCGCGCCCTTCAGGGGCTGCTGCGCGCGGTACTCGTCGCGGATGGACATCAGGCCGGGCATCTCCTGCTCGGCGAGGCGGATCTCCTTGCGGCCGAATTCGGCGAGGGAGAGGTCGGCGACCTTGTACGCGGGGCGGTCGGCGGCGGTGTCGGTCAGCGTGGGGCGGGTGGCGGTGGACATCGGGAGGTTCCTGGTGAATGGACGTGCCGGGTGGCACGACGGGTGACTGCGGGCGCCGGGGCCGGATCCCTCGCTACGCGCGGGATGACTGCCGGGTTCCTGATGCGACGAACAATGCCGGCCCCTGCGCGTTCGCGTCGGCCGGCAGCGGGCGATAGCGCGCCCGCTCGAATCCGTGGTCCTCGAACCAGCGGCAGGCCTGGGCCTCGTCGAAGCCCTGCCAGACGTGGCCCATCTCGAGCACGTACTCCTCGCGGTCGTGGGGCATGAGGTCGACGAGGACGAACTTCCCGCCGGGACGCAGCACGCGCGCCACCTCCGCCATCGCGGCCGCGGGATCGGCGATGTAGTGCGCGACGAGGAACATGACGGCCGCGTCGAGCTCCCCGTCCTCGAGCGGGAGCGCCTCGAGCCGTCCGGCGCGCACGTCGACGTTGTCGTGCCCCGAGAGCCGGCGGCGCGCCGCCTGGAGCATGGGGCCCGACTCGTCCACGGCGACCACGCGCTGCACGCACGGCGCGAGCGCGTCGCTCACGTGGCCGGTGCCGCAGCCGAGGTCGCCCACCTGCCACCGGTCGTCGAGCAGGGCCAGCAGGGCGAGCAGGTCGGTGCGCGCGCCGATCATGTCCTGGCGCACGCGGTCCCACTGGCCGGCGGCGTTCTCGAAGAAGGAGATCATCTTCGTGCGGCGCTGCGCGAGGACGGCGTCGAGCCGGCGGGCGTCCTGCTGCGCCGCCGGGAGCTCGGCGGTCTGGGTGCGCACGAGCTGCCAGAGGCGCTTGGAGGCGTGCTCCAGCCGGGCGGCGATCATCCGGTAGCGCCGGGTGGTGCCCTCGGCGCGGACGACGATCCACCCCTCGTCGCCGAGGATCTTGAGGTGGCGACTGACGGTGGACTGCGGGAGGCGGAGCGCGGTGCAGAGCTCCCCGACGGTCAGCTCGTGCCGATCGAGCAGCAGGAGGATCCTGCTGCGCGTGGGATCGGCGAGGGCCGAGAGCTGGTCGAAGATGGGAGCGATCATTTCATCCGGATAGACGGATGAAAGGTAGCGCCCCTCCCGCTGCGGTCAAGCGAGCCCGGCCTGCGCCCGACGCGATCAGCAGCCCACGTAGTAGCTCGCCACCTGCAGCCACCGGCCGGGCCCTGTCCGGGCGAGGAAGGCATCGCCCCCGCCGTCGCCGTACTGCCGGCCGACGATGAAGGTGAGGACCTTGCGCGGGCCGAGCCGCAGCAGGGTCTCGAGCTCGCGGATGTCCGTGGACTCGCCCATGTCGGTGCCCTGGTTCGACCATGCCAGCTGGAACTCCGCGGCTGGATCGTTGGCGGGGCGCTCGGCGATGAAGATCCGTTGCTCGTTGACGGCGGCCTCGACGCCCGGGACCGGGTGCGGCATGCTGCGTCGCACGTCACCCACCAGGACGTCGGTGTCGTCGATGACGAACGTGAAGACCGTGTGCACGCGGAACGGCGATTCGGCGAATGGGTCGACCATGTCCTGCACCGTCGAGTCGGCGCCCGCCGGAATGGGTGGGATCTTCCGGGCCAGCTCGAGCGCGACCGTCCGGTGCGCCTCGCCGCCCTCGGCCTGCCACAGCGACTTTGGCAGGAGCTCGGCCATGCCGGGCAGGAACGCGGGCCCGCCGTGGACGGTGCGTCCGCTGACGTCACGGACCGGCACCTCGACCCCGAGGTTGCACGAAGTGTCCATGTAGCGCACCGCGGAGTCCATCACCTGCGGCGACGTGATGCCGACCAGGCGGGTGATCCCACCCTCGCCGACCGCCTCGAAGCGTGCCGCGGTGTCGAGCAGCGAGCGTGCCGGGATGAATCCCAGCATCGCCAGGCTCACCGTGCTGTCATCCGGGCTGGTGAAGTCGAACCAGAGGGAGTCGCCACGGACCGTCATGATCACGAATCCGGTCATCGTCGACGCGAAGGCCGAATCGCTCATCGGCTGCCAGCCTCCCGGTTGCGTGTCGCCGGCCTGATGCACGAGCGGTGTGCGGGGGTCCGGGGCGGTGGGACGCGTGGCGTCGGGGGCCGGTGACCAGCGCCACAGGGCGACGATCGCGATGGCTCCAAGGAGCAGGAGGAGGACGCGCAGGCGGGTCATGGAGCGCAGGCGGGACGGGGATCGGTCAGCAGCCGCCGTACCACTCGGCCAGCGGCGACCAGGTGCCGGGGGACACGCGGGCGATGAAGAGGCCCCCGGTATCGGCGGTGAGGTAGAGGGTCAGCAGGCGTTCCTGGCCCATGCGAAGCATCAGCACGGGTTCGTAGGTCGCCTGGTTGTCGGAGCTGCCGGCCACGCAATGCTTCCAGGCGACGCGGAAGGCGGCACCGGGATCGCCAGCATCGCGCTCGGCCACGAACACCCGCTGCTCCTGGTCGTCTTCCCCCTGCCGCGCGAAGCACTCGGCGCTGCTGCACTCGCGCCGCACGTCGGCCACCAGGTACTCGGTGCCGTCGAGCGAGAACCGATGGAGCGACTTGATCGTGAACGGGATCGCCGCGACGGCGGCGGGGCCCGCCACGCGCGACGTGCCCGAATCCGGACGCAGGGTCCGGGCAAGGGAGAACGCCAGGCGTCGGTCGTCGCCAGTGACCGGCGCGTGCCAAGCCGCGGGCGACAGCGCCTCAGCCGAGCCAGGCATGAGCGCCATCAGCCAGGCGCTCGTGGCGGCGCCGGCCCCCACCAGGGGAATGGGCGATTCGAGGACGCACTCCGAGTCACGACGCCGCAGCACGGAGTCGTTCCCGGCAACGGCGCGCGATCGCACCAGCGAGGGGGGGAGGGAGTCGCCGAGGGTCTCGAACCCGGCGGTCGAGTCGAGAAGGGACGCCACCTGCACGAAGCCGAGCTCGCGCAGCGACCGCGTGCTGTCGCGCGAGGCGAGCAGGTAGAAGCTGGCCGTATCGCCCGTGGGCGCATCGTGCCGCAGCATGAGCAGCACTCCGAAGCGGGGCAGGAGGCGGGTGAACTCGGAATCCGGCATCACCTCGCCAGGCAGCCCGCCATCCGGGTAATACGTCGGAATTCCCGGCGACGCCGAGGGGACGAGTCGCCCGGCGGCTCCACGAGCGGGAGGGCTGGCGTCGTCCGGGTCCCACATCCATGCGCCGGCGAGGGCGGTGGCTCCAAGCGCAACCAGGAGCAGGCCGGTCCGGGAGGCTGATCGCATCGCTCCAGGGACGCCTCGCGGTGCATCGCGGCAACCGGGGTGAGGGAATCTCCTGCACGCCGCCCGAGCGCCGGCCGGGCGCTGCCGTGGCGACGTGGGGGTGGGTAACGTCCAGTCGAATCCACGGGACCAAACCGATGAAGATCTTCCTTGCCGGGGCCTCCGGCGTGATCGG
>DASWVQ010000251.1:0-9967 GCA_036401195.1 Gemmatimonadaceae bacterium
CCCGCGCTTCTCCGAGGCCTCGCTGGTCAAGGAGCTGGAGCGGCTCGGGATCGGGCGCCCGTCCACCTACGCCTCCATCATCAGCACGCTGGTGGACCGCCGCTACGTGAACCTGGAGCAGCGGCGCTTCTTCCCCACCGAGACGGGGGAGACGGTCGCCAAGGTGATGGTGAAGCAGTTCCCCAGCGTCTTCGACGTGAAGTTCACCTCCGAGATGGAGGAGGAGCTCGACAAGATCGAGGGGGGCTCGCTCACCTGGCAGGGCGTCCTCAAGGACTTCTACGGCCCCTTCGCGAAGTCGCTCGAGAACGTGAAGGTGGACGACCTCATCGCCGAGGCGCACGACCTGTCGGCGCTGGTGAACGAGAAGTGCCCCGAGTGCGGTGGCAAGCTGGTGCCGCGCGGCGGCTTCTTCGGCCCGTACCTGGCCTGCGAGAACAATCCCAAGAGCTGCAAGTACACGCGGCCGCTCAAGGGGGAGCGCGCGAAGCCGGTGATGACGGAGTTCGCCTGCCACCTCTGCGGCAGCCCGATGGTCATCCGGCAGAGCCGCAACGGCCAGTTCCTCGGCTGCAGCACCTTCCCCAAGTGCCGGGGGACGCGCTCGATGCCCACGGGGGTGCTCTGTCCGGTGGACGGCGGGAACCTGGTGGAGCGCCGCTCGCGCAAGCGCGGGACGAACTTCTACGCCTGCGAGAACGAGAGCTGCGACTTCGTGGTCTGGAACAAGCCGGTCCCGGAGAAGTGCCCCGAGTGCGGCTACGTGGGTGCCGAGGCCAAGTTCACCAAGGCGCGCGGCGACCATCGCACGTGCCTGAAGTGCGGCAACGAGTGGGACATCGAGACCCCCGCCGAGACGGAGGCGCTCGCCGGCTGACGCGCCACGGCTGACGCGCGCCGGACACGGGCCGGACGCGATGAGGGGCTCCCTCGGACCTATCAACACACACGGTCCGCGGACGCTCCCCCCATCGCTGGGCGCCCCCGCCCGCGCGTCGTGGTGCCGCACGCCCTCCCCGCGCGCCGCGAGCTGCCGTCGACTCGATGCCCGGGCGAGGAGGTCGAGGGGTGTCCGTGCGGACCGTGCGCCGCCGCAGGCGTGCGCCGGTCGGTCCGCACGGACACCCCTCGGCCGACGGGCCGCGCCTTAGATTGCGAGCCATGCAGACGAAGGAAGTGCAGGTGATCGGCGGCGGGCTCGCCGGCAGCGAGGCCGCGTGGCAGCTCGCCGAGCGCGGCTACCGCGTGGTGCTCCACGAGATGCGCGGCGTGCGCGGAACTCCCGCGCACCAGACCGACCGCCTCGCGGAGCTGGTGTGCTCCAACACCTTCAAGAGCACCGAGGTCACCAACGCCCACGGCCTGCTCAAGGCCGAGATGCGCCTGCTCGGCTCGATGGTCCTCCAGGCCGCCGACGAGGCCCGCGTCCCCGGCGGCAGCGCCCTCACCGTGGATCGCGAGCGCTTCGCCGCCGCCGTGCACGAGCGCATCGCGTCGCACCCGCGCATCACCCTCGTGCGCGAGGAAGTCGCCGCGCTCCCCCGGGTGGGGATCGTCGCCACCGGCCCCCTCACCTCGCCGGCGCTCACCGCCGCCATCCAGGCGCGCCTCGGCGTCGAGTCGCTCGCCTTCTACGACGCGATCGCCCCCATCGTGGCCGGCGACTCCATCGACATGGACATCGCCTTCCGCGCGTCGCGCTGGGGGAAGGAGACGATGCAGGGCGCCGGCGACGAGGGCGCCTACCTCAACTGCCCCTTCACCCGCGAGCAGTACGAGGCCTTCCTCGACGCCCTCACCGCCGCCGACCAGTACGAGGGGAAGGAGTTCGATCCCATCCCCTACTTCGAGGGGTGCATGCCGGTGGAGGAGATGGCGAAGCGCGGGCGCGAGTCGCTGCGGTTCGGCCCCATGAAGCCCATCGGGTTGCGCGATCCCCGCAGCGGCGCGAAGCCCTGGGCGGTGGCGCAGCTCCGCATGGAGGATGCGGCGGGGCGCATGTGGAACATCGTGGGCTTCCAGACGCGCATGCGCACCGGGGAACAGGCGAAGGTGCTGCGCATGATCCCGGGGCTTCAGCACGCGGAGTTCCTGCGCTGGGGCTCGATCCACCGCACCTCGTACATCAACTCCGCCGCCGCGCTCACCTCCTGGCTCTCGCTGCGCGACGCGCCGACCACCATGTTCGCCGGCCAGCTCACCGGCGTGGAGGGGTACACCGAGAGCACCGCCACCGGGATCCTCGCGGCGCTGAACCTCGCGCGCCAGCTCGAGGGCGAGGAACCCGCGCTTCCGCCCCCCACCACCATGCTCGGCGCCCTCTATCGGTACCTGCGCGACGCCGACCCGCGGCACTTCCAGCCGATGAACGCCAACTTCGGCCTGCTCGACGAGCTCCCGGTGAAGGTGAAGGACAAGATCGAGAAGCGCGTGCAGTACGCCGAGCGCGCGCTCGCGGTGATGGGGGAGTGGAAGTCCATGCTTTCGCGCGCCGGGAGCGGGGATGGAGTGCCCCCGACGGAGCTACGAACGGACACGCTCCGTCAGGGGCACTCCGTCCCCGCTCCCCCGACCCACTCGACGAACGCGGAGCCCGGGTCGCCGCCGGCGGGGATGCCTGGTGAGGACCATGTCCGTTCGTAGGTCCGAACCAGGCATCCCCGCCAGCGGCGACGGCGCACGGGGCGCTCGCAACCCGGGCGCCGACGGCGCGCAGGAGCCCGCCCCGCTGCCTGGCGAAGTCGAGGAGTTCCTCCGTCACCTCGCGAAGGAGCGCGACGTCTCGCCGCACACGGTGACGGCCTACGGCCGCGACCTCGCCGAGTTCTGCCTCTTCCTCGCGCGTCATTACGGCGCCGAGTCCTGGTCGTGGGAGGGGGTGGATCGCGTCGCCATGCGCGGCTTCATGGGGCAGCTCAACCGGCGTGGCCTGTCGAAGCGGTCCATCGCACGCACGCTGAGCGCCGTGCGCAGCTTCTACCGGTGGATGCACCGCAACGAGCTGGTGGAGTCGAACCCCGCGAAGGCGGTGGGCGCGCCGAAGCTCGACAAGCACCTTCCCGCCTATCTCGACCGCGCGCAGATCGACCTCGTGTTCCAGATGGCGGAAGCGCGCGCGATGGAGGGCGCCTTTCCCGACGTGCGCAACCTGGCCATCCTCGAGCTGTTCTACTCCACCGGGATGCGGCTCTCGGAGCTCGCGGGCCTCTCGCGCGCCGACGTGGACCTCGTCACGCAGCAGGTGAAGGTGCGTGGCAAGGGGCGGAAGGAGCGCATCATCCCCGTGGGGGACCAGGCGGTGCTCGCGCTGCGCAATTACGAGGCGAAGCGCGACGAGCTGCTCCGCCACGTGGGCCCCCGCGCCGACCGCGTTGCCTTCTTCCTCGCGCGCACCGGGAAGCGGATCGGCGTGCGCGCCGTGCAGCTCGCGATCACGAAGTTCCTGTCGCAGGTGGACGAGGACGCGGGGCTCTCCGTGCACTCGCTGCGGCACACCTTCGCCACCCACCTGCTCGACGCCGGCGCCGACCTGCGGGCGGTCCAGGATCTCCTCGGCCATTCATCTGTTTCGACGACGCAGATATACACCCATACGTCGGTGGAGCGGTTGAAGGAGGTGTACCGCAAGGCGCATCCGCGGGCGTAGCGCCCGTTGTCATTCCGAGGGAGCCCGTGCGCTGCGCTCAGGGCAGGCTCCGCGACCGAGGAATCTTCTCTCCCCCTGTAGTGGCACCGCCTGCCACTACCGCGTCGCCGCCAGGATTCCTCGCTGCGCTCGGAATGACAGGGCGACGCTCCCGCCCGGCACGAGGGGTGCACAGCGACGGGCCGTGCGCCTCGAGACCATTCCCCTGATCCTCGCCATCCTCGTCGCCCTCGTCGGGGTCGGGCTGATCTTCGACGCGCGGCTCCCCGACCGGGCGATCGGCCCCAGCGAGAGCCGCCGCGAGCGCCGCAGGGCGCCCCGGATCGAGCGCCATCGCGGCGGCGAGACGCTGGTGGGGATCGGCATCCTCGCCCTCGCCGCCGCCCTCGCGGGGCGCGACAGCTGGCGCTACTCCATCGTGGCCGCCATCGTCGGCGCGATCTTCGTGCTCTGGGGCGCGATCCTCAATCGCCGATTCCTCGCCACCCTCCTCTCCAACCGCGGCAAGCTGCGGCGACGGGACCTCTCCGCGCCGACCACGCCCCGCACCTCGGGCGGGGCGCCGAAACCGGGGACCGCGGGCATCCCTTCGAAGCCCGGGACCGCGAAACCCACCGCCACCCCCGAACCCCCGGGGCCGACGCCGAACCCCGAACCGGCCGGGCCCACGCCGACCCCAGAAGCCACGGGCGCCACACCCCACCAGGGCGCCTGATCACCAGTCGATCGGCGCCGGGGGCCTGCGGTACGGCTTCGCGAAACGCTGGCTTCCCGACGTCGTTGCCAATCCTTCCGCAGTTGCCTCTTGCTCGGTGAGGCGCGCACGGGGTGGGACTGCCATCCCGACACCGCGTCATCCGTGAAACCCGTGTCATCCGCGCAGCACCTCGTTGCGCGATGCCCCCGGACGATCAAGCCGACCGCGACCTCACCCTCACCCCCTCGGCACCCGCGAGATCGCGCGCCTGAGCGCCTCGCTCCCGAAGGGCTTCTCCAGCAGCACCGCCCCCGGTGGGACCTCCCAGCGCCGCAGCGTCGCCGCCTCCGAGTAGCCCGACATCAGCACCAGGCCGATCCCCGGCCGCTGCGCCGCGACCCGCCGCGCCAGCTCCGCGCCATCCATCCCCGGCATCACCATGTCGGTGAGCAGCACGTCGATCGGCCCCCGGTGCGACATCGCCAGCGCGACCGCGTCCGCGCCGTTCGACGCCTCGAGCACCTCGTACCCGGCTCGGCGCAGCATCGTCCCCGCGGCCCGGCGTACCCCCGCCTCGTCCTCCACCAGCAACACCACCGCCGAGGTGCGCTCGGCGACGTGCGCCGGCCGTTCCACCTCCGGCGCCCGGGCCTCCCGCGATTCCGCCACGGGGAAGTACAGCGTGAACGTCGTGCCCGTGCCGACCACCGAGTGCACGTCGATGTGCCCCCCTGATTGCCGCACGATGCCGTGCACCGTCGCGAGGCCGAGGCCCGTGCCCCGCCCCCGCTCCTTGGTGGTGAAGAAGGGCTCGAAGATCCGGGTGAGGATCGACTGGTCCATCCCGGTGCCGCTGTCCGTCACCGACACCGCCACGTACGCCCCCGCGGGGATCTCCCCGTCGTGCAGGAGCCGCAGCGGGCGGTAGAAGGTCACGGTGCTCGTCTCGAACACCAGCACCCCGCCGTCCGGCATCGCGTCGCGCGCGTTCACCGCCAGGTTCACCAGCACCTGCTCCATCTGCCCCGCGTCGGCCAGCACGCAGGGGAGGGGATCGACGCTGCGCGCGACCACCTCCACGTCCTCCCCGATCAGCCGCTCGAGCAGCCGCTCGGTGGATCGCACCACCTGCCCCAGGTCGAGGGGCTCGAGCCGCAGCACCTGCTTCCGGCCGAAGGCGAGGAGCTGGCGGGTGAGCCGCGCCGCCCGCTTCGACGCCTCGACGATGCGCTCCGCCTCGGCCCGGTTCTCGTCACCCGTGGGGAGGTCGCCCAGCAGCAGCTCCGCCGAGGCGGAGATCACCGTGAGGAGGTTGTTGAAGTCGTGCGCCACCCCGCTCGCGAGCCGGCCGAGCGCCTCGAGCTTCTGCGACTGGAGGAGCTGCTCGCGCAGCTCCACCTGCTCGGTCACGTCGCGGGCGATCACCACGATCCCCCGCACCGCGGGATCCTCCAGCAGGTTGGTGCCGATGATGTCGAGCATCCGATGGGAGCCCGCCGCGTTCCGGAACCTCGCCTGGAGCGTGGTCGTGCTTCCCGGGGTCGGCCGGATGCTGCCCAGGGCCTCGGTGACGCGGGCCCGGTCCTCGCCGGGGATGTACTCGAGGACGTTGCGCCCCAGGAGGTCATCGGGGCGGTACCCGAGGATCCGCTCCACCGTGGGGCTGACGTAGGTCACCTGCCCATCGCCATCCACGAGCGTGAAGATCTCGGAGGAGTGCTCGATGATGGACTGGAACCGGAGCGCGGACTCGTGCGTGGACGGCATGCAGGGGCGTGCGGGGCAGGCTCGGGCCCTGGGTCGTCGGGCCCGCGCCCCGTGGACCGCTTCAACTGCCGTGCCGTCACGAGTCCGGCCACCAGCGGGGGTGGGAATCGCTACATTTCCCCTCCATGCACCACACCCTACCCACCTTCCGGGCCACCACGATCCTGGCGGTCCGCCGGAACGGCAACGTGGCCCTCGGCGGCGACGGCCAGGTGACCGTGGGCGACACGGTCATGAAGGCCCACGCCCAGAAGGTGCGCACCCTGCGGGGGGGGCGGATCCTCGCGGGCTTCGCCGGCGCCGCCGCCGATGCCATGACCCTCTTCGAGAAGTTCGAGGAGAAGCTGGAGCGCTATCCGGGGAACCTCCCGCGCGCCGCGGTGGAGCTGGCCAAGGACTGGCGCTCCGACCGGGTGCTGCGCCGCCTCGAGGCGCTGCTCGCGGTGTGTGACCGGGATCACGGATTCGTGATTTCCGGGACCGGCGAGATCATCGAGCCCGACGACGGCATCCTCGCCATCGGCTCGGGGGGCGCATATGCGCTCGCGGCGGCGCGTGCCCTCGTGGCGCACACCGACCTGCCCCCCGGCGAGGTGGTGCGCCAGGGGCTCACCATCGCCGCCGACATCTGCATCTACACGAACGCGAACATCACGGTGCTGGAAGGCTGATGGCGTCGAAGCGCACGGAACAGACCCTGGCCCGGCTCGCGGACCTCACCCCGCGGCAGATCGTCGCCGAGCTGGATCGGTACATCGTGGGGCAGGGCGACGCGAAGAAGGCGGTGGCGATCGCCCTCCGCAACCGGTGGCGCCGGCAGCGCGCCCCCGAGGCGATCCGCGAGGAGATCTCCCCGAACAACATCATCCTCATCGGCCCCACCGGCGTGGGGAAGACGGAGATCGCCCGCCGCCTGGCGAAGCTCGCCGGCGCGCCGTTCATCAAGGTCGAAGCCTCGAAGTTCACCGAGGTGGGCTACGTGGGGCGCGACGTGGAAGGCATGGTGCGCGACCTGGTGGACAGCGCCATCGACATGGTGCGCACGGAGCGCGAGCAGGAGGTGGAGGACCTCGCGCAGGAGCGGGTGGACGAGCGCCTGCTCGACCTCCTCCTCCCGCGTCCCGTGGCCGGGGAGAAGGAGGCCGCGGCGCCGAAGGAGGGCGGGGAAGGGCTCTTCCTCGTGGGTGCCGACGGCGGGGTGCAGAAGGAGCCCGCGCACGACGCCACCGAGGAGCGTTACCAGCGCACGCGGGCGAAGCTGAAGCAGCTCCTCCTCGACGGGCAGCTGGAGCAGCGCGAGGTGGAGGTGGAGGTGCAGCAGCCCGGCCCCGGCTTCGACATGTTCGCCCCGCAGGGGATGCCCGAGGGAGCGGAGAACTTCGGGAGCATGCTCGAGCAGTGGCTGCCGAAGCGCACGAAGAAGCGCACGGTGAAGGTGAGCGAGGCGCGGCGCATCCTCCTCGAGCAGGAGTTCGACAAGCTGGTGGACCTCGAGGAGGTGACCACCGACGCGCTCGATCGCGTGGAGAAGCTGGGGATCATCTTCCTCGACGAGATCGACAAGATCGCCGGCGAGCGGTCGCAGGCCGGCGGCCCCGACGTGTCGCGGGAGGGGGTGCAGCGCGACCTCCTCCCCATCGTCGAGGGGTCGAACGTGCAGACGAAGTACGGGATGGTGAAGACCGACCACGTGCTCTTCGTGGCGGCGGGCGCCTTCCACGTCTCCAAGCCCTCGGACCTCATCCCCGAGCTGCAGGGGCGGTTCCCCATCCGGGTGGAGCTCAAGCCCCTCCTGGAGGCCGACTTCGTGCGCATCATGACGGAGCCGGAGAACGCCCTCACCAAGCAGTACGCGGCGCTCATCGAGAGCGAGGGGGCGCGGCTCACCTTCACCGAGGACGGGATCCGCGAGATCGCGCGCATCGCCGCGCAGGTGAACGAGCGCATGGAGAACATCGGCGCCCGGCGCCTGCACACGGTGATGACCACCCTGCTCGAGGACGTGCTCTACGAGCTCCCCGACGGGGCGGAGCAGGGGAAGGGGGAGATCCGCGTCGACGCGGGCCGGGTGCGCGACCGGCTCAAGGCGATCGTCGAGGACGAGGACCTGCGGAAGTACATCCTGTAGCGCGCGCGGGGCGGTGCGTCCCCCGCGGCGCCGGGTGATACCCGGGGTCGCGTTCGTGCGTCATGTGCACGATGAAGATCCTCGACGACGCGCGCCACCGGCGGCTGCTGCTCCTGGTCCTCTGGGCGGCAGCCGCCCTCTACGTCCTCCAGTACCTCCCCCGCGGCTGGATCGCGCACGACGAGGGAACGATCGGGCAGAGCGCCGAGCGGGTCCTGGGGGGGGAGCTCCCCCACCGCGACTTCGACGACCCCTACACCGGCGGCCTCGCCTGGGTGAACGCCGGGGCGATGCGGATCTTCGGGGTGAACCTGCTCGCCCCCCGCCTGATGCTGTACCTGGTCTTCCTCGGCTGGGTCCCCGCCCTCTGGGGGATCGCCCGCCGGGTGGCGCCCCCCGCGGCGGCCCTGCTCTTCGTGGCCCTGGCCATCGCCTGGAGCGTCCCGGCCTATTCGGTGGCCCTCCCCTCCTGGTACAACACCTTCTTCGCCACCTTCGGCGTCCTCGCCCTCATGAAGTGGCTGGAGGAGCCGCGCGCGCGCTGGCTGGCGGTGGCGGGCGCGATGGGGGGGCTCTCGATCCTGTTCAAGATCGTGGGCCTGTACTACGTGGCCGCGGGGCTGCTCTTCCTCGCCTACCACGAGCAGCACGCCTCGCGCACCCGCCGGGCGGTCGCCGGCGACGGCGTGATCGGTCCCTTCGGCGTGGCGCTCATGGCGCTGGTCGGCTGCTTCCTCGCGCTCGTCTCGCTCACGGTGGGCGGCGAGCACCACGCCCGGCAGCTCGTCACCTGGGTGCTCCCCATCGCGGCGGTGTGCGCGCTGGTCGTGCGGGAGGAACTGGCGTGGCGCCACGAGGCTTTCGCGGCGCGGCTCCGCCGGCTGGTGGCGGGCGCGCTCCCCTTCCTGGGCGGCGTGGCGGTGCCGGTGGCGCTCTTCCTCCTCCCGTACCTCGTCACCGGGAGCGTGGGGGCGCTCGTGGACGACGTGCTGGTGAAGCCACGTCGCCGCGCCGCGTTCGCGCACCAGCCGCCGCCGGCGCTGCGCGAGCTGCTGGGCGGGGTGCCGGTGCTGCTGCTCGTACTGCTCCCCGCGCGCTGGTGGCGCGCGCGCCGCCGAGCGGCCGTGGCCATCGCGGGCCTGCTGCTCGCGGCCCTCCTCGTGGTCGCTCGCGACCGGTTGCCCTTCTTCATCAGCTGGGCGATGCTGAGCAGCCTCCTGCCCGTGCTGGGGGTGTGCGGCGCGATCGTGGCCGCGCGCCACGCCGACGACTCGCGCGCCGCGCAGCAGCGCTTCCTGCTGCTCGCCGCCGCGACGCTCTGCGCCCTGGTGCAGTATCCCTTCGCGTCGCGGATCTACTACCTGTACAGCCTTCCCCTCTTCGCCCTCGCCTGGCTCGCGACCCTCGTCGCCCCCGGCACGGCGCGGGCGGGGGAGGAGGGCGGGGCGGAACCGGCGCCGTCCCGCGCGCCGGCAGCCACGGGGTCCCTGCTCCTCGCGGGATACTTCCTGGGCTTCGCGCTCTGGGCGATCCACCCGGGCTTCATCTGGAACATGGGCACGGTCGGCCGCCGCTTCCGGCCCGACGTGCAGAACATCCTCCTGCCCCCCCCGCGCGGCGGGATCACCGTGGGGCCGGGCGCCTATGCCGTCTACGCCGCCACCATCGACTTCGTGCGGGGGAAGGCACACGGGGAATACGTGTACGCCGCGCCCGACGCGCCGGAGGT
>DASWVQ010000252.1:0-3662 GCA_036401195.1 Gemmatimonadaceae bacterium
GGCCCCGATGCCGCGGCACGAGGAGGGTGCCGGCGAGCTGGCCCGGCTCGCGGGGGAGGAGGACCGTCTCCGACGTGGGTGGCGCCGGCTCCGCCGGGGTGACGGTCGTGGCGGGGCGCGCCGGCTGCCCGCAGCTGGCGACGGCGGCGAAGGCCCCGAGGATGGAGGCGCGATGAAGTCGCGAAATGCATGTCATGGAAAGCCGTGCTCCCGGCCGCGGGTGGATGGGCGGCGCATGGATGAATCCTCACCCGGCCGCGCGCGCGGCGCAATGAGCGCGCGTCGCGGGAGCCCCGGCAGCGGGACGTGCCAGGACGTGAGCGAAGCAGGTGTGCTAGAAGGCCGCCACCCACGCCACCGCTTCATCGCGCGACATCGTCGGACGACCCGAGAGCCGCCGCGCCGCGGCGAGCGCCGGCTCGTGGGCCTGCGGCGCCCGGGCCTCGAGGTGTGCGAGCAGGAGGTGCGTGTTGTCGCGAAGGAGCGTCTCCGCCAGGGCAGGCGCCACCTGCGTCCTCCCCAGGACGTCCAGGAGCGTGCGGTACTCCCAGAGGTTGGTGCCCCCCAGGAGGGCGCGAAGGTCCGCCTGCGCCGGCCGCCAGTCGATCCGGCGTGGCTCCCGTTCCGCCAGCCTGCCGAGGATCATCCCCGCCGCGTTCCGCACCCGTTCATCGGGGTCGCGCATCGCGGCGGCGAGGGCGTGCCACGCGGCGTCGTGCGTCGCGAAGTTGGCGAGGACCGACACCGCGAGCACCCGGTGCGCCCAGCTCGTGTCGCTTCGCGTGGTCCGGACCGCGGTCATGAGCTCCCCGGGGCCTGCCAGTCGCGCGACTTCGCGCCAGATCGCCTGCGCGGCCGGCAGCGCCCGCGGCACGAACCGGCGCACGCGCGCCGCCGCCGAATCGGGCGCCGCCCGATACAACCCGTAGAACTGCATCGCGAACATGACCTCGTTGATCCGCAGCCGCGTGGAGTCGCTGGCCGCCTTTTCCAGCGCGACCCACGTCCATGGAGCGGCGCCGCGTCGCCCATCCAGCCGCCGCAGCTGCACGCGCGCGGAATCCTGCGGCTCCACGACGGTGATCAGGATCGTCGTGGTGGGCTCGGCATCGGGGGCGAGCTGCATCGATTCCTCGCTCACGGCGGCGGCGGGAAAGCCGAGCTTCCCCTGGAGAATCGCCGCGCAGGCATGCGAGCGAAGTGACTCTCCCGGGGCCTTCGCGGCGACGGAGTCCTCCAGCATGCGCACCGTCCACTGCCGAAGGCCGATCACCTCGATGGCGCCCTTCGGCGAGTCGATCACCGCCTGCGCGCCGACGGGAGCTGCCGCGGCCAGGAGGGCGAGCGCGGCGACCGTCAGTCCGGGGAATTTCGGGATTCGCATGTGAGGGGCGGTGGAGGATTATGGTGGGTACAGGCGGGAACTCATCCTTCCCCCGCCCGGCTCATCTCACCCGGAAGCGACGGCGATCCAGTGCAGCCGCCCCGCCGACGCGCAGAGCAGGGGGTTCCCCTCGGCGAGCGGAACGAGCAACGAGTCGTGGCGCGCGATCGCGACCCCCGCGACTTCGGGGCCGGTCACGACGCCGGGGTTCGCCTGCGCGTAGCTCGTGACGACGAGGGAAGCGGGGCCACCGCCGTCAGCCTGCATCCTGAGCTCGAGCTGGCCGTTCGACAGGAAACTGAGCGACGCCGCCACGAGCGTGCCCGCGGCACAGCTCCCGTCGCGCTGCCGCCACTGCGCGGGCGCCGGGAGCGCCACCCCGTTGTGCAGTCGCACCGCGTAGCTTCGGCCCGCGACACGATCCGCGGCGCCAGCGCCATCCTCGATCACCACCGTCGTGGCGCTCACGATGGCGGGGCAGATGTCCAGGATCGGCAGGGTGGTCCAGACGGACACCAACCGGCCCACGGTGAGGTCGGCGCCGGAGGCCGCCGCCCCCGAGCGCGTCATGATCGTACTCCGCGTGAAGCGGACCTGCGCGCGGTCGCGCACGTCGCAGCTCCCGATCGGCGCGACGGGGTTGGCGACGACGAGCTGGGAGCCCAGGTCGCCCGCTCCCACGATCGTGCCGGTGATGATGGGCGGCGTCGTGGGGAGCTCCGCGCCGGGGGCTTCGATGGAGCCACACCCGGCGAGCGTCACCGCGGCGAGCAGCCACATCGCCGCGCGGGCCGCGCGCCCGGTACCCGCCAGGCCGGCGGGGGTGGCGTTCCCCATCATCCCGCTCCGAGCACGATCTTCGCCAGCCCCGCGACCCAGATCGACGCGATCAGGATGATCGGCCCGCGCCGGTCGCTCCCGCAGTGCCACCAGAAGCGCCAGGCGAAGAACGTCGCCACCACCAGGAGCAGCAGCACCTGCACGGCCGAGGACGGCATGACGAAGGGCAGTGTCCATTTCAGGGCGAAGAGGACGACGAAGGTGATGCCGAGGCGAAGCTGCGGGGAGAGGCGCGACCGTTCGCAGGTCGGGCCGTCCTCCGCGGCAGCCGGGGAAACCGGAGGAGTCGAAGAGTCCATTCAGGGAAGATACCCGGCTCACGGCGGCGTCCCGACGCGCGCGGAAATCACTGGCGCGCCGAGCCCCCTCGGCACGCGACGTCTCCATCCTAGTCCCATCCGGACAGGTGCATACTCACGCCACGGGCAACGCTCGTCCCGCGGTGAACACGGTTCAGGCGCAGGGCGCCCTGGGCCATCCACCCACCGCACCCTCTCCCGGATCAGCGCCGGCGGAGCGCGGCCGTGAGGTGACGCGTCTCGACCGTGCAGTCACCCTTCACGTCGAGGCGCGTCGTCGTCCAGGGGAAATACCCCGGCTTCTCGACCACCACGTCGATGCGCCCGGTGCGATCCCACCCGGCGAGCACCTCCCTCGTGTCGTCCATGGTCGTGACCGAGTCGAGCCGCGCGCCCGTCGCGCTCTCGAGCACGTAGACCGTGGCGCCGGCCGCGATCGGGGCCCGCGTCTGCGCGTCGACGATGCTCACCGCCACCGCGGGGCTGCCGACGCCGGCGCACCCACACGACTGGGCCGGGGCGAGGGCGAGGCCGAAGATCCCGGCAGTGCCGATCGTACGCAGGTATCGCTTCGCCAGTAGCATGAGCTTCATGACCTGATCCTCACATTAGGTGCCGCGCGATGGCGACACCGGCGAACTCCGGGCTGGTCACCGCCCCCGGGGCACACAGCTCCCGTCGCGCTGCCGCCACCGCACAGGGGCGGGGAGCGTCGCGCCGATGCTCAGGCGAACGGCATAGGTGCGACCCGGGACCGGATCGGCGGCGGGGCAGCGCCGCGCCGGGGTCTTCGTCGAGCCCGAACGCGAGCCGGGGAACGCCCTGCGCCCCGATTACCGAGGGCGTGAGGGAGCCGACCGGCAGAAGGAGCACGGCGGTCGCGACGCGGGCTGGGATTCGACGAGCCATCCTTCAGCATCGCGGGCTGCGGGCCCGGGCGCCAGCGGGGAGATCGACGAAATCGGCGCGCCGCCACACTCTGTGGGCACGCGCGGGCTCGCGGTGAACGTGGTGCTTCAGGATCCCGTGGGCAGCGCGACGAGCAGCCCGATCAACCCGCCGATCACGGCGCCAATCGCCATCCCCGCCAGCAACCCCGCATCGCCATCGCACTCGGATCCCTCACACTGGCTGATGTA
>DASWVQ010000253.1:0-3768 GCA_036401195.1 Gemmatimonadaceae bacterium
CGGGGCCCCCGCCCGCCTCGCCTTCGGCGCCGAGGGGGCCGCCACCCGCTCCCTGCCGCAGGGGGGCGACGCGCGCGCCGCGATCGCCCAGGCGGGCCTCGCCGCCGGGACCACGAGCTACCTGCTCTGGACCGACCGCACCACCGGCGCCTGGGGGTCGTGGGGGATGGCCGGCACCACGTACCAGGGCGACTGGACGGCGCTGTACGCCGAGCCCGTGGCCACCGCCTGGCAGGTGGTCGCCAGCGCCGACTTCACGGGCGACGGGCAGGCGGACCTCGTGTGGCAGAACGGCGTGACCGGCGACGTGGGGATCTGGCCGATGACCGGGGCCACCTGGAGCGGGCAGCACCTCGCGCTGGGCGCGGTGCCGACGCAGTGGCAGGTCGCCGCCGCGGCCGACTTCAGTGGCGACGGCAAGGCGGACCTGGTGTGGCAGAACGTGCAGACCGGCGAGCGTGGCCTCTGGGTGATGAACGGCACCGCCTTCACCGGTGAGTACCGGCTGCTCTACCCGGAACTGGTGCCCACGGCGTGGGAGATCGCCGGGGCCGCCGACATGAACGGCGACGGGAAGGCCGACCTGGTGTGGCAGCACGCGCAGACCGGCGAGCGGGGGGCGTGGCTCATGAACGGGTCCACCTACGCCTCGTTCGCGTCGCTCTACTCGAGCCCCGTGCCCACCGCGTGGGACATCGCCGCGGTCGCGGACATGACCGGCGACGGCAAGGCCGACCTCGTGTGGCAGAACACCGCCACCGGGGAACGCGGCCTGTGGGTGATGAACGGGACCACGTGGACGGGCGAGTACCGGCTCCTCTACCAGGGCAACGTGGACACGCGCTGGCACATCGCCGCCGTGCTCCCCGTCGCCGCCGTGCCCTGCACCGCCCCGGCGATCGGCATCGGGAGCACCGTGAACGGCACCCTCGTGGGCACCGACTGCCACGAAGTGGGCTTCACCTACGATCCGTACACCCTCGACCTGCGCGCCGCGGGCGGCACGACCGCCTTCCGCGCCACCATCCAGTCCGCCGCGCTCCCCCGGTACCTGCGCCTGGTGCGCGGCGACACGAGCTTCGGCTCGTTCGTCCGGAGCATCGCGGGCGACGCGGTGGTGCAGTGGTTCGTGGAGCCGGGCGACTACCGGCTGCGCGTCTCCATTCCCGACTCGGCGGCGCCGAAGTCGTACACCCTCCTCACCCAGCCCCTGTCCGACATCGGCTGCCGCAGCAACGCGGCGGCGGGGAGCGTGAACCTGGGCGCCCAGAAGCTCGAGAGCGGCGACTGCACCTTCAACAGCCGCTTCGAGGATCGCGTGCTGATCATCATCCGTCCCGGGCAGCAGCTCGTGGCGCGCATGAACGCGAGCGCGGGTGCGGGGCTGGCGATCCGCGACCCGGCCGCCACCCCGGGGGTGATCCTCACCGGCACCTCCAGCACCACGGCCGGCGAGATCGTCGCCAGCTACACCTCGAGCGAGGAAGGCTTCCTCCAGGTGATCTTCAGCAGCCAGGCGCAGAACGTGAGCCTGGACTACACCGCCTCGCTCACCCTGCAGCAACCGGGGGCCGCGCTGGTCGCGACGCCCGCGTCGAAGCCGGTGGGGCAGATGGCGACCTTCACCTATGCGCGGGGCGGGCTCACCCAGGAGACCTACCCAGGGTCGCTCGGCGGCGCGGCCGTCAACTTCGCGCGGGTGAACGACACCACGCTCGCGGTGGTGGTCCCCGACGTGCCGGTGGGGGCTCGCACCGCGGTGGCCTCGATCGGGACCGTGGTCGCCACCGGCACGCTCCAGGTGGAGGCGGGGCTGGCGATCGCCGACCCGCCGCAGGCGATCCGGGCCTCGCTGGAGTCGGCGACGGCCTCGCTGGTGAACCGCCCGCGGCCGCCGGCGTACGGGGGGAACTGGGCCGCCGATTCGGCGTGGTTCGGCGCGGCGCTGGCGAACGTGGAGGCGGAGATCGCCAACCTCACCCCGGCCGAGCAGCTGGAAGTGGCGCGCTACCTCGCGAGCACGCCGCTCCCCGCCCCCAGCCCGGGGGTGGCCGCGCTGGTGGCCGGCGGCACCCCCGAGGACATCGCCTGCGCGAACGAGTACATCGGGTGGAACACCACCGTGGGCAAGGTGGAGACGCAGGTCAGTGCCGCCTCGTCGTTCCTCGGCAAGGTCGCGCGCCAGCTCGTGATCTACTACAACGCGGCGCTCGCCTATCACATGGCCGTGATCAGCTACGGCGGCTTCGCGCACATGTGCACCCTCGAGCGCGACATCCTCGGCGACGTGATCGAGCAGCCGCAGGGGACGTCGATCGTCGCCACCGCGGACCGGTGGACCTTCGACTTCGACGTGGACGCCGCGACCGAGCCCTTCGTGAACCGGATGCGCGGGGCGCGCACGCGGCTCATCGCCGCGGGGTCGCTGATCCAGCGGGTCATCAGCGGCACCCCCGCCTTCTTCGCGGCGGCCCGGGCGAAGGTGAAGACCGCCGTGCCGATCGACCCGGCGCGCATCACCCTCGAGACCACCCAGGTGCTCGACGACGCGGGGAAGGCGGTGCAGCTCCAGCTGGAGTGGCGCGAGACCGACGTGGTGGTGAAGGCCGTGAGCTCGGTGAACGCGAAGATCACGCGCCCGCTCACCTTCAAGGTGTCGCGACCGGACTTCGCCGACCAGCGGAAGGTGATCAACGTCCCCATCCAGCCCAACTGCGTGGAGAACGGCGTCACCTATCCCACCTGCGTGGACCGGATCGAGGTCACGCCGGGTTCGGTGACGATGTTGCCGAACAGGAGCGTGCAGCTCACCGTGAAGCTGTACGACAAGGCCGGGGCGCTGCTCGAGAACCGGCCCTTCAGCTGGCGGAACCCCGACGGCAACGTGGTGAGCGTGAGCGGCAGCGGGTTGGTGACCTCGCAGGCGAAGGGGCGGGTGACCCTCACGGTGAGCGCCGGCGACGAGGCCGCGCGCCGGACGAAGGACGTGGTGGTGAACGTGATCGACCAGCCGCAGGCGATCGATCTCGGCACCCTGGGCGGTGCCTATGCGCAGGCCAACGACGTGAACGACGCGGGCCAGGTGGTTGGGCAGGCGCAGCTCGCCGACGGCTCGCACCACGCCTTCCTCTGGGAGAACGGCGTGATGAAGGACCTGGGGGCGCCGGCCGGGAAGACCACCAACGCGAACGGGATCAACAAGTGGGGCGTGGTGGTGGGCACGGTGTCGGGCTCCGGCGGCGCGATCGAGGCGCCGTTCGTCTACAAGGACGGGCAGCTGACCGTGCTCACCGGGCTCGCCGGGGTGTCGTGGGCGAACGACATCGCCGACGACGGCACCGTGATCGGGGTGTGGCAGGATCCGGCCAGCGGGTACAGGAACCGCGCGTTCACGTACAAGGATGGGGTGTACACCGTCCTCGAAGTGCCGGCCGGCTCGTACGGCGCGTCGGCGTACCGGATCACCCCCGACGGCAAGTACATCACCGGCAAGTACTGGGACGCGACGCGCAACAACGAGCAGCTCGCGCTCTGGGTGAACGGCGCCTTCACCTGGGCCCCCGTGCCCTCGGGCACGACGCAGGGTGGCGGCTGGTGGGTGAACGCCTCCGGGGTGGTGGTGGGCTACAACCAGGCGAACGGCGTGTACCAGGGGATCATCACCTCGGCGAACGGCTTCCAGGTGACCTCGGACCTCAGCCTCGTCACCACCATCGACGACGCCGGGCAGGTGTCGGGCCGCTGCGGCAGCATGGCCTGCGTGGGGTA
>DASWVQ010000254.1:0-7700 GCA_036401195.1 Gemmatimonadaceae bacterium
CGCCATGCGCTTCGACCAGGCGCCGCAGCCGGGGGCCTGGGTGGTGGCGTATTCCCCCACGACCCTCATGGTGGAGCGCGCCAGCTTCACCTCCCTCGCCAACGTGAAGGCCCGCTACCCGCAGGCGAAGCTCCCCTGACCGGAGCGCGGCCTTGCACCAGGGGCCGCGCGATGTGCGAAACCGGGTGCGCCACTCGCGACGCCTGACGCGGCGGATCGCGGCCCGCGGGCTGGTGCGAGGTGGGGGGGCGAGGCATGTTCTCTCCTCCCCGGCACGCCCCCATCCCCACGACCGGTCACTGATGGACCTGAGGCAGCGCGTCCAGGACGCCCTGAGCGGAAGCTACACGATCGAGCGGGAGCTCGGCGGCGGCGGGATGTCGCGGGTGTTCGTCGCCGACGAGCATCGCTTCGGGCGGAAGGTCGTGGTGAAGGTCCTCGCCCCCGAGCTGGCCGCCGCGATCTCCGCGGGCCGCTTCGAGCGGGAGATCCGGCTCGCCGCCTCGCTCCAGCAGGCCAACATCGTCCCCGTGCTCTCCGCCGGCGACATGGACGGGCTGCCCTACTTCACGATGCCCTACGTGGAGGGGGAGAGCCTGCGCGCGCGCCTGGGGCGCGGTGGGGTGGCGATCCCCGCGGCCGTGGACATCCTGCGCGACGTGGCCAAGGCGCTCAGCTACGCGCACGAGCGCGGGATCGTCCACCGCGACATCAAGCCCGACAACATCCTGCTGTCCGGCGGCACCGCCGTCGTCACCGACTTCGGCATCGCGAAGGCCATCGCCGCGGCGCAGGAGCAGGCCAGCTCCGCGACGCTCACGCAGCTCGGCACCTCCGTGGGCACGCCCGCGTACATGGCGCCGGAGCAGGCCGCCGGCGATCCCGGCACCGACCACCGCGCCGACGTCTACGCCTTCGGCTGCACGGCGTACGAGCTGCTCGCCGGCAGGCCGCCCTTCCACGGGCTCCCCCCGCACAAGCTGATGGCGGCGCACATGGGCGAGTCGCCCCAGCCGCTCCAGGAGCTCCGCCCCGACTGTCCTCCCGCGCTCGCCCGGCTCGTGATGCAGTGCCTGGAGAAGGACCCCGCGCACCGCCCCGCCTCCGCCGAGGAGCTGCTTCGCCACCTCGATAGCACCACGTCGTTCCCCCGCGACGCCGCGCCGGCGATCCTGCTCGGCGGGCGCGGCATGCTGCTGCGCGCCCTCGGCGTGTACGCGCTCTCCTTCGCCGCCGTGGCCCTCGTGGCGTGGGCGCTGGTGGTGACGCAGGGGCTCCCGGACTGGGTGCTGATCGGCGCCCTCGTGGTGATGGCGCTGGGACTGCCGGTGATCCTCTTCACCGGCTACTCGCAGTGGGTCGCGCACCGCATGGCCACGGCGACGCCAACGCTCACCCCGCAGGGGACGCTGCGCCGCCCCGAGCCGGAGGGAACGATCGCCCAGCTGGCGGTGAAGGCGAGTCCCCACATGTCGTGGCGCCGCGCCTCGCGCGGCGGCGCGATCGCCCTCGGCGTGTTCGCCACGATCGTGGCCGGGTTCCTCGTGCTGCGCACGCTCGGGATCGGGCCGGCAGGCTCCCTGCTCGCTGCCGGCAAGCTGTCGGCGCAGGACCAGGTGCTGGTCGCGTCGTTCGACGGCGCCGGCCGCGACTCCGCGCTGGCCGACGTGGTGTCCGAGGCGGTGCGGACCAACCTGTCGCAGTCGCGGGCGGTGCACGTGGTGCCCACGAGCACCGTCGTCGCCGCGCTCCAGCGGATGCAGCGCGCCGCCACCGACCGCGTGACCCTCGGGCTCGGGCGCGAGATCGCCGTGCGCGAGGGGATCAAGGCGGTCATCGGGGGGAGCATCGCGTCGGCCGGCGAGGGGTTCATCATCACGACGCGCCTCGTGAACGCGGAGTCCGGCGACGAGCTCGCGTCGTACCACGAGGCGGCGGCCAACAGCGGCGAGATCATCCCCGCGGTGGACCGGCTCACGCGCAAGCTGCGCGGGAAGATCGGCGAGTCGCTCAAGCTCGTGCGCGATGCGCCGCCGCTGGGGCAGGTGACGACGCCGTCGCTCGACGCGCTGCGCGCCTACGCGGCGGGGCTGCGTGCCAACGACGTGGAGGTGGACTACACGACCGCGATCAATCGGTTCGAGGAGGCGATCGCCCGCGACAGCGGCTTCGCCGCGGCCTACGTGCAGCTCGCGTATTCCCTCGGGAACGCGGGGCTCAGGCCGGCGCGGCGGGACTCCATGATGACCGCGGCCTTCCGCCTGCGGGAGCGGCTTCCGGAACGCGAGCGGTACGCGGTGGAAGGGGCGTACTACACTCGTGTCGGTCGCGACCGGACGAAGGCGATCGCCTCCTTCGAGCGTGCGGTCGCGCTGGATTCCTCCAACGCCGATGCCTGGAACTCGCTGGCGATCCTGTACTCGGGGGTGCGCGACTACCCCCGGGCCGAGCGCGCCTACCGGCGGGCCCTGGCGCTCGAGCCGGCCAACGCGGTCGTCCAGTCGAACCTCGCCGGCACCCTCGCCGCGGGCGGCAAGCTGGCCGGGCTGGACTCGCTCGTGGATGCGATGCTGGCGAGCAAGTCGCCGGCCGCGGTCCGCTGGGAGGCCGGGCGCCAGTACCTGCGCGGCCACCTCGACTCCTCGGAGGCGGTGACCCGGGCCGGGATCCGGTCCGGCAATCCCTCGGTGGCGTACCGCATGACGAACGACCTCCGCGACATGCTCCTGATCCGCGGGCGGTTGCGCGAGGCGGACAGCCTGACGCGGGAGATCCAGGCCAGGCGCACCGCGCAGGGCGATGCGCCGGACATGCTGGGCGACGCGCTCCGCTCCGCCTTCGACGACGCGTGGCTCCGCGGGCGGCCGCAGGCCGGCCTGGCGAAGGCCGATGCCGCGCTCGCGGCCCATCCGCTGGGCCCCCTCCCCTCGGAGCACCACTTCAACGCAATCGACGTGTACGTCGCCGGCGGCGCCCCCGCGAAGGCGCGCGCGATCCTCGCCAGCATCGCGCCGCGACTGGCCGACCCGACGGCGCGCAAGCAGTGGTACGCGCGGCAGCTGCAGGCCGAGGGCGAGATCGCCGTGGCCGAAGGGCGGACCGACGACGCGATCGCCGCCTTCCGGCGGAGCGATCGGGACCTCGATGGCCTGCCCTCCAACTGCGCCACCTGCCTCCCGGTCAACCTCGGGCTCGCGTACGACCGGGCGGGAAACCGCGACTCGACCATCGCGGCGCTGGAGCGCTACCTGGCAACGACCGCCATGGGGCGCGTGGGGTTCGATACCTGGTTCCTCGCGCCCGCCCTCAAGCGGCTCGGCGAGCTGCACGAGGAGCGCGGGGACGCCGCGAAGGCCGCGTCGTACTACACGCGCTTCCTCGAGACCTGGAAGCGCGCCGACCCGGAGCTCCAGCCGAAAGTCGCCGAGGTGCGCGCGCGGCTGGTCACCCTCCAGCGCAAGCTGCCGCGGTAGCCATCACGCGCCGCGCCCCGGCTCGCGCGCAAACAGCGCTCCGATCGCCGCCCCGTGCAGGATGACGTGCGAAGGGCGGCACCCACCGGGTGCCGGCCCTTCGCTTCGCCACCGCCGCGCCGTGACGGTCAGTGCGCCTCGAGCCAGCGCGGCAGCCGCCGCAGCACCTGCTCCGCCCACCCGCGACTGTTGCCCGCGTGCGCCTGGCCGCGCCGCGGCTCGGGAAGGGCGTCGAAGCCGCTCTCGATCACGCGCAGCAGGGTGCCACCTCCGGGGGCATCCTCCAGCAGGAAGGTCACGAGGGTGCGCGGCTCCTTCGAGAGATCGGCCGCGGGATCGTTCCCCCCCGGGTGCCACCGCCATGAGATCCGCTCCTCCGGCACCACCTCCTCGATCGTGGCGCGGAAGGTCTGGTGCTCGTGCCCCGGGATCGTGAAGGGACCCGCCAGCTCGGCGCCGGGCGCGATCGCCGCCCCCTGCAGGTTCATCCCGAACCAGGCGCCCAGCTCCTCGGCGGTCGCGAGGGCGCGCCACACCCGCGCGCGGGTGGTGGGGAGGATCACCTGCTCCTCGATCCGGTCGGTACTGCCCGGCGAAACGCTCGTCATGGGTCCGTGCTCCGTGATGGTGGGGAGGATCAGTTGTCGCTGGCGAGGTGGCGGTGCAGCGCCGCCAGCTTCCCGCGCCAGAACTTCCGGTAGGGGGCGAGCCACGCGTCCACATCGGCGAGGGGCTCGGCGCGCAGGCGGTAGATGCGCCGCTGCGCGTCCACCCGCGCTTCCACCAGCCCCGCCTCCCGGAGCACGCGCAGGTGCTTGGACACGGCGGGCTGGCTCATGTCGAGCGCCGCCACCAGCTCCCCCACCGTGCGCTCCTCGGCGAGGAGCAGGTCGAGCAGCCGGCGACGGTTCGGCTCCGCGAGGACTTCGAACATGGCATCGGTCACGCCCCTAGTATACCTTGTCGGTTATATGCCTGTCAAGACATAGAAATCGTTGCGACGGAAACCGGGGAAGCGGGGTTCCGTAGTGTGCGTACCCGACACCCCACCCCCACGACCATGACCGCGTACCAGGCTGCCCTCCTCGTCCACCTCCTCGCCCTGCTTGCCGCGAGCTCGGCGTCGGCCCTCGTTCACTTCGCGGCCCGCCGGAAGGCGCAGGCGCCCGGCCTTCGCGAGGCGCTGGAGTGGGGGAAGGTCGTCGCCACGACCGCGCGCATCTTCCCCATCGCCGTGGTGGCCCTCGTGGCGAGCGGCGCCTGGATGACCGCCGCGCGCTGGGGGTGGAGCACCGGCTGGGTCGAGGCGGGCTTCGCGGGCGCGGTACTCCTCCTGGTGAGCGGCGCGGTGCTCGGAACCCGCGGCGCCGCCGACGCGCGCGCCTCGGTGGCCCGGCTGCAGCAGGCGGGGCACGACCTTCCCAACGACGCGCGCCCCGACCCGGTCGCCGCGCTGCTGGGCGAGGCGAACACGGGCCTGGCGCTGGCGATCGTGGTCGTGATGACGCTCAAGCCCGCGCTCCTCCCCTCGCTCCTCGTGCTCGCCCTGGGCGCCGCCGCCTTCGCCTGGCGCGGGATGGCTCGCGTCCGCGCAGCCGCGGGAGCGGCCCCGGCAACCCAGGGCGACGCGCAGGCGGCCTGACGCGCGGACATGCCTCGAGAGTCGCGACGCGGCGCTCGGCGCCGCTCGTGCCGAGCATGCCCGCGCGCCGCGCCGCGGCCGGCGCGCACCATTACGAAACGACGAAGGCCCGCCGACCGGCGGGCCTTCGCTGCGTATCGGGGTCGGGGCGGCGCCTCAGCCCACGCCGGCCAGCTGACCATCGCTCACCTCGCCCTCATGCGGGTGCCGCGTGCGGAGGATCTCCGCCACCACCTCGGCCAGCCGGGGCCGGCGGCCCACCGCCGATTCCACGACCAGCACGGCAGCCTGCACCGCGTCGGGGGAGCCCGCGAGCTCGAGAAGGTCGGCGAGCTGCGCCTGCTCGCGATCGATGGGATACTGCATGGGTACCTGCTCCTCTGGGGTGGAGACCTGCGGCATTCGAACGGCTGCTGGATGATGGCATCGGGACCGTTTCCAGCCAGTCGGCGGCCCCCCGATCTTCCGTGGGTGCGCGCCTGACGACGCGTGCATCCCGCGCCACGCGGTGTATCTTCGCGCGCGTCCTCATCCGTCGCCCATGCATCGCGCCCCTCGCATTCTCGCCCCCCTCGTCGCCGCCGCCCTCATGGCGACGCCCTTCCCCGCCCCGCTGCTCGCGCAGGGGCCCGCGCCGGCGCCTGCGGCGCCCGCCCCCCGCTTCGACGTGGTGGAGGCCTCGATCGCCGGCATCCAGCGCGCGATGCGCGCCGGCACCCTCTCCTGCCACGCGCTCGTCGCGGAGTACCTCCGCCGCATCGATGCCTACGACCACAACGGGCCGGCGCTGAACGCGTTGATCGTGGTGCACCCGCGCGCCCTCGCCATCGCCGACTCCCTCGACGCGGTGGCGCGCGGCGGGGGGGCGACGGGCGCGCTGCACTGCATTCCCCTCATCGTGAAGGACAACTTCGACACCCACGACCTTCCCACCACCGCGGGATCGCTCTCCCTCGCGGGCTTCACCCCGGCGAGCGACGCGACGATGGTGCGCCGCCTGCGCGACGCGGGGGCGATCGTGCTGGCCAAGTCGAACCTGGCGGAGTTCGCCTTCACCCCGTACGAGACGGTGAGCTCGATCCTCCCCGGGTACACGAAGAACCCGTACGCGCTCGACCGCGTGACGGCGGGATCGAGCGGGGGGACGGCGGCGGCGGTGGCGGCGAGCTTCGGCGCGGCGGGGCTGGGCACCGACACCGGCAACTCCATCCGCGGCCCCTCGTCGCACCAGGCGCTGGTGGGGATCCGCTCCACCATGGGGCTCACCAGCCGCGCAGGCGTGGTGCCGCTGAGCCTCGCCGCCGACATCGCCGGGCCCATGGCCCGCACCGTCGCCGATGCCGTGGCCCTCTTCCAGGTCGTGGTCGGCGCCGATGCCGCCGACCCGGTGACCGAGGCGACGCGCGGCCGCACCATCCCGCGCTACGCCGACGCCCTCGTGCGCGACGGACTGCGCGGCGCGCGCATCGGCGTGCTGCGCCAGGCCTACGAGCGCCCCACCACCGACGCCGACGTCGTGACGGTATTCACCACCGCGCTCGACGACATGCGCCGCGCCGGCGCCACCGTCACCGACGTGCGCATCGACTCCCTCGACGCGCGGCTCCGTGCCTGGACCGCGGGATGCGACCAGTTCCGCCACGACATCGCGCAGTACCTCGCCGCGCATCCCGGCGCGCCGGTGAAGTCGGTGGACGACATCCTGCGCTCGCGTCGCTTCCACCCCACGGTGGAGAAGCGGCTCGAGCGCGCCGCCGCCTTCACCGATTCGCCCGACACCGCCCCCGGCTGCGCCCAGCGCGACGCCTTCCGCGCCTGGCTGCGCGCCGAGGTCACGCGCGTGATGGACGCGCAGCAGCTCGACGCGCTGGTGTATCCCACCTGGAGCAACCCGCCGCGCCTGATCGGCGACCTCACCACGCCGCACGGCGACAACAGCCAGCTCTTCTCCCCCAACACCGGCTTCCCCGCGATCGCGGTGCCGATGGGATGGACCCGCGGCGACCGGCTCCCCGCGGGGATCACCTTCTTCGGCCGCGCCTGGAGCGAGCCCACCCTCATCCGGCTCGCGTACAGCTACGAGCAGGCGACGCATCACCGCCGCGCGCCGGGGAGTACCCCCCCGCTGCAGTAGGGGGCGGACGATGCGGGCGGGTGGCCGCGGAAATGGGAATGCGGATCATCGTATGCCCCGGAGGGGTATGCCACCTGCCGGCCTCCGGTAGAGAAATCGACCGGGAGCGGCTATTCTGCCCCCGAACCCCTTTTCACCAAAGCGTTTGCCAATCCAGAACGACGAATCCCCGTACGCGACGCCCGGCGCCCCAGCTTCCCCTGCGGGGGAGCGGCGCGGGTCGCGTTCACGCGGGCGAGGGGGGAAAGCAGCGAACAAGCGGGGCGGGCCCGACGCGACGCGTCCTCCCGCCACTCGCGGCAGCGCCTCGCCCCCGCCGAGAGCGGCGGCTGGCGGGCGCGGCGATCGCAACGCCGGGCGGGGCCACGACGCCTACGCGCCGGACAAGCCCTCCCCCCAGAAGCCGGCCCCCCGGAAGGCGGCCGCGCAGAAGCAGGCGCCGGAGAAGCCC
>DASWVQ010000255.1:0-4278 GCA_036401195.1 Gemmatimonadaceae bacterium
CCCACGGCGGGGCGCATGCCCCCGTCGGCGGCGGCGGGAGGCTACCCGCCCACGCCGGTCGCCGAGCCGGCGCGCCGCGCGGGACGCGGGCTTCGCGTGGGGATGGCGATGCTGGTCGTCGCGGTGCTCGTGATCGCGGCCTGGGTCGCGCTCCAGGGACGCCGCGGCGGTGACGACATGGCGGCGGCGCGCCGCGACACCGGCACCGCGGCCGGCGAGGTGATCCCGCGGAGTGAGCGGCTGGGGACGGCGCCCGAGGTGGCGTCTCCGACTGCCGCCACGCCGGCGACTCCGACGAACCGGGAAGCCCTCACCAATCCGCCGCGCACGACGCCGGCGCCCGCCCCTCGGCCGGCGGCGGATTCGGTGCCGGCCACGGTTCCGGCGACCGATCCGGCGACGGCGCCGGCGCCCCTCCCCGACACCGTCCCGGCCCCGCCGCCCGGTGCGGGGCAGTAAACACCCGATTCAGGAAGACTGACCGGCTGATCTGCACGCACCGGACCCATCTGGCGGCCCGGGCCTTGCGACGCAACTTTCGACCTGATCCGTGCGATGCCGCACATCAGGCCGACGTCCCGGTGCACAGGTTGGTGCGGATGGAAAGCGGAGTCTCGAACGCGCTGCCGCGCGGGATCGCCGCCCTGATCCAGGAATCCAGGGTCGCCGAGGAGCGGGGCGACTGGAGCGGATCCCGTGCGTACCTGCAACAGGCGCTCGGCTCCCCCGACGCCCGGCGCGTCGAGGGGCTCGCCTGCGTCCTCCTGCGGCTGATCGCCCGCAGCTGGCGGCGCGAGGGCGACCTGGGCGCCGCCGCCGACGCCTGCGAAGCGGCGATCGCCGCCGCCGAGCGCTTCCCCGCCGCGATCGCCCTGACGCAGGCGCTCGCCGAGCAGGAGGCGATCGCCGCGGTGGCGGGACTGCCGCAGGACGCGCGGGCGACCGGGCATTCCGCGGGAACCACGGCGGGACGCCAGCCCGCGCGGCGCGGCCTGCTGCGGCCGCTCGATCCCGAGCAGCTTTCGCTCATCGACACCCGCGACGCCCCCCCGCCCCTCCCCACCCCCGGGCGCGGATTCGAGGCAATCCCGCTGGACCCGATGGCGCCGCTGCGGGTGGACGCCGTGGTCACCGCCGACGGGTCACTGCTCGTCCCCTTCCCCGACCGGATGATGGCGCGGGGCATCACGGTCACCGTGGTGGAGTCGCCCCCCTGGGGGCGCTACGTCGCCGACGATGCCGGCGGCGCCCTCCCCGCCCCCGACGCGCTGGTGCTCGACGGCCGCTCCCCGCGGCTGCTGGGGGAGATCGGCGAGCTGCGGGCGCAGTGCCCCGACGTGGCGCTCCTCGTGCTCGGCGGGGCGAGCGCGCTCGCGAGCACCCTCCAGTTCCTGGAGCTGGGGGTGCAGGAGGTGGTGCCGCGGCCGGTGACGCCGGAGCAGCTCGAGCGCGTGGTGCGCCTGGCGGTGGCGCGGCAGCGGCGCGAGAACGCGGTGCGCGCCCTCGCCCTCGTGGACCCGCTCACGGGGCTGTACAACCGTCGCGGCTTCCTCACCCTCGTGCGGCAGCAGGAGCAGCTCGCGCTGCGGCTCGACCGCCGCATGCTGCACCTGTTCATCGACCTCGATGGGCTGAAGCGCATCAACGACACCTTCGGCCACCACGAGGGGGACCTCGCGCTCCAGGACACGGCGGCGCTGCTGCGTCGCACCTTCCGCGAGTCCGACGTGATCGCGCGCATCGGCGGCGACGAATTCGCGGTGCTCGCGGTGGAGATGGACGAGCGGTGGGGCACCTCGTGGGAAGGGCGCCTCCAGGAGCAGCTCGCGGCCGCGAACGTGGCGCGCGACCGCGGCTACGACCTGGTGCTGAGCGTGGGAGTGGCGGCGGTGGACCCGCGCGTGCGCCAGCCGCTGGAGGAGCGGCTCAACATGGCCGACGTGGAGATGTACCGCGTGAAGCGGGTCCATCGCGGGGAGGCGCCGGTGATCCCCCTCCGCGCGCCGGTGGACGAGGGGAAGTCCCCGCGTACCTGACCTCCCCGGGCAGCCGGCGCGTCGCGCGCTCGCCGGGGGACTAGCTGGCTTGCCCCGCCCGGCTCTTCTTCGACACCAGCGTCACGTCGAAGACGAGGATCTTCCCGTTCAGCGGGTGCCCCGACTGGGTGTAGCCGAGCGAAGGCGGCACGATGATCTGGCGCCGGCCGCCGACCCGCAGCCCCTGCAGTCCGGCCGTGAATCCGCGGATGTATGAGCTGGGCGGATACTCGAACACCAGCGGGGTCGAGCCGGGATCGAAGACCTCCCCGGTGCGGAAGAAGCCCTTGTAGCTCACGGTGGCGGTATCACCCTGCGCCAGCACGGCGCCGGTGCCCACCGTGATGTCGCGGAAGTATGCGCCCTCGGCGGTCTTCGTCGACGCCGCGAGGTCCACCCCCAGCGACGCGGCGAAGCTCGCCGTCTCGATCGACTCCGGCTGCGGCTTCGTGGTGGCCTCGGAACAGCCGGCGATCCCCACCATCAGCAGGGCGCCGGCGAGTACTGCGGAAAGACTGCGCATCAACGGGTGCTCGTGGTTCCAGGTTCATTCGGGGTCGCCGTCACCCTGACGACGACGTCGGCGGTCGCGACCGCGACCGTGCCATAGAGGGGTCAACGCCGCCTGAACGACTCAACCAGCGCGGCGGCGCGCGCGTCACCAGCGCCGGCGATGGTGAAGTCGAGCTCCACCTTCGTGAAGACGGTCACGTCGCTCCGCGCCTGCTTCCCGCGGTCCACCTCCCCGCGGATGCGGAGCTTCACCGACTCCACCGGCGCGCCCTCCTCGCGCGCGATCACCTCGACGAGCTCCACCCCGCAGGCGCCCACCGCGGCGAGGAACACCTCCACCGGCGTGAGCTCCTCCCCCGGGCAACCGTTCTGCACGGGCCCGTCCACGATGAAGTGATGGTCGCGCGCGGAGCAGAGCACGCGCCCGAAGGTGCGCGTCGACTCCGCCCCGATCTCGTAGGCCCGCACCGAGGTGGCGGGCGCCGGTTGCTGGCTGGTCATGCTCCCTCCATGGCTCCCGCCCAAGATAGCCATCGCGCACCCCCGGGGCGTACCCTGCGCGCCGCGGCCGCACGCCACGGGGCCACGCGCATCACGGCTGCTCGTCCCCGGCCCCACGCCGCAGCTCGCGGGGGACGGGCAGCTCCGACGTCGGCTCCAGGTGGAAGACGGGGAGGCGCAGCTCCCACCGGAGCGCGGCGAAGCGCAGCAGCGCGATGGCCGCCATGCCGACGAGCGATGCCTGGCCGCGCGGCACGCCCATGGCCTCGAGCGCCAGGTACGCCGAGATCCCGGCGATCGCGGCGGTCGCGTAGAGGTTGCCCCCCTGGAAGAGCGCCGGCACCTCGCCGCTCAGCACGTCGCGCACGACGCCCCCGGCGGAGCCGGTGGCGGTGCCCAGCAGGACGGCGGCGATGGCGGGGAGCCCCTGCCGCTCAGCGATCTGTGCGCCCACCACGGAGAAGAGGGCCAGCCCGAGCGCGTCGGCCACGAGCATCGCCACGCGGTGCGGGCGGTGCCACCGCGCCACCCCCACCGTGAGCAGCGCGGAGGCGAGGATCACGAAGAGGTAGTTCCCGTCCCTGAGCCAGAAGATCGGGTGGCGGCCGAGCAGCACGTCGCGCGTGGTGCCGCCCCCCACCGCGGTGACGAGGGCCAGCACCATCACGCCGATCAGGTCCATCTTCTTCTTCCCCGCCGCCAGCGCGCCGGAGACGGCGAACACCGCGACGCCGATCATGTCGAGCGTGTAGGTCAGCGGCGGCACGCGCTCACCGCATCATGCTGGGCGACTGCCGGCACTCCGAGGCGCCCGGGGCGTTCGGCGCGCCGTAGGGGCGCGTCTCCGCCGTGGCCGCCCGCCCCGCGCGCAGGCGCACGATGAACAGCGTCTGGTACTCGCCATCGCACAGGTCGCGGAAGGGAGGCCCGCCCAGCGCGGTGACGATGCGCGGCACGGTGTTGCTGTGCCCCACCACCAGCGCCTTCGTCCCCGGGGGGAGCGCCCGGATCGCCGCCGCCACCGCCGCCACGTGCGCGGGAGTGGAATCGCCGAGCGGGATCACCTCGGGGGTGATCCCGCGGGCGCGCGCCAGCGGCGCGGCGGTGAGCGCCGTGCGCTGCCGCGGGGTGACGAGGATGCGCGTGATCCCGGCGTTCCCCAGCTCCGCGGCGAGCGCGCGGGCGCGGGCCTCCCCGGCGGGAGTGAGCACCGGGTCGGCCGCGGGCG
>DASWVQ010000256.1:0-3303 GCA_036401195.1 Gemmatimonadaceae bacterium
AGCGTCATCGTGTTGCCATCGATCGTCCCCGAGCCGGTGCTCGCGTCGGTGTAGCGGAGGGTGATCGCGGTCCCCGACTTCGTGTACGTGCCGGAATCGTCGTAGTTCTCGTTGCGCAGCACGCCGTTCTCGGTGAAGCGCAGCACCGCGCGCTCGGTGAAGGTGCCGGCGGAGGAGAAGGTGAACACGTCGCTCACGATCTCGACCTTGTTCGCGCCGCTGCCCTGGAGGATGAAGGGGACCGCCGCGCCGTTGACCGTCTGCAGGCTGTACGTCCCGTTGACCGAGACCGAGGTGGGCGACGTCGCCGAATCGCTGCCGCAGGCCGCGAGGGTGAATGCAAGGGTCGCGAAGGTGGCGATCCGCGCGAGGGAACGGGTCATGGGCACGTGCTCCGGTGTAGTGAAGTGACGAACGCTGCTACGCCGGAAAGGGCAAGATGGCTGCCACCGCGTCGGCGCGCCTAACGATAACCGGCCGCCTGAAGGTGGAAGAGCTCTGCATATGTGCCCTGCATCACCAGCAGCTGCTCGTGCGTCCCCTCCTCCAGCACCCGCCCACCCTCCAGCACCACGATGCGATCGGCCATCCGCACCGTGGAGAAGCGGTGCGAGATGAGCACCGCCATCCGTCCACCCACCAGCTCCGTGAAGCGCGCGAACACCTCGTACTCCGCGCGCGCGTCGAGCGCGGCCGTGGGCTCGTCGAGGATCAGGAGCTGCGCGTCGCGCATGTACGCGCGGGCCAGCGCGACCTTCTGCCATTCCCCGCCCGACAGCTCGACCCCGCCCTCGAAGCGGCGTCCCAGCATCTGCCGCCATCCTCCCGCGAAGCGCGGCAGCAGCGACGCGGCCAGCGACCGCTCCGCCGCCTCGCGCACCACCGTCGGCGGCTCCGACGCGCCCCCCGCCGCGGCCAGCGCCTCCTGCACCGACTCGATCCGCCCCACGCCCACGTTCTCGTCGAAGCGCATGTCGTAGCGCACGAAGTCCTGGAAGATCACCCCGATCGCCGCGCGCAGCGACGCGAGGTCGTACTCGCGCAGGTCCACCCCGTCGAGCAGCACGCGACCCTCCGAGGGGTCGTAGAGCCGCGCCAGCAGCTTGGTGAGCGTCGTCTTCCCCGCGCCATTCTCTCCCACGAAGGCGACGCGCTCTCCCGCCCGCAGGGAAAGGTTCACGTGCCGCACCGCCCACCGGTCGCTCCCCGGGTAGCGGAAGCCCACGTCCTCGAACACGAACCCCTCGCGGATCGGCGAGGGTACGGGGAGCGCCCCGGGCCTCGACACGATGGTGGGGCGCACGTCGAAGAAGACGAACAGGTCGCGCAGGTAGAGCGCCTGCTCGGTCACGTCGCTCGCGCCGAGCAGCAGCCGCTGGATCAGGTCGCGGCTCCGGGCGAATGCCCCCGCGAGGAAGGTGAGCGTCCCGATCGTGATCGCGCCCGCGACGGTGGACCAGAGGATCGCGACGTAGGCCGCGTAATACCCCACGGTGCCGATCAGCGCGAGTGCCCCGCCCACCACCCCGCGCTTCACCGAGAGCGCCTTGTTCTCCTCGTAGAAGGCGTCCGAGAGGGTGCGATAGCGCTCGATCAGCCAGGGGGCGAGCCCGAAGAGCTGCACCTCCTTCGCCGTCACGCTGCTCGCCCCCACGTAGCGCAGGTAGTCGAGCTGCCGCCGCTCCGGGGTCCGCTTCCACAGGAGCGAGTAGGTGAGCGAGGCGAAATGCGTCTCTCCCAGGAACGACGGGATCACCGCCACCGCCAGCAGGAGGAGCAGCCAGGCGTTGTATGCCGCGAGCGCGCCACCCAGCGAGAGCAGGGTGAGGAAGTCCTGCCCCATGGAGAGGAGCTGCGTGAGCAGCCCGATGCGGCTCGTCGTCTGCCGGCGCGCCCGCTCCAGGTGGTCGTAGAACTCCGGGTCCTCGAACTGCTGGAGGTCGAGGGTGGCGGCGTGCTCCATGAGCCGCACGCTCACCCGGTTCGAGAAGAGGTCGCCCAGCAGGCTCTCGGTGAGGGCGTTGCCGCGCGCGATCACCTCGGCCACGGCGACGATCCCCAGCTCGAGGGCGACGAGCTCCCACAGCCCGGTGAGGTCGCGCGACCCCGGGGGCGCGGTGGCGAGCCCCACCACGGTGTCGATGATCAGCTTCCCCACCCAGAGCGTCGCCACCGGCACCGCCGCGCGCAGGAGCCGCAGCGCCACCACCGTGGCGGTGTATCCCCGGTGGGTGCGCCACACCATCGCGAGCAGCGGGGGCACGTAGCGCAGCCCCTCCATCCGCTCGCGCCAGTTCCGCGGCTCCAGCTTCGGCGGCTTGCGGCCGGGTGCCATCGTCAGCGCCAGTCGGCGTGCATGCGGTCGGCCGCCGTGGGGCGATAGGTCCCACCGTTCTTCACGACCAGCGCCACGTCGCGCAGCACCCGGATGTCCTTCGTCGGGTCACCCCGCACGGCCACCAGGTCGGCGAGGAGTCCCGCCTTCACCATCCCGAGGCGGTCGTCCAGGTGGAAGATCTTCGCGTTGCCCGAGGTCGCGGCGCGCAGCACCGCGAGTGGCGACATGCCGTAGTCCACCAGCAGCTCCGCCTCGCGCGCGTTCGTCCCATGCGTGTAGACGCCCACGTCGCCCCCCACGCAGATCGTCACCCCCGCGTCGAGCGCCGCCTTCACGCTCGCGCGCTTCTCGCGGATGCGCGCAGGCTCGGGGGCCGCCCCGTTCCATCCGCCATAACGGAGGATCGCGTCCCCCGCGGCCACGGTGGGGCAGAGCGCCACCCCGTGCTCCGCCATCAGGCGGAACACCTCCGGGGTGCCCCCGTCGCCATGCTCGATCGTCTCCACCCCCGCGAGGACGGCGCGACGCATCCCCTCCGCGGTGCTGGCATGCGCCACGACCGGCCGCCCGGAGCTGCGCGCCACCTCCACCACCAGCTTCAGCTCATCGAGGGTGAAGGTGGGGCGGGCCTCGCCATTGGGGCCCCAGCGGTAGTCGGCGTACACCTTCACCACGTCGGCGCCATGCCCGACCTGGTCTCGCACCGCCTTGGTGAGCCCGTCCACCCCGTCGGCTTCCTCGGCCCCCTGCACGATCACGTGCTGCGCGTCGAAGATCCGCGGCCCGTAGCTCCCGGTGGCCACGATCGCCTTCGTCGCGGCGAGGATGCGCGGGCCCGGCACGACCCCCTTCTCGATCGCCTGCTTCAGCCCCACGTCGGCCCAGCCCGCGCCCTCGGTGCCGAGGTCGCGCGTGGTGGTGAACCCCGCCATCAGGGTGGCGCGCGCGTGGTTCACCGCCCGCGC
>DASWVQ010000257.1:0-6918 GCA_036401195.1 Gemmatimonadaceae bacterium
CAGGCCGCACAGGCCACGATCACCGGTCGCGTCACCGAAGCCGGCACCGGCCGGCCGATCCCCTCGGCGCAGGTCATGGTCGTGGGGACGAACCTCGGCACCCAGACCGGGAGCGATGGCCAGTTCACGATCCGGGGCGTCACCCCGGGTGCCGTCGAGGTCCGCGTGCTTCGTGTGGGCTTCACCGAGCTGCGCCAGCAGGTCACGGTGTCGGCCGGGCAGCCCACCACGCTCGCCCTCTCGATGCGCGCCACCCCGGTGACGCTCAACCCCGTCGTCACCACCGCCACCGGCGAGCAGCGCAGCGTGGAGGTGGGCAACGCGATCGCGCACGTCGACGCGACCACCACCGTCGCCACGAGCGCGGTGGCGAACGTGGGCGACCTGCTCACCTCGCGCGCCGCGGGGGTGATGGTGGTGCCGGGGACGCAGACCGGCGCCGGGACGCGCGTGCGCATCCGCGGCACCAGCTCCCTCTCCCTGACCAACAACCCCATCTACATCATCGACGGCGCTCGCGTCGAGGGGACGACCGGCTCGATGGCGGTCAGCGTGGGGGGGACGACCCCCGCGCGCGTGGGGGACCTGAACCCCGAGGAGATCGAGTCGATCGAGATCGTGAAGGGCCCGTCGGCGGCGACGCTCTACGGCACCGACGCGGCGAACGGCGTCATCGTGATCACCACGAAGAAGGGGATCGCCGGCCGGCCGCAGTGGACGTACTACACCGAGCAGACCGCGATCCGCGACAACAACGGCTATCCGACCGCTTATCGAGGCTGGCGCACGGGCACGGGCAGCAGCACCACCTCCACCCCGTCGAACGCGGTGCAGTGCTTCCTGACCCAGGTGGCCTCGAACGCCTGCAAGCAGGACAGCGTCACCAGCTACAACCTGCACGACGATCCCGAGGCCACCCCCTACGGCACCGGCTACCGGCAGCAGCACGGGCTCCAGCTGCGCGGCGGGTCCGAGGCGGTGCGCTACTTCCTGCACGGGGAGTGGGAGGACGAGGACGGCGTCACGCAGGTGCCCAGGTTCGAGCGCCGCTACCTCCAGCAGCACAACCTCTCGCTGCGCCCGGAGATGGAGAGCCCGAACCGGCTCACCCGGGTGACCACCCGCGCCAACCTGAACGTCACCCTCCCCCGCAACGCCGACCTGGCCTTCAGCGCGGGGTACACGACGCAGGACATCCGGCTCCCCATGAGCGACGACTCCGGCACGCTGGGGATCGCCGCCAATACCTTCGGTGGGCCGGGATACAAGTACAACCTCAACCCCGCCGGCGACACGCTGTACGGGTGGCGCCAGTTCACCCCGCGCGACGTGTACCAGGCGGTGACGAACCAGGCGATCGAGCGCTTCATCAGCTCCCTCGGCGCCAACTGGCGGCCAGCCGACTGGCTCGCCCTCCGCGGCAATGCGGGGGTGGACTACATCAACCGGACCGACACGCAGCTCTGCCGCTTCGCGAACTGCGCCGACGTGGGCACCACCCGCCTCGGCTTCAAGGATGACTACCGCACGAACTTCTTCACGTACACGGTGGACGCCGGCGCCACGGCCACCCGCGCCCTGAGCGACGCGGTGCAGTCGAAGACCTCGGCGGGGTTCCAGTTCTACCGCAGCATCTTCGACCGCAACGGCGCGCATGGCGAGGTGCTCCCGCCGGGCGCGGTGACGGTGGGGGCCGGGGCCACGCAGATGGCCGACGAGTCCACGAACGAGAGCCGCACCCTCGGCGGGTACCTCGAGGAGAACGTCGCGATCAACGATCGCCTCTTCCTCACCGGCGCCGTGCGCTCCGACCGGAACAGTGCCTTCGGCGCCGACTTCAAGACGGTGTTCTACCCCAAGTTCTCCGTGTCGTGGGTGGCCTCCCAGGAGCCCTTCTTCCCCCAGCTCTCCTGGGTGAACCAGCTCCGCCTGCGCAGCGCGTACGGTGCCTCCGGGGTGCAGCCCGGCACGATCGACGCCGTCCCCTACTACTCCGCCAGCACCTATCGCGGGGAGAGCGGCGACGTCCCCGCGCTCGTCTTCACCTCCGCGGGGAACCGCAACCTGAAGCCGGAGCGCTCCACGGAGCTCGAGCTCGGGGTGGACGGCACCTTCTGGAACAGCCGCGTCTCCACCGAGTTCACCTGGTACAACAAGTCCTCGCGCGACGCGCTGGTGAGCCGCGTGCTCCCGCCGTCCATCGGCACCGGGGCCACCTCGCGCTTCGAGAACCTGGGCGAGGTGCGGAACCGCGGCTGGGAGGCGCTGGTGAACGCGCAGCTCCTGCAGCGCGCCGTCCTCGGCTGGGACGTGACGCTGAACGCCTCGCACAACGAGAACGAGCTGGTGAGCCTGGGCGGGCTGCCCAACATCGTGAGCAGCAGCACCCTGCAGCAGCGTGAGGGCTACCCCCTCAACGGCTGGTGGGCGCGCGGCCTGCTCGACTACGCGGACAAGAACGGCAACGGCATCATCGAGTACAATGCCAACCCGGCGCTGAGCGAGATCACCGTGAGCGACACGGCGATCTTCCTCGGGTACTCCTCCCCCCGCTACGAGGCGTCGCTCACCAACGGCCTCGACTTCCTCGGCCGCAAGCTGCGCCTCGCCGCGATGCTGGACTACAGGGGTGGGCACAAGGTGTACAACAACACGGAGCGCATCCGCTGCGCGAGCCGGCTCAACTGCTCCGGTCTGATCAACCCCGATGCGTCGCTCTTCGAGCAGGCGCGCACGGTCATGGTGCGCGAGCATCCCTTCCGCTCCACCGGGGCGTTCATCGAGGACGGCGACTTCCTGCGCTTCCGCGAGCTCTCCCTCTCCTACACGCCGGCCGACGACTTCGCGCGCCGCCTCTTCCGCGGGCGCAGCGTGACCGCGACCCTCGCCGCCCGCAACCTGGGCATCCTGTGGACGAAATACTCGGGCGTGGACCCGGAATCGTTCGGCACCACCGGCGACGCCCCCTCCTCGTTCCAGGCCTTCGGGCCGGTCACCTACTACACCCTCCGTCTCACTCTCGGCTTCTGAGGACGATGCCTCGCATGCGTGCAACCACCGGAATCACCGCGCGCGCCACGAAGCTGCGCCGCGCCGCCCTCTGGGCCGGCGGGGTGCTGGTCCTCGCGGCCTGCAATCCCACCGAGATCCTCGACGTCACGGATCCCGACATCATCAACCCGAGCGACGTGAGCTCCCCGGCGGGCGCCAACGCCGTCCGCCTGGGCGCCCTCGCCCGGCTCAACGCGGCCACCAGCGGCGAGGAGAGCCTCTTCATGCTCGGCGGCCTCTTCGCCGACGAGTGGAACAACGGCGACACCTTCATCGCACGGCAGGAGATCGACCAGCGGGTCATCACGCCGGAGAACACCTTCCTCACCGCCGCCAACCGGGTCCTGCATCGCGCCCGCGTGGGCGCGCAGCAGGCCGTGGCGCTCCTCCAGGAGTTCTCCCCGAACGCGCCTGCGGCCGACGTGGCCGAGATGTACTTCGTCCAGGCCTTCGTGGAGAACATGATGGCCGAGCATTACTGCAACGGCCTCGTGTTCAGCACCTTCGAGAACGGGGCGGAGCAGCTCGGGTCGGGGATCACCACGACCGCCGCCTTCGAGATGGCGCTGGCGCACGCCGACGCCGGGCTCAAGCTCATCACCGGGAACACGGCGGCCGACCAGAAGGTGCGCAACGCGCTCGCCGTGACGAAGGGGCGCATCCTCGTGAACCTGGCGCGCTACGCCGAGGCGGCCACCGCGGTGGCGGGGGTGCCGACCACGTTCAAGTACGACATGCAGCACGCCATCACGGCGACCAGCAACCAGATGTGGAACTGGAACAACCTCTCGCGGCGCTACAGCGTGAGCACCAACGAGGGTGGCAACGGGCTCGACTTCGCCACGGCGAACGACCCGCGCCTCCCCGTGTGCGTGGGGGGGGACGCAACGTGCAAGGCGAACGGGGTGACGCAACCCCGCCGCGACGACAGCGGGCCGCAGACGCTGTACGTGCAGCTCAAGTGGCCGGTGCGCGAGTCGCCGGTGACGATCTCCAGCGGCGTCGAGGCACGGCTCACCGAGGCCGAGGCGCAGCTGAAGGCGGGGAACGCGGCCGGGGCCCTCGCGACCCTCAACGCCCTCCGGGCCACCGTCACGGGGCTCGCCCCCCTCACCCTGGCGGCGACGCCGGCGGCGCAGCTCGACCAGCTCTTCCGCGAGCGCGCCTTCTGGATGTTCAGCACCGGCCATCGCACCGGCGACCTGCGCCGCCTCGTGCGCCAGTACGGGCGCGCGGCGACGAGCGTCTTCCCGGTCGGCCCCTGGCACAAGGGCGGCAACTACGGCACCGACGTCACGATCCCGGTGCCGCAGGCCGAGGAGAACAACCCGAACGTGACGCGCGGCGCCACCTGCATGGACCGCAACGCGTGAGCCCTCGCGGGTTCGCCCTGGCCGTCGCCCTCGTGGCGGCGACCGGGGCCACGGGCGGGGCGCAGGACCGTCGCGCGGAGCTGGACGGCCGCGGCGCGGCGCTGGGCGGCCGCGTGGAGATCCTCCGCACCGCGCATGGCGTTCCCCACATCCGCGCGCAGGACCTGCGCGCCGCATTCTACGCCCTCGGCTATTTGATGGTCGAGGACCACGGCGCGAAGGTCGCCTGGGGCCTGCTGCGCGCCCGCGGCGGGATGGGCCGCTGGTTCGGGCGCGACAGCATGGAGGGGGACTTCACCGCCCGGCGCGCCTACCGCCTGACGACCGAGCATTACCAGGACCTCGACCAGGCGACGCGCGACGCCTACGAGGGATTCGCCGCCGGCGTGAACCGCTACGTCGCGACGCACGCCGCCGAGTTCCCGGCCGGCTTCGCCCCCGGGTTCACCGGCTACGACGTGGCCGCGCGCGACGTGGGCGGGGCCGGCCTCCAGGCAGCTCGGCGCTTCCTCGCGAAGATGGATCCGGCGAGCCGCACCCGCCGCGGCGCGAGCGCCGTGCCGGCGAACGAGCCGGCGGAGGGGCACGGCCCTGAGGGGCCGGGCATCGCGGGGGCGCTTCACGGGAGCGTGTGTGTTGCTGGCTCCCGTGGGGCGCCCCCGCAGTGCCCGGCCCACGCGAGGGAAGTGGACCCGATCGAGGAAGGCTCCAACGCCTGGGCCTTCGCCCCCAGCCGCACGAAGTCCGGCCGCGCGATCCTCCTGCGCAACCCGCACCTCAACTGGAACGCCGGCTACTACGAGGCACACATGACCGTGCCCGGGGTGCTGGACTTCTACGGCGACTTCCGCGTCGGCGGCCCCTTCGGCGTGGTGGGCGGCTTCAACCGCGACCTCGGCTGGGCCACCACCAACAACGCCCCCGACCTCGACGAGATCTACGCCCTCGACGTGGATCCGGCGGCGCCCGATCACTACCTGTTCGACGGTGCCTCCCTCCCCCTCGAGCGGGAGCTCGTGACGGTGGAGTACCGCAACGGCCCCGGCCTCTCCACCGAGACCCGCGAGTCCTGGCGCACCCCCCTCGGCCCCGTGATCCACCGCGATGGCGGGAAGGTGTACGTGCTGCGCGCCGCGGGCGAGGGCGACTGGCGTGGCGGGGAGCAGTTCCTGCGCATGATGCGCGCGTCGTCGCTCGCGCAGTTCAAGGAGGCGATGCGCATGCGGGCGCGGGTGACCTCCAACTTCACCTACGCCGACCGCGCCGGGAACATCTACTACGTCTGGAACGCCTCCATCCCGTCGCTGCCGCACCCGAGCGGGGGCGACACCGTTGCCATCCCCGCGCGCGGCACCGCCGGCGTGTGGACGCGGTACGTCCCCTTCGACTCGCTGCCGCAGCTCCTGAACCCGCGCGGCGGGTACGTCACCAACACCAACGACCCGCCCTACCACACGAACCTCCAGCAGGTGCTCGACCGCTCGCGCTATCCCGCGAACTTCCCCGAACCCGCGCTGGGCCTGCGCAGCCAGCACAGTCTCTCGCTGCTGGACAACAAGCGGAAGGTGAGCCTCGAGGACGTGGTGGCGATGAAGCACTCGTATGGGATGCTCCTCGCCGACCGGGTGAAGGCCGACCTGCTGGCGGCGGTGCGTGCGTCCGGCCCCGACTCGGCGACGCTTGCCGCCGCCTCCATGCTCGCGCGCTGGAACAACGACGCCGCCGCGGAGAGCCGTGGCGCGGTGCTCTTCGAGAGCTGGTGGCGCCGGTACTCCGATGGCCTCCGCGCGGACTCGCTCTTCGCCGAGCCCTGGCGGCTCGACGCCCCGGCGACCACCCCGCGCGGCCTCGCGCAGCCCGCGCGCGCCGCGCAGGCCTTCGCGGCCGCCGTGCAGGACGTCACCACCCGCTACGGCCGCGCCGACGTGGCCTGGGGCGAGGTGCACCGCGTGCGCCTCGGCGACGTGGACGTGCCGGTGGGGGGATGCGCGGGGGCGATGGGTTGCTTCCGCGTGCTCAACTTCCGCACCGATCCCGACGGCAAGCGGTCGGTGATCGGGGGCGACGGCTGGGTGCTCGCCGTGGAGTTCGGGCGCGAGGTGCCAAGGGCCTACTCGGTGCTGGCCTACGGAGAGAGTGCGCGCGAGGATTCCCCGCTGCACAGCGACCAGGCGGCGATGTTTGCGCGCGGGGAGATGAAGCGGGTGCTCTTCACGGAGCGGGACGTGGACGAGGGAGTGGTGCGGCGCTACCGGCCGTAACACGACATCAACGGACGGCCGCCGGCCCTCGGCTCTCGGCCCTCGGCTCTCGGCACGACATCGGAAGCGAGCGGCGCGCGGTGGCGCGCGCGCGATCGCCCCGGCGGGGAACCGCACGAGGTCCGCGCGCTAAAGGGCCGCGAAGCGGCCCAGGCGCGCTTCCGATTCCGTGCCGACGCCCGAAGCCCGAAGCCCCCCGCCCTTGGCCGTCGGCCCCGAGACCAGTGCCCGTC
>DASWVQ010000258.1:0-2108 GCA_036401195.1 Gemmatimonadaceae bacterium
CCTGGCGCCGGGGCACCCGGGTCACTTCCGGCGCGTGCCGGGCAGCCATCCTGAGCGAGGCGAAGGATCTGGCGCCTGCGCACCCAGGCCAGATCCTTCGCTTCGCTCAGGATGACGTCATGGCACGACGGCGATCCCCCACGGCCGCGCGCCGACCTTCACCCGTCCCACCTCGCGGTTCGATCGCGTGTCCACGATGCTGACGTCGCCCGTCGTGCCGTTCGCGGTGTAGACGAAGTGAGAATCGGGACTGCGCGCGATCCCCCAGGGGCGGCCGCCCACGCGCACCGACGCCACCGGTTTCAGGCTGGCCGCGTCGAGCACCGTCACGCGGTTCGCCGCGCCGTTGGCGACGTAGAGCCGCTTCGCGTCGCCCGACACCACCACCCCGACCGGCTTGCCGAGCCCGCCCTCGATCTCCACCGAGCGGCGGACCACGTGCTTCCGCGCATCCATCTCCACCAGCGTCCCGCTGATCTCGTTCGTCACGTAGGCGCGCCGGCCATCGGGGGAGAAGGCGGCGGCGCGGGGGCGGAGGTCGGCGAGCACGTTGGCCACCACCGCGTCGCGGCGCGTGTCGATCACCGACACCGTGTTGCTCGTCTCGGCGGTGACGTAGACCCAGCGCCCGTCGGGGGAGATCGCCACCCCCTCGGGCTCGATCCCCACCACCAGCGCGGTCCCCGCTCGTCCCGTCGAGAGGTCGGTGGCGGTGGCGGTGCCGGCGTCCTCGTTCGCGGAGTACAGGCGGCGTCCATCCGGAGTGACGACGAACTGCTCCGGGTCGCTGCCCGCCGGGTAGGTGGCGACGACGCGGCGCGTGGCGACGTCGATGACGGCGATCCCGTCGCGCCCGGTCTGCTGGTTGGGGTGCTCGTCGCTGAGCGCCACGAAGATGCGCCGGCCGTCGGGGCTCGCCTGGATCCCGCGCGGACGCTGGCCCACGGCGATGGTGGCGATCACCCGGCGCGCTGTGAGGTCCAGGACGCTCACCGAGCGCGCGCCCTCGTTGCTCACGAAGGCGAGGGAGGCGTGTGCCGGTGCGCGGAGCTGTGCGCCCGCCGCGGCCGGGGCGAGCGCGTTGAGCGCGATCCCCGCGGCCGCGAGGCCGGCACGGATGCAACGCATGCGTCGCTGGATCATGGGAGTGCCTCGAGGATGCGCGTGCTTTCGCGATGCAGCACACGATGGCGCGGGTGGCGCAGCCGGTGCCGCGCGTCGAACGAGAGCGGGACGCCCTGGTGCCCGTCGAACCGGGCGGCGGGTGATGCGAGCCAGCGCGCCAGCGCCGCGGGATCCCGCGGCCCGCGCAAGGCACTCTCCCAGGCGATCTTCGCCGCGAGCCAGCCGCGCCACGCCGCCTCGGTCATCGGGGCGCGCCAGCGCGCGCGATAGCGGTAGTTGAGCTGCGAGGCCCCGAACTTCTCGAGCGCCGCGTCCCACGCCACCACGGAGTCTTGGGTCGCCGAGCTGCGCGCGGCGGGCGGGCAGAGCGTGAACCACCGGGCGCTCGCCGCCCCGCGGGGCGGCGGCGAGCACTCCACGTCGAGCACGATGGCGCGCGATCGGGGCGGGAGCGGCGACGCGTCCCCGGTGATCACGAACCGGACGCGCGCCCCGGCGGCGTCGCCGCTGTCGAGCACGACGGCCCGGCCGAGCAGCGTCGCCACGCGCGCGCTCTCCTCCACCGACATGATGGCCCCCTGCCGGGCGGCGGCGGGCACCGTCCGCGTGATCGCGATGCGCACGGTGTCCGCCGGCGCACCCTGTGCGCGCACCGCGAGTGGCGTGAAGAGCGCGACGGTACCGAAGCGGACACACAGGGGGAAGAGCCGCGGTTCAGGGCGCATCGGCGGACTGGAGAAAGCGGGTTCTGGTATGGGGTCTGCATCGGGTCCGAACACCCGACAACCGATTCGCGTGCCTTCCACCGCAGGATTCCGTCCAGCGGGCGCCCCGCTGCGTCTCGCCGCCGCCCTCCTGGTTGCGGCGGCGTGGCTCATCGCGCCGATCGGCTGCCGCGCCGGGGACGTCCGCGAGAAGCCGGGCGCCGGGATGGTGGGTGGCGACGATCGTGCCGCCGAGTGGACGATCCCCGCGCGCGACTA
>DASWVQ010000259.1:0-32528 GCA_036401195.1 Gemmatimonadaceae bacterium
CCGCGCTGGCCGCGCTGGCGCTCGCGTCGGCGGCGTGCCGCGCGCGGGAGGAGGCACGGGCGCCCCTGCGGGTGGGCGTGGTGTTCGACATCGGCGGGCGGGGCGACCGCGGCTTCAATGACGGCGCCGCCGAGGGGGCGCAGCGCGCGGCGAGCGGGGGCGGGGTGCAGGTGCAGTTCGCGCCGGAGGGGGCGACCGGGCTCGCCGCCATGCGCCAGATGGCCACCGCGGGGAACCAGCTCATCATCACCGTCGGCTTCCTCTCCAGCCACGACGCGACCCTCGCCGCGCGCGAGTTCCCCGGCGCCCATTTCGCCGTGATCGACTACGCGCTCCCGGTGGACGAGCAGGGACGCACGATGCTGCCCCCGCCGAACCTCGCGGGGCTCAACTTCCGCGAGGAGGAGGGATCGTTCGTGGTGGGCGCGCTGGCCGGGCTCACCACGCGCACGCGGCAGGTGGGGTTCGTTGGCGGGATGCGCAGCCCCCTGATCGCGCGCTTCGAGGCCGGGTACGCGGCCGGGGTGCAGCGCACCTGCCCGTCGTGCGCGGTGCAGGTGCGCTACGCCGGCGACACGCCGGCGGGATTCCGCGACGTCCCCGCCGGCCGGCGCCTCGCGACCGGGCTGTACGACGCGGGCGCGGACATCGTGTTCCAGGCGGCGGGGGAGACGGGGCTCGGCGTGCTCCAGGCGGCGCGCGACGCGGGGAAGCTGGCGATCGGGGTGGACGTGGACCAGGGCGCGATGGCGCCGGGGCACGTGCTCACCTCCATGCTCAAGCGCATCGACGTGGCGGTGGAAGACGCGATCCGCCGCGAACGCGAGGGACGCTTCCGGAGCGGGGTGCGCTCGTACGGGCTGGCGGAAGGGGGGATCGGGTACGTGTTCGACGCGCGGAACGCCCCCCTGATCCCCCCGCCGGTTCACACCCGGGTGGAGGTGCTGCGGGCGGCCATCGCGGCCGGGCTCGTCACGGTGCCCACGACGCGCTGACGGCGGATCGGGACCACCGCGGGCCGTCCCTTGCCCGTGGCGTGAGGATACCCGGGCGCGGAGCCCCCAGATTAGGGGAATGCGCCAATCTCCCGCGTCGGGCACGGACATGCAGATCAGCTACACCATCGACGAGCGGGCGGGGCTGGTCACCTTCCGCATGTCGGGGGTCCCCGATTTCGAGGCCGTCCGCGACGCCCTGGAGCAGCTTCGGGTGGACCCGCGCTTCCGCCCGGGGATGGACGTGCTCACCGACCGGCGCGAGCTCGCCGGCATCCCCACCTCGGAGTACACCCACGAGCTGGTGGAGCTGATCCGCACGCAGTGGCCCCCGCGGATGATCCGCCGCTGGGCGATCCTCGCGCGCCCCGGCGCGTCGTACGGCATGGCGCGCATGGCGGAGATGCGGGCGACGATCTCCGGGTCGGAGATCGCCGCCTTCATTCACGAGTCCGACGCGCTGGAGTGGCTGCTGCGACCGGAAGAGTCCTGAGGAGTCACGAGGGGCGCCCGACGACGGCGGCCCTGAGCTCCTCGGCGATCGACCCGGGCATCCCCATGTTCCGCGCGAACTTCATGCGCCCCGCGTCCTCGAAGTACATCTTCATGCGGAACATCGCGCCGATCGCCTCCACCCGAAGCTGCCCGCCGTCGCGGCGGATCACCAGCTCGATGGGGAAGGCGGGGGCATGGGCCAGGCCCGGGCAGGCGAAGCCGGCGCGTGCGTCGTCATCCCCCGCCCCCACGATCTCGAAGGCCTTCGCTTCCATCGGCGCGCCGCTCACCCCCAGGATCACCATCCCCTGCGCGTCGAGGTCGAGCCGGTAGACGCCGCGGAGCAGCCAGGTGCCGCGCGCCGGCTGCTGCAGCTTGCGCCAGATGTCGTCGGCCACCCGTTTCAGGTCGGTAGTGGGATAGGTGGCGATCGTCTCCACCTGCCTGGTGAAGGGGCCGCCGGCCATGACGCCCATCGTCTTGCCGATCAGCCCGCGGTCGCGCGACTGGCCGTACGAATGGCTCGCGCGCTTGCCATGGGTGGCGCCCACCACGACCGAACCCACGTCGGCGACCAGGCGGTCGCCGGACGCCTCGAGCCCGGACTCGGCGGCGATCGTTCGATCGAGGGAGCGGGGGTTCACCATCGACGCGTGCACGCCGCGCTCATCCTCGAAGATCCCCACGCGCACCGGCACGGCGAAGGCGGCCTGCGCGCCGCGCGCGAGGAGGGCGGTGGTGCGCGCCGGCAGCACGGCCACGAGCACGCGCGCCGCGTAGCGGCAGCGCCCACGATCGGCCCCCACCGCGTGATCGGCGAGCACCGTGAACCCCTGGCGGGTGAGCGCCGCGGCCACCGCCGACGCCGCCGCGGGGACGGGCATGGGGATGGAGTCCGCGAGGACCACGAAGGTGCGCTGGCTCCCCTGGGCCGGGGCGAGGGCCGGGAGGCAGGCGAGGAGCAGCGGGACGAGGCGGGCGATGCGCATGGGCGAGTGGGCTCGTGATGCATTCATGGTCATGCAGTGGTATGAATGCTGGCCCCGCCGGCGATCTCCGCCATCGGGCAATCGCCGACCCGATCCCTGGACCAGGAGGCGGCGGCCCGGAGCGCGTTCCGGGCCGCCCCTGGTGTCAGGGCCCTTCCAGTCGCAGCTCCCCGTGCCTCGCCGCGAGCGCCGCCAGCGATTCCCCACTGTGCCCCTTGAGCTGCGCGTCGAAGAAGCTGCGCACCACGTCGCCGACCAGGGCGAAGGTGCGCCCGGCGCCGAGCGGCGTCCCCCCGAACCGGGTGATCGCGTCGGGGAAGGTGTATGGCGCGTCGCTGAAGCTCATGTGTCCCGTGCCGCGGATGACCACGGTCCACACCTGTCCGCGTTCCCCCTTCGCCGCCACCCCGCGGAAGTGCTCCTCCACCTCGCGCCCCATGGCCTCCCACTGCGCGCGAGTGCGGCCGCGCTTCGCGAGGTCGGCGTCGGAGTACACGGGACTGCTGCGCACGATGAGCGTGGCGCCCCGGGGTCCGTCGGCGACCACGCGCCCCACGAGCATGCCATCGAGGTCGGCGCAGGCGTGAAAGCGCGTGTCGGCCCGGCAGGCCTCGAGCGCCGCGGCACCGCCGAGGGAGTGGCCGAGCATCCCGATGCGGTCGCGCGCGACGTGTGCCGCGGCGACCCGCCCCAGCGACGTCGCCGGATCCAGCAGCTGGTCGACCACGAAGGAGGCGTCCTGCGCCCACTCGGCGACCCGGACGGCGAGGACGCTGTCGGGCGGGCCGCTCGCCGGGTCGTCGGCGAGGGTGACCACGTGACCATCGGCGCGCTGCATCACGCCGCCATACGGGTGATCGATGGAGGCGACGAGGTAGCCGCGGCTGGCGAGCTCCCCCGCGAGCGCGGCGTAGTGGCTGCGTGAGACGCCCTGCCCGTGGGAGAGCACGAGCAGCGGCCAGCGTCCGCCGGCCACCGGTGCATCGAGCCATGCCGGCGTCGCCACGCGGCCCCACGCGCCGATGGTGGCGCTGTCGAGGTGCAGGTAGCCTGCCCCCTGCATCGCCGCCACCATCGCGTGGGACAGGTACGGGGCGCGCGTCCCCGAGCGGGCGCTGGTGGGATACCAGAGCTGCACCGCGAGCTCCCGCGCGCGCGTGGTGTCCGCGATGTCGCGCCGCGCGGAGTCGGCGAGCAGTCTGGTCGTCGTGCCGACGCGATGGGGCCCCGTCGGCTCTGGAAGGGTGGGCTGGCCCCCCAACGCGGCGGGGACCAGGAAGAGCATCGACGCGAGCAGCGCGCGCGCGGAGCGATGGACGGGCGGGAGGTGATGAGTCACGCGGGATCGGCGGAGCGGGAAGTGTGAACGTCGCGGAGGGGATCGCGCGCGATCCCCTCCTGGCACTACCGCGTGATGCGGGCCCCGGTTTCAGCGGCGCCCGGTCACCTCATCGCGACGCGAGCGCCGCCGGCTCCATGTGGAACACCTCCCAGTGGTGCCCGTCGGGATCGAAGAAGCTCCAGCCGTACATGAAGCCGTGGTCCTGCCGCTCGGCCGCCTCGGACCCGCCGTGCGCGACCGCCGTGGCGACCATGGCGTCCACTTCGTCGCGGCTGTCGGCGGTGAGGGCGAAGATCCCGCTCGTGGCATCGTCCGGGCTCCCCACGGGGCGTACCGTGAAGTCGGCGAAGCGGCGCTGCGTGAGCAGCATGGCGTAGGCGTCCTCGCCGATCTCCATGCAGAGCCCGTCCTCGCCGCAGAAGCGCTCGTCGAAGGTGAAGCCGAGCGCCGTGAAGAAGGCGCGGGAGCGCGCGAGGTCGGTGACGGGGAGGTTGACGAACAGCTTCCGGCGGCGGGTAAGGGACATGATCGGGTTGCTCCGTTGTGGGGTGACGTCCCTTCGACTCCCGGCGCCGCGGAAACTCATCGGTCGCCGCGGCCGGCCGGTCGCCTCATCCATCCAGGCGCATGGGGAGGCCGAAGCGGGGGAAGAGCGTCTCGACGTCCAGGAAGGTGGTCATCCCCGCGATCCGGTCGTCGCGCAGGTCGAGCACGACCAGCCCCCAGGGCTGCGCGCCGCCATCGCGATACTGGCCGAATGCCGGCGCGCCGCACGCCCGCGTCGGCACCAGGCGCGAGCCCTTGCAGCCGATGCCGTGGCCGAGGAACCAGGCGGCGATCGGCTCCGGTCCCTGCAGCCAGAGTTCGAGGGGCGGCATGTTCATCACCACGTCGTCGCGGAGCAGGCGGGTGAGCGCCGGCACGTCGTACCGCTCGAAGGCATCCACGTACGACGTGAGGAGCCCGTGCTGCTCCGGGGTGAGCTCCCCGGCGGTGGTGCTCCCCAGGTCGCGCGTGGCCAGCGTCGCCCGCGCGCGCTGGAGCGCGCTGTTCACCGCCGCCACGGTCATGTCGAGTGCGTCCGCCGTCTCGGCGGCCGACCAGTTCAGCACCTGCGTGAGGAGGAGCACCGCGCGCTGGCGCGGCGGCAGGTGCTGGAGCGCGGCGACGAAGGCGAGGCGGATGCTCTCGCGGAGGAGGAGCTGTTCCGCCGGGTCGGCGTCGGCGGGGATGATCAGGGCGTCGGGGATCGGCTCCACCCACGACTCGCGCGGGCGCAGGCGGATCTCGTCGTCCACGTGGCCGGCGGGGCCCACGTCGAAGGGCTGGATGCGGCTCGGCCGGGACTTGAGGTGGTCGAGGCAGACGTTCGTGGCGATGCGGTACAGCCAGGTCTTCATCGACGACCGCTCGGCGAAGCGGTCGAGCCCCTTCCAGGCGCGGAACATCGTCTCCTGCACCGCGTCGTCGGCGTCCATCACGGAGCCGAGCATGCGGTAGCAGTGACCGGTGAGGGCGGGGCGGTAGTCCTCGAGTACGGCGGCACTGGTCATCCCGGGAAAATACCGGCGGGACGGGCCAGCGCCACCGTCGCCCGCGTGCTACGCCTCGATCCGCGCGAAGTCGATCACGATCTCGCCGGGGTCACGCGTCACGTACGTGATGGTGTAGCGCGGGCCGTACCGCTCGCGGAGCTGGGCGAGGAGGGGGAGCGGGTCGTGGTCGTTGCGGAAGCGCATCGTCTCGCCGGGCACGAGCGCGTCGAGGGCGCCGAAGATCGCCGCGTGACGGAAGCGCTTGGCGATGCCGCGCGCGTCGAAGGGGTAGAGCCTGTCATCCTGGAGGTGCAGATGGTGCGCAGCCATGGGGCGTGGGGTCGGGGTGAGGATTGCCGGGTCGACAGCTTGAACCTATCGTGCCACCCGACCGGCGACGTGACGGTAGTCACTCACGCCTTCCACCACGGCGATCCCCTGACCGCTCTTTCCATCGACCCTCGCTCGACCGCCCTCGTACTGATCGACCTGCAGCGCGGCATCCTCGCCGGCCAGGTGGCGCCGCATGCCGCCGCCGAGGTGGTGGCGCGCGGCGCGCGGCTCGCCGCCGCCTGCCGCGCCGCCGGCGCGATGGTGGTGCTGGTGCGCGTGGATCCCGGGCGGCGGGGGGAGCTCTTTCCCTCCCCCGCCGCCGACCAGCCGCGGCCGACGATGGACGTGCCGCCGGAATGGACCGAGCTCGCCCCCGAGCTGGGGCGCGCCGCGACCGACGTGGTGGTCACCAAGCACCAGCCCAACGCCTTCTACGCGACCGACCTCGAGGTGCACCTCGCGCGGCGCGGGATCCGCACGATCATCCTCGGGGGCATCTCCACCAACGTGGGGGTGGAGGCCACCGCGCGCGCCGCGCACGAGCGCGGCTACGAGCAGCTGTTCGTTCCCGACGCGATGGCGGCGCGCGAGGCCGACCTCCACGAGCACTCGGTGCGGCGGATCTTCCCCAGCCTCGGGCGGGTGCGGTCGCTGGAGCAGGTGCTCGCCGCGCTCGGCGGCTGAGCGCGTGGTGGGCCGGGGAACGCCCCGGTCAGAGCAGCTTCGCGATCCATTCCCCGGCGTAGTAGCCCGCGATCGCCACGCCGAGTCCGACCACGAACATGTCGAGCCCGGAGCGGAAGATGCTGCGCCCCGTGAACACCGACCGCGCGGCGCCCACGAGGAAGTGGCTCGCCATGGCGAGGGTGAAGGAGAGCCAGATCGCCGTCATCCCGCTCCAGAAGAAGAAGGGGAACACGGGGATGAGCGCACCGACCGCGGTCGCCGACCCCGTCACCACCGCCTCGCGCATCGGCGACATGTGCGGGTCGCCGATCCCCAGCTCCTCCTGCACCTTCTCCTGGAGCATGCGCTCCGGGTTCGCCATCACCTCGGTGGCGAGGGCGTGCGCCTGCTCGCGCCCCATCCCCTTCGCCTCGTAGAGCAGCGCCAGCTCGTCGCGCTCCACCTCGGGCATCATCGCGATCTCGTCGCGCTCCATCGCGATCTCGTGCGCGTAGACCTCCGCCTCGCTCTTCGCCGCGAGGTACCCGCTCGAGCCCATGGAGAGGGAGTCGGCGATGATCCCGGCGACGCCGGCGACGATGACCATGTGAAAGGTCTCGGTGCTCGTGGCCCCGACGACACCCGCGACGAGGCCGAAGTTCGCGGTGAGCCCGTCGTTGAAGCCGTACACCACGTTGCGCAGGAAGCCGCCGCTCTCGGTGCGGTGCCAGGGCTCCCCCTCGCGCCCCGCGATCGTGGCGAGGGTGGTCGCGTGCTCCGCCGACTCCTTCGCGAGGAGGAGCGACTCCCCCTTCCCCGCGTTCCCCACGGGGGTGGCGCGGTGCATGGCGAGGTATCCCTTCACCTCGCGCCCCTCCTCGCGCAGCAGCATGGGGAGGAGGAAGGCGGGGCCGAAGCGGCGGCCGAGGAAGGCGAGGAGGCGCGTGCGTCCACCGGGGCGGAAGGGCTTCGGCGGGCGCCCGTTCGCCCGCAGGAGGTCGGCCCAGATGGTGACGTGGCGGTCCTCCACGGCGGCGAGGCGGCGGTACACGTCGGCCTTCACCGGATCGGGCTCCGCCTCCGCCAGCACGCGGTACAGGTACGCCGCGTCGGCCTCGTCCTGGAGGTGGTGCTCCCAGTCGTGGAGGGTGTCCGCGGCGGGCTTCGCCGTGGCGGCGGGACCGTGGGAGGAGGGGGAGGGCGCGCTGGTCATCCGGGAAAGCTGGATCCACCGAGGGGGGGAGGCAACGGGGAAACCCTTCCGGTGGGGTGGCGTGTCGGACAGGGCAGAACCAGGCACGCAGACCCAACCCGAGGCTCAATCCCATGCAGCTCACCCGACACACCATGGCGGGCGCCGTCGCCCTCCTCTCCCTCATCGCCCTCGCCCCCGCCGGGGCGCAGGACACCAAGGCTCCCGAGCGCGGGCGCGAGGAGCGCCGCGTCGAGATCCGCCGCGGTCCCGGCGGCGTCTACGTCGCCCGCACCGCCGCCCCCCGCGCCGTGCTCGGCGTCACGATCGGCGCGAGCGGCAACCTGCGCGACACCCTCGGCGTGCTCGTGAGCATGCTGAGCGACGATGGACCCGCCGAGAAGGCGGGGATCGAGGAGGGCGACCGCATCCAGGCGATCAACGGCGTGAGCCTGCGCCTCTCCGCGGCCGACGCGGACGACGAGGAGATGGCCGGGCTCGGCCAGCGCCGCCTCACCCGCGAGCTGGCGAAGGTGAAGCCGGGGGACGACGTGGAGCTCCGCGTGCTGCACGCGAACCAGGTGCGCACCGTGCGGGTGAAGACGGCGAACAGCGAGGAGTTCTACAAGCGCGCGTCGGCGGCGGTGTGGCGCGACGAGCAGGAGAACCGCGCCGCGCTCGGCATCGCCATCGGCAGCACCGGCAGCCGCCGCGACACCCTCGGGGTGCTCGTCACCGGTGCGGACGACGAGGGGCCCGCGGCGAAGGCGGGGATCTTCGAGGGGGCGCGGATCGCCGAGATCAATGGAGTGAACCTGCGCGTGGCGAAGGAGGACGTGGAGGACGGCTGGGCGAGCTCCTCCCGCGCGCAGCGGCTCCAGCGCGAGCTGCGCAAGGTGAAGGCGGGGGACAACGTGACGCTGCGGGTGTGGCAGGATGGGCAGTACCGCACCGTGCAGGTGAAGACGGTGAAGGCGAGCGAGCTGCCGCGGCGCCGCATGATGTTCATCGGCGACGGGATCGCGCCCATGCCCCCGATGCCCCCGATGCCGGCGATGGCCCCGATGGCCCCGCGGCCGCCGATGCCGGAGATCCGCCTCGAGGGGCTGCGCGAGCTCGAGCAGCGTCTCCCCGAGCTCCGGCTGCGGCTCGACGGGATGCGCGAGCAGCTGCGGATGATGCCGCGGGGGCGGATGCTGGTCAGCGTGTGACGCTGCCTGGCGTCGTCGTCATCCTGAGCGAAGCGAAGGACCGGGCTCCGGTGCGCCGGGGCCAGGTCGTTCGCTTCGCTCAGGACGACGGCTCGACGGGCGGCTCGCTGACCAGCCGCCCCGGCTCCACCTCCCGCAACTGCATCATCAGCCACGCCACCGGCACGCCGAGCACCCAGGTGAAGGTGGCGAGGGGGACGACCGACTCGGGGCTCCGCAGCCAGGCCTCGAAGGCCCGGTCGTCGGTGCTTCCCCCGGGCAGCGTCGACAGGAGCAGCGCGGTGAGGTTGTTCGCCATGTGGATGGCGATCCCCGACCAGAGCGAGCGCGTGGTGATCACGGCGTAGGCGGCGACCGCGCCGGTGCAGAAGAGGGGGAAGTTCCGCTCCGGCTCCAGGTGCGCGATGGCGAAGACCCCGCCGCTGATCGCGATCGCCGCCAGCGCCCCCACCCGCCGCTCGATCGGCTCCTGGAGGTAGCCGCGCGTCATCAGCTCCTCCATGAGCGGCGCCACCAGCCCCACGATGAACAGCGCGGGGATGATCCCCCCCGGCTTGTCGAACATCTTCCCGATGTCCGAGTCCTTCATCGGGTCGTTGAAGCGGTACAGCAGCGCGGTGAAGACCCAGGTGAAGGCGATGAGGGTGAAGGCGAGCGCGGGGAGCTGCCACCCGTGCGGGGGGAGGCGGTCGAGTCGCAGCCGCGCCGCCTCCCCCGGCCGCGTGCGCAGCAGGCGGCGGAAGACGCCGATCGCGATCGCCAGCAGCAGCGCGCCCCCCCAGAGCGCCCCGCCCCACGGTGGAAGGAAGAGCACCGGGACGTAGGCGACCTGGAAGAGCTGCAGCGCCAGGAACCAGGTGACGACGTGCAGCCAGAGGCGTTTCGGCTCGGCGCTCAGAACGACGGCCCGAGCAGCGCGGCGTTGAGCACTGCCTTGTCGAGCGCGCGCCACCAGCCGCGGAACATCGGCTCGTTCACGAAGAGCACCACGTGGCCGCTCCCGAGCCGTTCCTCCACCAGCATCGCCGTGCCGCGCAGCAGCCGCTCGGTGTTCCCCGGCCAGGTCCAGCCGGCGCGGGTCAGCGGCCCGGCGGGGGCGAACACCGCCACGTTGCTCCCCTCCTTCGACGGCTTGAGGAAGGTGTCGCCCTCGAGCAGCACGGTGAGCCGGGGCTGGTCGTAGCCGTACATGAGCCAGTGAGTGCGGTCGAGCACCACGTCGAAGTTGGCCCCGGGCACCGGCTGCGGCGCCGCGTTGCTCGCGGAGGGGGAGCGGAAGGGGATCAGCTCCTCGGCGAGGCGGTCGGGCGTGGCGTCGTCGCGACGCGGCTGCTCGCCGGTGGCACGCGAGGTGGAGTCGGCCTTCCTCGTCCCCTTCGGCGTGTCCTTCGTGCTGTCCTTCGGCGCGGCGGCGCCGGCGTCCTTCGCCTCCTTCTCGTCGTCGCCCACGCGGCGCGCGCTGGTGAGCGCGACGTCCTCCCCCGCGGCCCAGGAGGTCGCATCGCCCATCGTGATGAGCGTCCCCCCGCCGCGCACCCACCCCTTCAGGCGGTCCACGCCGCCCTTGCTGATGCGGGAGCTTAGCCCGAAGGCGGGCGGGATGATGATCGAGGTGAACTTCGAGAGGTCGCCCCCGTTCAGGTACGAGTAGCCGATCGGGGTGAAGCGGATCCCGTAGCGGCGCTCGAGCGACCACCAGATCGCGCCATAGCTCGTCTGGCCCACCCCGTCGTCGGCGAGCACCGCGAGCTCCGGCTTGCGGAGCGCAGTGGTGCCGGCGCCGATGCCGAACTGCCCCTCGTCGTTGAAGGCGGTGTTGATCCCCACCACCTCCACCGCGCTCTCGCGCGCGAGCTGGTCGAGGCGGGCGTGGAGTGCGGGGTCGTTGCGCGAGGCGCGCACCACGTAGCTGCCGCGCGGCCAGCGGCGGCCGCCGGCGTCGAGCTGCTCGGTGGCCACCTCGACGCGATATCCCTCGGCGAGGAGCTGCCAGGCGAGGCGGTTCGCCCCGCTGCGCTCGGGGCCGAACAGGTAGGCCGACTGCGCGCGCCCCTGGGTCACGATCCCGCCGCCCAGCTCCACGGGAAGGGGCTCGGCGCCGGCGCGGACGCCCTGCGGCGGCGCCGCGAGCAGCGCGTCGTCCGCCGCCAGTCGCAGCCGCTCCCCGGTCACGGCGGGCGCATCCTCCGTCCACCAGCTCTCCACGCCGAAGGCGACGGGGAGGGCCCAGGCGGTGATGTCGTAGAACTCGTAGCCCTCGGCGTCGGCGCCCTTCCCACGGCGCAGGTTGCGCTGGAACTTCTCGAGCTGCGTGCGCGCGAACACCGGGTCGATCACCGGGCTCGGGTCGAGCACGGCGCGGGCGAGCCGCCCCTGCGGCTGCGCCAGGTCCACCACGTAGGCGCCGGCGTCGAACCGCTTCGCCCCGCGCTCACTCCCCAGGTAGGCCCGCGCGGCGGCGGAGCCGAACCCCTGCGACGCGCGCGTCACCTCGATCCCCGAGCGCATCAGCGCGGCCACCAGCTCGGCGGCACGCTGCGGGTCCTTCCCCGGCACGATCACCACGCGCTTCATCGCGCCGCTGCGTCCCTCGCTCACCGCGGCCTGGCGGAAGCGCAGGTAGTCGCGCACGCGGTCCTGCGCCCGCGCCGCGGTCGCCTCGAGCGTGGCCATCGACGCCACCCAGTGCTTGGCGATCCCGTCGCGGAAGGAGAGGATGGTGCCGTCGGGGCGGCGCCAGAAGATCCCGCGGTGCCCGCCGCCGTCGGTCTCGTACGTCATCCCGATCGCGCCGGTGAGCGAGGGCCAGGTGTCGTAATAGCCGGGGTAGTACAGGTCGAAGTCGCTCCGCGTGAAGTACATCCACCCGTAGCGGTCGAAGGCGGCGGCGTTCGCGCGGCCGATGAGGTCCATCCACTTCGCCCCGTCGCCCCCGATGAACTGGTTCACGGGGCGCGCGGCGGGGGGGAAGAAGTAGCTCGACGTGTGGCCGTGCAGGTCCACCGTCACCATCGGGTGCCAGCGCTGCATCGCCCGCGTGATCCCCTGCACCTCGCGCTGGGTGGTGGCGATCAGGTCGCGGTTCATGTCGAAGCGGTAGTGGTTGAACCGCCCCTGGATGCTCCACGGCTCGCGATGCTCCTGCGACTGCGGGTCGGGGTTCGCGACGTTGATGGAGTTGTACCACACGCTGAACCGCTCGTGGCCGTCGGGGTTCGAGCTGGGGTTGATGATCACGACCGCGTGGCGCAGCGCGCTCACCGTGGCCGGCTCCTCGCTCGCGGCGAGCTGGTAGAGGAGCTGCATCGAGGTCTCGAAGCCCGGCGACTCGTTGCCGTGCACGGAACCGGAGTACCACACCACCGCGGGAGTGCGGGCGGTGATCGCCGCCAGCTCCGCGTCGCTCGCGCCGCGCGGGTCGGCGATGCGATCGAGGTCGGCGCGGATCGCGTCGAGCCGGGCGATGTTCTCCGGGCTCGACACGATGTACAGCCGCATCGGCCGGCGCTCGGAGGTCGTCGCGAACTGCTCCACGCGCACCCGGTCCTTCGCCGCGTCGGCGATGGCGAGCAGCACCCGCTCCTGCTGGGCATACTGGGTGTTCCAGTCGCCGAGGGGATAGCCCAGGATCGCGTCGGGGCGCGGCACGCCGGGGCGATAGGGGCCGCGGTCGTAGAAGGAGAAGTTCCGGTCGTCGCGCCCCACGGTGTCGCGCGAGGTGAGCGTGGGCTGCGCGGTGGCGGCGGCGGGGATCGCGGCGGCAAGGAACAGGAGCGCGAGGCGGGAGGGGCGCATGCGGTCTCGTTGGTGTGGTCGGACGATCGGTCGCGCTGAAGATGCGTTGGTGGCGCGGGTCGAGTAACCCCTGGGCCTGTAGGGATTCGGGGTGCGGGTCGGGGCGCGGCGGTCCCCCACGCCCCTCCCTCGAGCCTCCCAGGGCGGTAGATTCGCCCCATGCCCCTTTCCCGGCGCGAGTTCCTGCGCGCGGCCGCCGCGAGCGCGGCCGCGATCCCGCTCGGCGGCATCCTCCCCGGGATCCCGGGCGCCGCGGAGGCCGCCGGCGTCGCCCCGGCCGCGCCGCGCATGCCCGGGCGGGCGCCGCTCACCCCGTTCCCGTACGTGGACGGACTCACCTTCTTCGACCGCACGGCGTCGTTCCGCGAGTCCGGGCTGAGCGCGATCATCAGCGACGTCTCGGCGATCGACGGCTCGATCGCCTCGCCGGCGGGAAAGGCGCCCCGGTACGCCCGCACCTTCGAGGCGAGCGCGCGCCGGCTCACCGCAACCCGGCGCGCGCTCGACGCCGGCGAGATCCGCGATGCCTTCCTCGCGACGCACGGGCGCGAGATCCGCCCGGCATGGGAGGGCGGGCGCACCGCGGTGTTCCTCCAGTTCCAGAGCGCCGAGCCGGTGGGCGAGGACCTCACGCGGCTCGACATGTTCTACGAGCTGGGCTTGCGCGTGCTCCAGGTGACGCACCACAACGCCACCGCCTGGGGGGGCGGCGCGCTCGACCCGGTCCAGGCCGGCCTCACGAAGACCGGCACCGCCGGGATCGAGCGCCTGAACGAGCTCGGCATCATTCCGGACCTCTCGCACGCGGGCGACCTGACCGCGCGCGACGTGCTGCGTGCGAGCCGCAAGCCGGTGATCCTCTCCCACGGCGCGGCGCGGGCGATCGTGGACAACGCGCGCTGCGCCCCCGACGACGTGATCCGGGGGGTCGCAGACTCCGGTGGCGTCATGGGCGTGTTCATGATGACCTTCTGGCTCACCCGCGAACCGGTGCCCACCGCGGAGCACTACGTCCGCCAGCTCCGGCACATCGCCAACGTGGGCGGGATCGACGCGGTGGGGATCGCCAACGACTACGACGTCGCGGGCCTCGCGGCGGCGAAGGAGCCGGGGATGGACAACGCCACCCTCGCGCGCCGCGATTACGAAGGGTGGTGGGACCAGGTGGCGAAGGAGGGGGCCCACGGATTCAGCGCCGACACCCGCCCGCGCCACGTGGTGATCCCCGAGCTGAACGACGTGCGGCGCGCCTTCTCGATCCACCGGGCGCTGGATCGCGCGGGGTTCCGCACGGGTGAGATCGAGAAGGTGATGGGCGGGAACTGGACCCGCGTCCTGACCGACGCGCTGGGTTAGCGCTCCGTGGCGCGGCGATGGAAGGCGCGGAGCCGGAGGGGGCTGCACGGGACCGTGTGTGTTGATAGGTCCCGTGCAGCCCCCTCCGGCTTCCGGCCGTGAACGCCCTGCCCGAGAAGGTCAAGTCTGCACGTGCGCGGAATGGGGCGTTAGACTAGCCCACCCTTCCACCAGACGTACCGCCGCAAAGATGCTTTCGCCGGAACTCTGCATCCGCGTCGCGACCGAGCTGAATCTCAACGTCCGCTCCGTCGCCGCCACCCTCGCGCTCTTCGAGGAGGGGAACACCCTCCCCTTCATCGCCCGCTACCGCAAGGAAGCCACCGGCGGGCTGGACGAGATCCAGCTCCGCGACGTCCGCGACCGCGCGGACTACCTGAAGGAGATGGAGGAGCGCCGCGCCGCCATCCTCGCCTCCATCCAGGAACAGGGCAAGCTCGACGCGGATCTCGAGGCGCGCATCAAGGCCGCCGACACCAAGCAGGCGCTGGAGGACCTCTACCTCCCCTTCAAGCCCAAGCGCCGCACCCGCGCCACCATCGCGAAGGAGCGCGGCCTGGAGCCCCTCGCCGACCTGCTCTGGGCCGGGGCGCACGACGACGCCGCCATCGCCGCCGCCGCGGCCGGCTTCGTGGACGCCGCGAAGGAAGTGGAGACCGCCGACGCCGCCCTGGCGGGCGCCCGCGACATCCTCGCGGAGCGCATCGCCGAGGACGCCGACGTGCGCGCCTGGATCCGCGACCGCACCCGCGCCGCCGGCGTCGTGAAGTCACGCGTCGTGACCGGCAAGGAGAACGAAGTCTCCAAGTTCCAGGACTACTATGACTTCGGCGAGAAGCTGGGCACGATCCCCTCGCATCGCGTGCTCGCCATCCGCCGCGGCGAGGAGGAGGGGTTCCTCACCTGGTCGGTGGAGGCACCAGTCGACGAGATCAACGCCTGGCTGGAATCGCGCGTGCAGCAGGGACGGAAGGCGAAGGAGCAGCTCCGCCTCGTCGCCGCCGATGCCTACAAGCGCCTCATCGCCCTCTCCATCCAGGTGGAGCTCCGCCTCGAGCTGAAGAACCGCGCCGACGAAGAGGCGATCCGCATCTTCGGGATGAACCTCGAGCAGCTCCTCATGGCGTCGCCCGCGGGGGAGCGCGTGGTCATCGGCCTCGACCCGGGCTTCCGCACCGGGGTGAAGGTGGCGGCCGTGTCGCGCACCGGCGCCGTCGTCGCCACCGACGCCTGGTACCTCCACCAGCCCGACCGCTTCGCGGCGTCACTCCTCCTGCTCGTCGCACGCACCAAGGCCGAGCTGATCGCCATCGGCAACGGCACCGCGTCGCGGGAAACGGAGACGCTCACGCGCCAGGTGCTCGCCGAGGCGAAGCAGCTCGACCCCCGGCCGGTGGTGGTGGTGGTGAACGAGGCGGGCGCCTCGGTCTACAGCGCGAGCGACCTGGCGCGCGACGAGCTCCCCGACCTCGACGTGTCGCTGCGGGGCGCGGTGTCGATCGCGCGCCGGCTGCAGGACCCGCTGGCCGAGCTGGTGAAGATCGACCCCAAGTCGATCGGCGTGGGGCAGTACCAGCACGACGTGAACCAGCCCTCCCTCAAGAAGCGCCTCGAGGAGACGGTGGTGAGCTGCGTGAACCGCGTCGGCGTCGAGGTGAACACCGCCTCGGTCGCGCTGCTCTCGTACGTGGCCGGCGTGGGCCCCTCGCTCGCGCAGAACATCGTGAAGTGGCGCGACACGAAGGGGGGAGTGACCTCCCGCAAGGACCTCCTCGAGGTGCCCCGCCTCGGCGCCAAGGCGTTCGAGCAGGCCGCCGGCTTCCTCCGCGTGCGCGGGGGCGCGCACCCGCTCGACGCGACGGCGGTGCACCCGGAACGCTACCCGCTGGTGGAGAAGATCGCCGCCGACCTGGGCACGCCCCTTCCCGAGCTGCTCTCCGACGAGCAGCGGCTGAACAAGCTCGACCTCACCCGGTACGTGAGCGCCGAGGTCGGCCTGCCGACGCTCCAGGACATCGTCACCGAGCTGCGGAAGCCGGGGCGCGACCCGCGCCAGGCGTTCGAGCCCCCCGCCTTCCGGGACGACATCAAGGAGCCGAAGGACCTGCACCCCGGCATGGTGCTCGAGGGCGTCGTCACCAACCTCGTCGCCTTCGGGGCGTTCGTCGACGTCGGCGTGCACCAGGACGGCCTCGTGCACGTGTCGCAGGTGGCCGACCGCTACGTGAGCGATGCGAGCGAGGTGCTCAAGGTGGGGCAGAAGGTGAAGGTCACGGTGATGAACGTGGACCTGGAGCGGAACCGGATTGCGCTGAGCATGAAGTCGAACCCGGTGGTCGGCGCTGCGTCACCGGGGGCGCGCGGCGCGCGCGACGGGAATCACGACGGGAATCGCGACGGGAATCGCGCGGGGAATCGCGACGGGGGCCGCAACGGCCGCGGCGCGCCCCCGGTGAAGGCCCCGGCGCAGCCGGTGGTGCCGCGCCCCGGCACCGTGGCGCCGAACGGGATGCGCTTCAAGTAGCGCGGTCAGACCTGGAGCGACCCGCGGAATCCCCTCGCGGCGTAGTACGACTGGGCCCCGTTGTGGTACACGAACACCCGGCCGTACCGCCGGTCACAGAACAGGGCCCCGCCCAGCGCGCGCAGCTCGGGCGGGGTCCGGATCCAGCTCGACGTCTTGAGGTCGAACTCCCCCAGCGCCTGGAGCGCGCGGTACTGCTCCTCGGTGAGCAGCTCGATCCCCATCGCCGCCGCCATCTCCTCCGCGCTGTCCTTCGGTCGTGCCTCCTTCCGCGACTCCCGCGCCTCGCGATCGTAGCAGGTGCTCCGGCGCCCCGACGGGCTTTCCGGCGAACAGTCGCAGAAGGTGATCCGGCCCGACGCGCGATCGCGGGCGATCACGTCGGGTTCGCCGCCGCTCGCCTCCATCTGCGCCAGGGCCTCCAGCGCCTTCGGGTCGCCCTCGAGCCGCGCTTCCACCTCGGCCCAGGCGATCCCCTGGTGCCGGTGCATGTTCCGCTCGAAGCGGCCCTGGATCGTGCGAAGCAGTTCGTCCCGTTCTCGTGCCTTCATCGGCCTGTCGCCTGCGGCAGGGGGTTTTCTGGGGCATGCCTCGCGGAACGCGGGGCGCGAATCACCGACCCTCCATGAGCTGGAGGAGGAGGATGGGAACGAGGATGAGGAGTATCCAGAACAGGAGCGTACGAACGAAACGACCCGTGCGCCACGCACGTGCCGATGCCCGCCACCCGCCGGCCTGTGATTCCTCCACCATCACGGGCCGCCTCGTCCGGAACACATAGTATCGCCCCGCCGCCGCCTCGCGCACGAGTCCGGCCTCCACCAGCGCCCCCAGCTCGCGGTTGGAGATCCTGGGAAGCTCCGCGAGGGATCGCGCGTCGTCCGGACGCACGGCGCCCAGCGCCTCGGCGGAATCGACGAACGCGCGCTGCGCCGCCGTCATCACCTGCGGAAGGTCTGTCATGGCGTTCCCACGGTGCCGCATCGCGGCGCGAGGGTTCAGTAGCGATCCGGCCGGTCGGTGAAGCAGCTCGCCTCGGCGGTGAAGCCCGGCGCGGGAACGTACGTCGAGTCGGAGTCGTCGTCGGCGTCCCATCGCATGTCGAACACGCAGGCCACCCCACCGCGGCTGATCGCCAGGACGGTGCCGTCCGGGCCGTCGGCCGAGAGGAGGTGCGGCCGTTCCGTCCACCCGCGTGCCGCCGCCGCGCCGAGCAGTTCGCCGGGCCACACCCCGTTCGCCGTGGAGGTCCAGCGCACGTAGCAGGCCCGCTCGGCGGCGCCGTCCTGGAACCCGCCGAAGGTCATGGTGGTGTCGCGGGGGCCCACCGCGGGGGGCGCCAGGCCCTTCGCCCGCGCCACCGCGGAGAAGACCGCATGGAGGTCGCCACACGCGTCGCGGATTGCCGTGGGCGCGGGAGCGACCGTGTCGGGCGCGCGTGGCGCGGCCGCGATGGGGACGGCGACGGAGTCGCCCGGCACGACGCGCGAGTCGGCCGAGGCGCTGGGGCCCGGCCCGGCGCGGTCACACCCCGCCGCGCCTGCAATCATCAACGTCATCACGAGCAATGGACGGAACACAGGATCCTCCGGGATCGCGGGAACGTCGTCGTGCGCTCGCGCGCTCGATCACTCCAGGACCAGCTCTCCCCGCCTCGCGTCCACCGTCCAGCGCCCCCGCGAGAGGTACCCGGCGAGCGTCACGCCGCCGAGCGGCTCCAGCCGCCCGTTCCACGCCACCTGCGCGTCTCGTCCCTCGCGGAGCAGGGGCACGCGCGTCCCGCCCCCGCGTGCGACACGGCCGCTCCGGCGCAAGGTCAGGGTACGCGCCACCGGGTCGACCGTCGCGGCGTACCGCGCGAGCAGCTCCAGTCCCACCTGCGCGCGGCCGGCGCCGAGCGGCTCCAGGCGCACCGGCTCGTTGCGCAGCATGAGCGACCCGACGCGCACCTCGCGCGCCACCGCGGCGCCCTGCCGCGAGTCGGTGGCGCCGCCGGTGAAGACGCGCACCCCCGCCGCCGCCGCCATCGAGCCGTCGAGCACGAGCCCCACGGCGCGTGGCACCACCTGCGCGCGAATCGTGTCGGCACCGACCGCGATCAGCACCTCGGCGGGGCCATCGCGCCCCGGCAGCAGGGGCAGCGCGACCGAATCGGGGCCGGTTGACTCCGACCGGTTGTCCGCGAGCCACGCCGCGCGCGCCCGTTCTCCCGCGGAAAGGGGGGCGCGGTCGAGCCGCGCCAGCGCCTGCCAGTCGGCGAGCCGCGCGTACAGCGGGGCGAGGTGCGTGGCGGCCACCCCAGGGGCGGCGCCGAAGCGCCAGGCCTCCTCGATGAGCACCGCCCCCACCCGCGTGGCGCCGCGCGCGGCCAGGTAGCGGCCCAGGGCGAGGCGCGCCGCCGGGTCGCGTGGGCGCTGGCGGGCGGCGGCGAAGTACACCGCCTCGGCGCGGCTCACCCGTCCGGCGCGAAGCAGCGAGTCTGCCCGCGCGAGGTCGCGCTGGGCCGGGAGCGTCGCGGGGGCGAGCAGCGCGACGAGCAGCAGGAAGACGACCGGCGTGGAATGGCGCGACATGGGCATCGGGATGAGGCGGGGCGGGTGCCGCCGTGGAAGTCGTCCTGAGGCAGCGCCGAAGGACCTGGCCATGGTGCGCCGGGGCCGGATCCTTCGCGACGCTCAGGATGACGTCAAGCCACTCAGGATGACGGCGGCAGCGCGTGGACCGTCACGCGTGCCAGCAGTTCCACGTCGGGATCCACGATCAACGCCGCCGGCGCGCCGTCGAAGGGCACCGGGAGCCGCAGCAGGTCCTTCGCCCCACTCACCTCCACCAGCATCTTGTGCCGCTTCCCCGCGGCATCCACGACCGCGAGGGGCAGGGTGAAGCGGTACGCGCCGAAGCGCGCTCCCTGCTCGAGCTGCACCACCACCTCGCGCTTCGCGGCATCGTGGCGCCAGCCGAGCGTCAGCTCCGGGTATCCCGGGCGGCGGAGCCACTGGTCGAAGAACCACCCGAGCGTCTTCCCGGAGGCCTGCTCGACCGCCAGCTGGAGCGCCTTCGTGTCCGCGTTGCGGTGACGGTTCGCCAGGTAATAGGCGCGCACCCCGCGGAAGAAGGCGCTGTCGCCCACCGTGCCGCGCAGCATGTGCAGCACCCACCCGCCCTTCTCGTACGAGTTGCGGTTGAGGAGCTCCATCGGCGAGCGCCAGGTGGTGTCGATCACCGCCCGGTGCGTCACCGCCGCGGTGTCGGCGAGGATCTCGGCGCGGATCCCCGCCATCTGCGCGCGCAGCGAGTCCACCCCGCGCGAGTGCTCCGTCCAGAGCGCGGCGAAGTACGTCGCGAACCCCTCGGAGAGCCACAGGTCGCGCCATTCCGTCTCGGTGACCGCGTCGCCGAACCACTGGTGCGCCGTCTCGTGCGCGATCAGCCCCTCGCTCATCCGCCCCGTCTCGAAGAGGCGCGAGTCATAGAAGATCGCGCCGGCGTTCTCCATCCCGCCGAAGATCGTCGCCGACTGCAGGTGCGCGAGCTTCTCGTACGGGAAGGGCGCCACGAGCCGCGAGAAGAGCGACACGATGTCGCCGGCGCGCGCGAAGGGGCCCGGCAGCGGCTGCGTGGAGGTCGGCAGCGTCCACACCTCCTGCGCCACGCAGCGCGTCATCTCGGCGAGCCCGCAGGCGGTGTCGCCCAGCTCCGTGCGCTGCAGCGCGCCCGCCGCGATCACCATCAGGTAGGTGGGGATGGGCCGCGCCTCGCGGTAGCGGATGGTGGGATTCGCCCGGTCGTACTGCGCGCGGATGCGCCCCGCGGCCAGCCGCCCCCCGTTCGCCACCACCGTCCGGCCGGGGGGAACGGTCACCGCCCAGCTCACCGTCGCCTTGTCCGATGGATGGTCGACGCTGGGGATCCAGTAGCGCGCGCGGTTCGGCCAGTTGTCGCCGAAGGCGCTCCACCGCCCGAGGGTGTCGCGGATGATCAGCCCGTCCGTCGGCACGCCGGCGTAGCGCACGCGCACCTTCAGCGTGTCCCCGTGCCCGGGGCCGAGGGGGATGCGCAGCGTCTCCGCCGTGCGCGTCACCGGCACCGCGCGCCCGTTCACCGCCACGTCGCTCACCGCGAGGTCCATGAAGTCGAGCACCAGGGTGTCGAGCTGCACGCGGCGGTGCACCGTCAGCGTCGCGTCGCCCGCGATGCGGCGGCCGCTGTCCGGGAGCACGAGCGCGATGTCGTAGTCCAGCACGTCCACCGCGGTGCGCGCGGGCGGGGCGACGCGTGCGTCCTGCGCCGCGCACGAGGCGGCGCCGGCGAGGAGCATCGCCGCGGCCATCGCGGCGACGGCGGCGGATGATCTGCGGCGGGTCGTGGGATGGGTCATGTGGGCAATCTAGGGGATGTCGTCCTGAGCGAAGCGAAGGACCTGGCGACCGTGCGCCGGCGCCGGATCCTTCGGCTGCGCCCCCGGATGACGGCGGGCGACCGTGCGCCGGAACCAGGTGCTTCGGCCGCGCCGCAGGACGACGGCTACCGCCCGAACAGCTTCCCCAGGATCCCCCCCGACGCCTCGCCCGCGGGACTCCCCGCCCCGGGCGGCTGGGGCGACGCGGCCTGCGCCAGCGCCTGCGCGAACTCCGGCGCCGACTGGAAGCGCTGGTCGGGGTCGCGATGCATCCCCTTGAGCAGCACCGCCTCGACCGCCGGCGGGAAGGGGATGTCGGGGCGCGCCTGCCGGATGGGGATCGGCTCCCCGCGCAGCCGCGCGATCATCACTTCCTGCTGGTTGCGCCCCTGGAAGGGGAGCTTCCCGGTGAGCATCTCGTAGGTCATCAGCGCGAGCGCGTACACGTCGGTCCGCCCGTCGAGGGGCTTCCCGCGCAGCTGCTCGGGCGACATGAACTCCGGCGTGCCGAGGATGATCCCCGTCTTGGTGAGCTTCTGGAGCTCGTCGCCCGCGCGCCGCTCCTTCGCGAGCCCGAAGTCCATCACCACCGCCTGCTCCCGCCCGTCGGGGAGGCGGCGCACCATCACGTTCTCGGGCTTCAGGTCGCGGTGCACGATCTTGATCTGGTGCGCCAGGTGCAGCCCCGCGGCGATGTCGCGCACGAAGCGCACCGTCTCGCCCAGGTCGAGCTGCCCGCGCTTGTTCGTGCGATCGGAGAGGATCTCGCCGGCGATGAAGGGCATCACCACGTACACCAGCCCCCCCTCCGTCTCGCCGAGCCGGATGATGTGGCAGATGTTGGGGTGCGCGAGCCGCATCCCGAAGCTCGCCTCACGGCGGAGCCGCGCCATCGCGTTCGCGTCGGTGGAGAGGTCGGCCGAGAGCACCTTGATGGCGAAGCGCTCGCCGCTCGCCACGTCGCGCCCCAGCCACACCGACGCCATCCCCCCCTCGCCCAGCTTGCGCTCGATCTCGTAGCGCCCGTCCAGCCGCTGTCCCACGAGCGACCCCTGCGCCAGCGCCGGCGTCGCCACCGGCGTCTGCATGTGCGGCTTCACCACCTGCCGCAGCCCGGTCGCGTCGGCGGGGGCCGCCGGCGGGACGGTCCCCCGGATGTCCGGCGAAGGCGTGGCGTTCATCGAGCCGTGCGCGGGCACGTCCACCAGCTTCGTCCCGTCGCGCGTGCAGAAGCGCGCGTCGGGGGCGTAGGTCGTCCCGCAGGCGGGGCAGCGGTTCATCAGGTGCGCACCTGGTTGCGTCCCCCGGCCTTGGCGCGATAGAGCGCCTCGTCGGCCCGGGCAATGAGGTCCTGGGGAGTCCGTGCATCGGCCCCCGCCCAGTTGGCGACGCCGATGCTCACCGTGAGCTGGATGGGGCCACGGGGTCCGGAAAAGCTATGCTCCGCCACCCGCTCGCGCACCCGCTCCGCGTAGGTGAATGCCCCCTCCGGCCCGGTCTCGGGGAGGACGATCACGAATTCCTCCCCCCCGTAGCGCGCCGCCAGGTCCATCACGCGGACGTTCGACTGGAGGATCCCCCCCACCTCCGCCAGCACCGAGTCCCCCACCAGGTGCCCGAGGCTGTCGTTCACCGACTTGAAGTGGTCCAGGTCGAGCACCAGCACGGCGAGGTCCTTCTCGTACCGCTTCGTGCGCTCCACCTCGGCCGCCAGCCGCTCGTAGAGGGCGCGCCGGTTGAGCAGCCGGGTGAGGGGATCGGTGGTGGCGAGCGCCTCGAGCCGCTGGTTGTCGGCACGCGTGGACTCGAGCATCTGCGAGCGGCGCAGCGCGCTCACCGCCGTGCGCAGCACCAGCTCCCCGAACTCCACGTCGTCGCGCGTGAGCGGGCGCTCGTGCCGCTCGGTGCGCAGGAAGAGCACCCCGCGCCGGTACCGGTCCAGGGCGAAGGGCAGCGCGAGCGCCGACCGGATCGGCAGCACCCGCCCCTCGCGCTTCCAGCGCAGCACCACCTCGGCGAAGCGCGGGTCACGGTGCGCGTCCTCCACCAGCACCGGGCGCCCCGACTCGAGCGCGGTCACCAGCTCCGGGTACTCCCCCAGCCGGATCTGCAGGTCGCGCACGCGCGGATCCTCGAAGGCCACCACCACCGTGCCCAGCTCGTCGCTCGGGCGTGCGAGCACCACCGAGCAGCGGGAGATGCCGAGCGCGCGCGCCACGCGGCGGGCGAGGATGCGGTAGATCGCGCCGGGGGAGAGCTCCCCCGCCACCTCGTGCACGATGTTCACCACCTCGTACGAGCTGGCCACCTCCTCGCGCGCGCGCTGCAGCTCCCGCTCCCGCTCCGCCAGCGCGGCGCGCAGCATCCGCCGCTCCTCGGCGCGCTCGAGCTGCCGGTCGATGCGCGCCACCAGCTCGCGCGGCACGATCGGGTGCCCCACCACGTCGTCGGCGCCGCGCGTGAGCGCCAGCGGGAACCCGTCGGCCGCGCCGGGAGCCGACGCGAGGATCACCGGCAGGTCGCGGAAGCGCGGGTCGGCGCGCAGCGCGCCCAGCGTCGCCATCGTGCCGTCGTTCGCGCCGCGCGTGCAGGCCAGGAGCAGCAGCTCCGGGCAGGCGGTGGGGATGAGCTGCTCGAGGACCGACGGCAGCGCGGCCGCGTCGCGCACGTGCGTCACCTCGTGCCCGCGCTCGCGCAGCAGCCAGGCGATCGTGCCCCGGCGGATCTCGTCGGCGTCGGATACGAGGAGGTGACTCATGCCGCGGGACCGCGCGGGGTGGGGATCAGCCGCCGAGGAGGGCGCGGATCCCCTCCCACTCGATGTTCCCGCCGCTCAGCACCGCCACCGTGGGCCCCTGCGGCGCGACGAGTCCCTCCATGAGCGCCGCGAGGGTGATCGCCCCGCTCGGCTCCGCGACCAGCTTCATGCGGTCCAGCAGGAAGCGCATCGCCGGCGCGAGCGCGGCGTCGTCCACCTGCACCACGTCGTCGATGTATGCCTGGTGGTGCGCGAAGGGCACGCCACCGATCTCCACCGCCATCAACCCGTCGGCGATGCTCGACGTGCGATCCAGGCGCACCGGGTGGCCCTCGGCGCGCGCGCGGGAGAGCTTGGGTGCCCCGGTGGGCTCGACGCCGACGACGCGCGCCGCCGGGACGAGCAGCTTGATGGCCGCGGCCACGCCGGCGCTCAGCCCCCCGCCGCCGACCGGCACGAGCACGGTGCCCACGGTGGGGAGCGCGTCGGCGATCTCGAGCCCTGCGGTCCCCTGCCCCGCCACGATCCACGGGTGGTCGTACGGGGGCACGAGGGTGCCACCCTCCGACTCCGCGATCTCCATCGCCCGCTGCATGCGGTCGGCGGTTGTGGTCCCGGCGAGCTCGACGCGCGCGCCGAGCCGCTCCGCACCGCCTCGCTTCGCCGCCGTGACGGTGGTGGGCATCACCACGGTGGCGCGCACGCCGAACAGCTTCGCGGCGAGGGCCACCGCCTGCGCGTGGTTCCCGGACGAAGGGGCGATGACGCCGCGCGCGCGCTCCTCCGCGGAGAGCCGCGAGAGGAAGTAGTAGGCGCCGCGCAGCTTGAAGGCGCCCCCGCGCTGGAGCATCTCGGGCTTCACCCACACGGGGGCGCCGAGCTGCGCGCTGAGCGCGTCCACGGGGAGGAGGGGCGTCCGCACGGCGACCGGCGCGATGGCCTGCGCGGCGGCGGCCAGGTCGGCGAGGGTGACCAGGGCGGTGGAAGAATCTGTGATGGACATCACACCCAAGCTACGAGGCGGCTGGGGCTCCCGCGAGGGCGGAGCGGGGCGCGCGTGGGTCATTCGCTGCCGGCCGGACACGGCGCGGACCCGAGGGGGGCTGCCCGGGACCTACGAACACACACGGTCCCGGGCAGCCCCCCTCGGGCTCCACGCCTGCATCGTCGCGCGGCGGATCGGCACCCGGGGATCGGGACGCGGGGGACCCCTGCGGGAGCGTGTGTGTTGCCAGCTCCCGCAGGGGTCCCCCGCGGCCCGATCCACGCGACGAGCTACCCCCGCGCCTCGAGCCGCGACAGGAGCGTGGGGATGAAGCCGCCGAAGGCGCCGTTGGACATCACGAGCACCACGTCGCCGGTCTTCGCCCCCTCGGCGACCCGCGCGATCATCGACTCCACGTCGCTCGCCCCCTCGGCCTCGATCCCCTGCCCGCGAAGCGCCTCCACCACCTGCGGGATGCTCAGCTCCTGGTCGAGCGGCACCTGGTCGTGGTGCTCCGGCACCTTGATGAGGGCGACGTCGGCGTGGTGGAACGCCTCGGCGTACTCCCGCTGGTGGATGTTGCGCCGGCTCGTGTTGGAGCGCGGCTCGAACACCGCCCAGATGCGGCGCTGCGGGTAGCGCTGGCGGATCGCGACGATCGTCTCGCGCACCGCCGTGGGGTGATGCGCGAAGTCGTCGATCACCGTGATCCCGGCGGGGGTGCCGCGCACCTCCTGCCGCCGCTTCACCCCGCGGAAGGTGGAGAAGCCGAGGTTCACCTGCGCGGCGGTGAGCCCGAGGGCGCGCGCCGCGGCGTACACGCCGACCGCGTTCTCCAAGTTGTGGAAGCCCGTCATGGTGAGGTGCATCGGCCCGGAGCGTCCCTCCCCCGGCACCCCGGCCACCGCCTCCACCTCGAAGTGTGCGCCGTCCTCGCCGAAGGTGATGCCGCGCGCGCGATAGTCGGCCAGCCCCTGCCCGACGTAGGTCACCACGCGGCCGGCGCAGCTCCGCTTCGCGATCGCGACCGCGTTGGGGTAGCTGGCCGCCACCGCGAGGGTGCCATCGGCGGGGATCGTCGCCGCGAACTTCTCGAAGGCCGACTCGTAGTGCGGCATGTCGCGGTAGATGTCGGCGTGGTCGAACTCCACGCTCGTGAGCAGCGCCGTGCGCGCGCGGTAGTGGAGGAACTTCGGCCCCTTGTCCCAGTAGGCGGTGTCGTACTCGTCCCCTTCCACCACGACGTGCGGCCCCTGGCCGAGGCGGAAGTTGCCGCCGTAGTCGAGGGTGACGCCCCCTACGAGGAAGGAGGGATCGAGCCCCGCCGCGACCAGCACGTGCGCCATCAGCGCCGACGTCGTGGTCTTGCCGTGCGTGCCGGCGACCACCACGGAATGCCTGCCCGCGAGGACGAGCGCGCCGAAGGCCGCGGGGAAGCTCATCTGGGGGATGTTCCGCTCGCGGACCGCCGTGGCCTCGGGGTTCACCCGCCGGATGACGTTGCCGATGATGACGAGGTCGGGGCGCGCGCGGTCGAGGTTCTCCGCGGCGTACGGGGTGAAGACCTCGATCCCCCAGGTGCGGAGCATGTCGCTCATGGGGGGATAGACGTTGTCGTCGCTCCCCGTCACCTCGTAGCCGGCGGCCTTGAGCATCCCGGCAAACGCACCCATCCCGGTGCCCGCCACCCCCACGAGGTGGATGCGGCGCACCGACGCGGGGTCGATCGAGGCGAGGACGTTTCCATTTTCGGCAGTCATTCAGGGAAGCTCGCGGGGGTGGGGGGGTCGCTCAAGGGTCGCCTGTCATCCCGGGCGCGTGCGTGGGATGGCGCCGCGCCCGGAAAATGCAAATGAGCCTTCCACGCGACACCACCGGCACGCGCGGCGAACCCGGGCCTTTTTCGATAATTCCAGTTATCATCCAGTCATGAATTCGAAGACCAGGGCACGGGAGCTCGACGCGGAGATGGAACCGGTCAACGGGTGGCTCCATTTCGGCGGCGCGATCGCCGCCGCCCTCACCCTCGCCATCTCCATGGCGGTGCTCGGCCCCGAGGGCCCGCCGCGGCGCGTGCTCTCCCTGCTCGTGTTCGGCGGGACCGCGTTGCTCATGTTCTCCGCCAGCGCGCTGTACCACCTGGCGAAGGACTCCCGTCGCGGCGGGCTGTACCGGCGCCTCGACCACTCGATGATCTTCGTCTTCATCGCCGGCAGCTACACCCCGATCTGCCTGATCGCGATGGAAGGGACGCGGCTCGGGTCCATCCTCCTCGCCACCGTCTGGGCGATCGCGCTGCTCGGGATCCTCATGAAGGTGTTCTGGATCGGCGCGCCGCGCGGCCTCTCGACCATGCTGTACCTCGCGATGGGGTGGACCGGGGTGATCGCCTTCCCCGTGCTGCGCCACGTGACGCCGGCGTCCTTCCTCATCTGGATCCTCGCCGGCGGCGTCCTCTACTCCGTGGGTGCCTTCTTCTACTGGCGCAAGTGGCCGCTCGGCCGCCCCGGGCTGTTCGGCTTCCACGAGCTGTGGCACACCTTCGTGATCGCCGCGGTGGCCTGCCACTACGTGGCCATGCTGTCGTACATCGCGGCGCTGGCCTAGGCCGTCATCCTGAGCGAAGCGAAGGAGCTGGCCCGCGCGCGCCGGGGCCGGATCCCTCGCGGTCGCTCGGGATGACTGCAGCCCTTGCGGCGCCATGCGGCGTCCGCAGTATCAACGGCATGCCCCTCTCCACCCTGCTGGTCCGCACCCTCCGCCCGGGGGAGTACGACCGCGCCCGGCGTGCCTACGAGGCGTGGGGGTACCGGGGCGAGGTGCTCGACACCGACGTCGTCTTCGCCGCCGAGCAGGGGGACGCCATGGTGGGGCTCGTGCGACGCACCGTGGAGAATGGCACGCAGATGCTGCGCGGCATGTACGTCGCCCCCTTCATCCGCCGCAGCGGGGTGGGCTCCCTCCTCCTCTCCCACTTCGTGGACACCCTGCAGGCGCCGGCGTGCTGGTGCGTCCCGTACGCGAACCTCCAGCACTTCTACGGGCGCGGGGGATTCCACGTCGCGCCCCTCGCCGAATCCCCGCCGTTCCTTCGCGAGCGCCTCGACTTCTACCGTCGCGAGGGGCTCGACGTGATCCTCATGCGCCGCAGCTGAGCGCCCGCGCGGCCGAGCGCGACAACGGCCGGCCCCGGGAATCCGGGACCGGCCGTCGAGCGTGGTGGGCCACCCATAAGTGCGTCACATCTTCACGAGCTCCACCCGGCGGTTCTGCTGGCGCCCCTCGGGCGACGTGTTCGGGGCCTTCGGCTTCACCGCGCCGAGACCCTTCGTCGCGAAGCGCGCCGCATCGATCCCGTAGGGCGCAGCGCTCAGCGCCGCCTTCACCGCCGCCGCCCGCTGCTCGGAGAGGGCCTGGTTCGCCGCCGCGTCGCCCACGTTGTCGGTGTGTCCCTCGATGGTGACCTTCAGCTCCGGGTGCTCGCGCAGCATGTCCGCGATCTCGCGCAGCGTGCCCGAGGACTCGGGGCGGATATGGTCGCTGCCGGTGTCGAAGTAGATCCCCTGCGTGGTGACGCGACCGTCCGCCATCAGGGCATCGTACAGGTCCTTCCCGCCGGCGTTGATCGACAGGTTGGTGAGGAGGGGGGGCTGCTTCTCCCCGTACGTGTTGTCGTCGAAGAAGAAGACCAGCTTGTCGGCGCGCGGAAAGTCCGCGTTCGGCATGTTCGCCACCCGTACCTCGTTCAGGTACACCTTCACGTACCGCCCATCGGCCTGGAGTCGCACGCGGATCGGCTCCGAGAGGTGGCGATCGTTGTCGTACATGTCCTTGAAGTAGTCGCGCGGGTCCGCCTTCGACTCGCCCGCGTTCTGCGCCCGGATGATCCCCGCCTCGGTGCCGTGCAGCTCCACGCGCGTGTGGCTCGAGTAGTTGTGGCTCGTGCCGTTCAGGTCGGCCTTCGGCGCGATGTAGAATCCGGAACGAGACCACGGCAGGGTATAGTCGAACTCGATCGTGAAGCGCTGCGGGAGCGCCTCAGGCAGCGGCACCTCGATCACGGAGTAGTCGTTCACGCGGAGCCAGCGCTTCCCCTGCCATTCCACCACCTCCGCGTTCCCCGTCGCGAGCTCGAGCCGCTTGGGGAAGTTGCCCACGCGGTCGCGGCTGAAGTCCTCGGCGAACAGCACCCGCTCGCCCGGCACGAAGTCGAAGTTCGACCACGCCCCCTCACCCGGCTTCGCCGAGGGGGCCTTCCCGCCGGGCGCGGCGGCCGCGGCGCCGGCGGAGGCGCTCGCGGGGGTGCCCGCCTGCGACGCGGCACCGCCCCCGGTGATCTCCACCTCCTTGCCGGCCCCCTTCGCCTGGTCGATGCACGCCTTGTCGTCCCAGGCGCACTTCACCTTCGACTCCGCCTTGTCGAGCGCCTTGTCGGTCGCCCGGTCCACCCCCTGCTCCACCCGCTGCTTCATCTTCTCCTTCAGCTTTCCGAACTGCGCCTGCGTCGGCGACGCGAGCGTGACGAGTAGTGCGAGAGGAACGAAAGTCACCGCTTTCATTGCGAATACCCTCCACGGCTGTCGACGGAGGCGGCAGCCCTGGAGGTGCGAAGGGCTGCCGCGGGGGAGCGACGTGCGGCCCCTAGAATGGGAATCCCATTCGTAAACGCAAGAGTGGAAAAGTCACGGCGCGCTGGCGCAACTGGGGCCCGGGGCCCGGCCGGCGGCGAAAAAGAAAGCGGGGCAACGGTTTCCCGTTGCCCCGCCCCTCCTGTCCGGCGTCTCGAGGATCACTCCTCGTCGCCGCCCTCCACGTCGTCCGGACCGGCGCCCACCGTCTCGGGCTCGCCGTCCACCCCCTCGGTGCTGTCGTCCTCGGGCACCACGCGGGCGACGTCGATCACCAGGTCCTTGCTGTCCAGGTTCACGAGCTTCACCCCCTGCGTGTTGCGGCCCGCGACGCGGATCCCCTTCACCGGCATGCGGATGGCCACGCCGTGCATGGTGATCAGCATCAGCTCGTCGTCCGGCAGCACCTCCATGATGGAGACCGCGTCGCCGGTCTTCTCGGTGCGGGCGAGGGTGATGATCCCCTTGCCGCCGCGCTTCTGCACGCGGTAGTCGTCCACCGGCGAGCACTTGCCGAGCCCCTTCTCGCTCACCACGAGCAGGTTCGCCTCGCGCTTCACCACCACCATCCCGATCACCTCGTCGCGCGCGCCGAGCTCGATGCCCTTCACGCCCGTGGTGTCGCGTCCCATCTCGCGCACGTCCATCTCGTGGAAGCGGATGGAGAGCCCGTGGCGGGTGGCGAGGACGATGTCGTTCGTGCCGGTGGTCACCTGCACGTCCATCAGCTCGTCGCCGTCCTCGATCTTGATCGCCTTGATCCCGGCGGCGCGCACGTTCGAGTACTGCGAGAGCGCCGTCTTCTTCACCGTCCCCTTCTTGGTGGCGAAGAGCAGGTACTGCGTGTCGCTGAACTCGCGCACCGGCACCACGGCCTTGATCTTGGTGTCCGGGGTGACGTTGATCAGGTTGACGATCGGCTTTCCCTTGGCGGTGCGGGCGGCCTGGGGGATCTCGTGCACCTTGAGCCAGAAGCAGCGGCCGTCGTCGGTGAAGTAGAGCAGGTACTCGTGCGTGGAGGCGATGAAGAGGTGCTCGATGAAGTCCTCGTCCTTCAGCGCCGCCCCGTTGTTGCCGCGCCCCCCGCGCCGCTGCTTCTTGTACTGGGTGACCGCGGTCCGCTTGATGTAGCCGGAGTGCGAGATCGTCACGACCATGTCCTCGTCGGCGATGAGGTCCTCGATCGTGAACTCCCCCTGGTCGCTGGTGATCTCGGTGCGCCGCTCGTCGCCGAACTTCTCGGCGATCGTGTTGAGCTCCGTCTTCATCAGCAGGAGCCGGCGCGCCTTGGAGCCGAGCAGGTCGCGCAGGTCGGCGATGGTGGCGCGCACCTCGGCCAGCTCCGCCTCCAGCTTCTCGATCTCGAGGCCGGTGAGCTTGGCGAGGCGCATGTTCAGGATCGCCTCGGCCTGCCGCTCGCTCAGCTTGAAGCGGGCCTGGAGCTGCTCGCTCGCCTGCGGGGTGTCCTCCGCGGCGCGGATGACCTTGATCACCTCGTCGATGTTGTCGACGGCGATCTTCAGCCCCTCGAGGATGTGCTCGCGCTCGAGCGCCTTGTCCAGCTCGAACTGGGCGCGGCGGACGATCACCTCGTGGCGGTGCTCGATGTAGTGGCCGAGGATCTCGCGGATCCCCATCACCTTCGGCACCAGGCGGCGCGTCGCCGGGTCGGGCACCAGCGCCAGCATGATGACGCCGAAGGTGGACTGCATCGCCGTGTGCTTGTACAGCTGGTTCAGCACCACGCGCGGGATCGCGTCGCGCTTCAGCTCGATGACGATGCGCATCCCCTCGCGGTCCGACTCGTTCCGGAGGGCGGAGATGCCGGTGAGCTTCTGGTCGCGGACGAGGTTCGCGATGTCCTCGACCAGCTTGTTCGGGTTGACCTGGTACGGGACCTCGGTGACGACGATCTGCGACTTGTTCGAGGACTCCTTCTCCTCGATCACCGCGCGGGCGCGCATCACGATGCGGCCGCGCCCCGTCTCCTGGTAATCCCGGATCCCCTGGCGGCCGTAGATGTAGGCGCCCGTGGGGAAGTCCGGCCCCTTGATGTGCTTCCGGATCTCGTCGGTGTCGATCTCCGGGTTGTCGATCATCGCCTGGAGGGCGTTCACCACCTCGCGCAGGTTGTGCGGCGGGATGTTGGTCGCCATGCCCACCGCGATGCCGGCGGAGCCGTTCACGAGGAGGTTCGGCACCGCGGAGGGGAGCACGGTGGGCTCCTCGAGGCGGTCGTCGAAGTTCGGCGCGAAGTCGACGGTGGCCTTGTCGATGTCGGCCAGCATCTCCATCGCGATCGTGGTCAGCCGCGCCTCGGTGTAGCGGTACGCCGCCGCCGGGTCGCCGTCCATCGAGCCGAAGTTCCCCTGCCCGTCCACCAGCGGGTAGCGCAGCGAGAAGTCCTGCACCATGCGCACGAGCGCGTCGTACACCGACGAGTCGCCGTGCGGGTGGTACTTGCCGAGCACGTCGCCCACCACGGTCGCGGACTTCTTGTACGGCCGCCCCGGGACGAGGCCGAGCTCGTTCATCGCGTAGAGCACCCGCCGGTGCACCGGCTTGAGCCCGTCGCGCACGTCGGGGAGCGCGCGCGACACGATCACGCTCATCGAGTAGTTGATGAACGACTCTTTGACTTCCTCGTCGATCAGGCGGGGAAGGATGCGTTCGCGGTTGTTCGGAGCGGTCATGTGGGCGGGGTTTTTCGACGGCCGGGCGGGACGTTCCAGAGACAATGAAAGATACACCGGGAGTGACGTGAAAGCAACTCGCCGGCCCCTACCTAAGTCGTTGATCCACAAGGGTTTGCGCTGGCCGAATTTCGGACTCTGTTCGGGGTGGCCCGGCGCGGTCCCCCGCCGCGGATCGCCCCAGCGGAATCGCCCGCTCCCGCGTAGCTTCGGGCACCATGCGAACCCCCGCCCTCCGCCCCCTCGTCGCGGCGCTCCTCCTCGCCGCCCCGGCCTGCCGCCCGGCACCCACCGCCGCCCCCGCCCCCGCCTTCGAAAAGCGCGCGGAAGGGGCCCACGGGATGGTCGCCGCCTCGCATCCCGACGCCGCCGCGGCCGGCGCGGCCATCCTCCGCGCCGGCGGCAACGCGATCGACGCCGCCGTCGCCACCGCCTTCGCGCTCGGCGTCGTGGACCCCTCGCAGACGGGACTCGGCGGGGGCGGCGGGATGATCGTCTGGCGCCACGACGCGCGCGCCACCGACGCCATCGATTTCTACGCGCGCACCGGCGCCGACAGCGGCTGGGCGACCACGGACAGCGCCGCCGCGCGCCGGCCGATCAATGGCCGCGCGGCGGGGATTCCCGGCGCC
>DASWVQ010000260.1:0-12564 GCA_036401195.1 Gemmatimonadaceae bacterium
TCTCACGCAGTCCCGATCCATCCCATGCTCAGACTCGGCATCGTCGGCCTTCCGAACGTCGGCAAGTCCACCCTCTTCAACGCCCTCACCTCCGCCGGCGTCCTGGCGGCGAACTATCCCTTCGCCACCAAGGACCCCAACGTGGGGCGCGTGGACGTCCCCGACCCGCGGCTCGACCGGCTCGCGGAGATCGTGAAGCCGCAGCGCACCGTCCCCGCCGGCGTCGAGTTCCTCGACATCGCCGGCCTGGTGGAGGGCGCCAGCAAGGGCGAGGGACTCGGCAACCAGTTCCTCTCGAACATCCGCGAGGTCGACGCGATCGTGCACGTCGTGCGCTGCTTCGACGACGACGACATCCTGCACGTGATGGGGTCGGTCGACCCGGTGCGCGACCGGGAGGTGATCGAGTTCGAGCTCGCCCTCGCCGACCTCGCCAGCGTGGAGAAGCGCCTCGATAAGGCGAAGCGCGCAGCGAAGCTGGGCGACAAGGAGGCCCAGGCGGAGACGGTGGCGCTGGAGAAGGCGCACGAATACCTCAAGGACGGCCGCGCCCTCTTCGACGCGTCGCTGACCGCCGAGGACAAGCAGCTCCTCGCCCCGCTGTCGCTGCTCACGCTCAAGCCGATCCTCTACGCCGCCAACGTCACCGACGCGGAGCTCGCCGGCGACGAGGGGCCGCACGTCACCCGGCTGCGCGCGGCGATCACGGCCAGCCACGAGCCGGCCGAGCTCGTGACCTTCTCCGCGAAGATCGAGAGCGAGCTCGCCGAGCTCCCGGTGGAGGAGCGCTCGGAGTTCCTCGCCTCGCTCGGCATCGAGAGCGCGGGGCTCGACCGCCTCATCCGCGCGGGCTACCACCTGCTCGGCCTCGCCACCTACTTCACGGCGGGGGAGCAGGAAGTGCGCGCCTGGACGATCCATCGCGGCGACACGGCGCCGAAGGCCGCGGCCGTGATCCACACCGACTTCGAGCGCGGCTTCATTCGCGCCGAGACGGTGGGCTACGACGACTTCGTCGCCAACGGCGGCTGGAAGGGGTCGCGCGACAAGGGGCTCGTGCGCAGCGAGGGGAAGGAGTACGTGGTGAAGGACGGCGACGTGCTGCTCTTCCGCTTCAACGTGTGAGCCGTCATCCTGGGGGAAGCGAAGGATCCGGCGCCGGAGCGCCGGGGCCGGATGCGTCGCTTCGCTCAGCATGACACCGAATGCCCGAACTTCCCGACGTCACCGTCTACTGCGAGCGGCTCGTCGCCATCACCGGCGGCGAGCCGCTCGTGCAGGTGACGATGCACAGCCCCTTCGTGCTGCGCACGGTGGACCCGCCCCTCGCGGCGCTCGTGGGGCTGCGCGTCGCCGGCTGCGAGCGCCTGGGCAAACGGCTGGTGGTGCGCTTCGGCGAGGACCTCTTCCTCGTGATCCACCTGATGATCGCCGGGCGGCTCCGCTGGCGCCCCCTCGCGAAGCCGCTCAAGGGAAAGCTGGTGCTGGCGACGCTCGAGTTCCCGCATGGGCGGCTGCACCTGACCGAGGCGGGGAGCACGCGGCGCGCGTCCGTGCACCTGGTGCGGGGGCGGGCGGCGCTGGCGGACTTCGACCGGGGCGGGCTGGAGCCGCTCGAGGCGACGCGCGACGCCTTCGCGGCGCGCCTCCGCGCGGAGAACCACACCCTCAAGCGCGCCCTCACCGACCCGCGGCTCTTCAGCGGGATCGGGAACGCCTATTCCGACGAGATCCTCCACCGCGCGCGGCTCGGGCCGCTCGTGCTGAGCTCCCGCCTCACGGAGGACGAGGTCACAAACCTGTTCACGGCGACGCAGGCGGTGCTGCGCGAGTTCACGGCGCGGATCCGCGCCGAGGTGGGGGCGGGATTCCCGGAGACGGTCACCGCCTTCCGGCCCGACTTCGCGGTCCACGGACGGTTCGGGCTCCCCTGCCCCGCCTGCGGAGTGCCGGTGCAGCGGATCCGGTACGCGTCGAACGAGACGAACTACTGCGCGCGGTGCCAGACCGGGGGGCGGCTGCTGGCGGACCGGGCGATGTCGAGGCTGCTGAAGCAGGACTGGCCCAGGTCTCTCGATGAAGTGGAATGAACGCTGGAAGCTGGAGGCTCGACCGCTGGATCGCTGCACGCTTGGGTTCCCGGCGCCCCAGGAACCCAAGCGTGCAGCGATCCAGCCCTCAAGCCTTCAGCCGCCAGCTAAGTTGGTGGAGGGCTTGCACCTAGCCGTCCTTGCCCCTTAGCTTCAGTGGTTACCCACAATTCCCCTCCCCCCGCGACGGCAAACCGCGGGGGGCGGCTCTCCAAGACCAAAGGGAGGTTTGCCCGTATGCCACGCCAGTACGAGGCGGTGTACATCTTCGACTCTGCGCTCGAAGATTCCGCCATCAACGAGAAGCTCGACCGCTTCCACGCCCTCCTCGGCAATCCGGCCGACCTCAAGGCCGACCACTGGGGCCGCCGCCAGCTCGCGTACAAGATCAACCGGCGCGAGACCGGCTACTACGTCGTCGCCCGCTTCGGCGCCGAGGCCGACACGCTGCCAGAGTACGAGCGCGCCATGAAGCTCGACGACAGCCTGCTCCGCTACCTCGTGACCATCTGGGAGCACGAGCTGGGCGCCCCGCCGATGACCGAAGAGGAGCTCGCGCGTGCCGCTGCCCGCCGCGAGGAAGACGACGAGGACGAGGAATAACCCATGCGCCGACCGACCAAGACCTGCCCGTTCTGCGAGACGCGCGTCCGCTTCATCGACTACAAGGACGATCGCACCCTCGGCCGCTTCATCACGGACCACGGGAAGATCCTCCCGTCCCGCCTGAGCGGCGTCTGCGCGCGTCACCAGCGCCAGCTCTCCACCGCGATCAAGCGCGCGCGCTACCTGGCGCTCGTGCCCTACATCCGCGGGCACCAGGCGTAAGCCGGCGCCACGGCCCCTGCTGATCGCACTCGCGTGACCACGTCCGTGCCTCCCGAACAGGATCGGCGGTCGCCCGCCGGGGTGGAAACCCCGGCGGCGCTCCCGCCCGCGCCCGGTGAACGGGGCTGGGGGAAGCTCCTCCTCGCCATCGCCGCGCTCCTGTTCGTCCCGCACATCCCCCAGTTCCGCGCCATCGTCCCGGTCGAGCAGACGATCCTGCTGCTCGTCCCGGCAATGGCGGCGTGCGTGCTGGTGGGGTGGCTGTCGGGGGGGCGCTTCGTCGCCGTCCTCCTCTGGGTCGCCCTCGCCACGCTGGTGGCGGTGCAGCCCGCGGGATCGGGGACGACGTACTTCACGCTGGCGCGCGGCTGGAGCCTGCTCCTCGCCGGCGCCTTCGGGCTCGTGTGCCTCTTCGGCCCGCGTCGCCCCTTCTTCCCCCGCGCGCTCACCGCGCTCACCATCGCGCTCGCCGTCACGGTGCTCATCGTGGCCCTGGTGCCGCTGACCGGGGTTCGCCCGGCGGAGGCGCTGGCCACGGAGTTCAGCCGGCGGAACGGCGAGACGATGGCCGCGGTGCGGCAGTTCATCGCGATGTATCCCGCGCAGTGGAAGGAGCTCACCGGCAAGGTGCCGCAGCTGGGGGCCCTCCCCGACGAGACCGAGAAGCAGCTCGCCGTGCTGGCGCGGATGGGGGGAGAGATCTTCCCCGCCCTGCTGGCGCTCGAGTCGCTCGCGGCGCTCGCCGTGGCGTGGGCCGCCTATCACCGGCTGGCGCGGGCCCGGGTGGGTCCGCCCCTCGCCCCGCTGCGCGATTTCCGCTTCAACGACCAGCTCGTCTGGGGCCTCATCGTGGGGATCGCGACGCTCGTGCTCCCCACCCTGGCGTACCTCCAGACGGTGGGCAAGAATCTCCTCGTCTTCTTCGGCGCGCTCTACGCGCTGCGCGGGCTGGGCGTCCTCGCCTGGTTCCTCGCGCCGGGAGCGCTCGTCGCCACGATCACCATCGGCTTCGCCATGCTCTGGTGGCCGGTGCTCAACGTGGTGGCGGTGCTCGGCTTCGTCCTCCTGGTCCTCGCTGCCTTCGGCCTCGGCCTCGGCGACACCTGGGCGGACTGGCGCCGTCGCGCGCGCCCAACACCCTGATCCTTTCCGGAGTTCACCATGGAAGTCATCCTTCGCCAGGCCGTCGAGAACCTCGGGAAGCCCGGGGACGTCGTGACCGTGTCGGCTGGATACGCCCGTAATTTCCTCCTGCCGCGGGGCGTCGCCTACGAGGCGACCCCGGGCAACCTGAAGCGCATCGCGCAGGAGCGCGATCGCCTCGAGGCCGCGGAGAACGAGCGCCGCGGCGCCGCCGAGTCGCTCGCGAAGCGGCTCGAGGAAGTCTCGCTCACCTTCTCCGCCCGCGTGGGCGAAGAGGGGAAGCTCTTCGGCTCGGTGACCGCGGCGGACATCGCCACGCAGCTCGAGCAGCAGGGCTTCGACATGATCGAGAAGCGCATGATCGACCTGCACGACCCGATCAAGACCCTGGGCGTGTTCCGCGTGCCGGTGAAGCTGCACGCCGACGTGAAGCCCGAGATCCGCGTCTGGATCATCAAGCAGTAGGCGACGCCTGACGCCGCACCCCGGGGCCGTCCGATTCGCGTCGGGCGGCCCCGTGACGGTTCTGGCGCTGGCTGGCGCGGGCAGGAGTGCGGGGGCCCCTGCGGGACCTAGCGACACACACGGTCCCGCAGGGGCCCCCGCGCTCCTGCCCGCCGGGCATCCCGAGCGGTCCGGGAAACCGGGGGCGCGCTGCCGCGCGGCCGGAGCGGGCCCTGTGGAGACCGTGTGTGTTGCTAGGTCTCCACGGGGCCCGCTCCGGGCACAGCGAGGCGGCGTGCCCGGCGCAGACAATCCGGAACTCGCGAACTACGATCGCGGCCGTGGCCATCGGCGAGCCCCGGCCCCGGTCCTGCATTAGCTTACCAACCGGAACCTTTCCGGCGACGCCCGAGTCTTACATGGCCAAGTCCTCACAGGCAGCAGCAGTCCCGCAGCATCCCGCGAACGCCGACGTCCGCGCGCTCGTCATGCGCGCCGCGCAGGTGTGTCGCGACCACAAGGCGAACGACGTCGTGGTCCTCGACCTCAAGGGGGTCACGGACATGACCGACTACTTCGTCATCGCCAGCGGCACCTCCGACACGCACGTCCGCTCGCTGGGCGACCACGTGATGGAGGAGCTGAAGAAGGCGGGGCATCCGGTGACCCACGCCGAGGGGCTCACGCAGGGCCGCTGGGTGCTGCTTGACTACGTGGACTTCGTGGTGCACCTGTTCCATCCCACGCTGCGCAACTTCTACCAGCTCGAGCGCCTGTGGAACGACGCGGAGGCCGTGCCCCTGGAACCCGCCGCCTCCCGGTGACCCACCGCCGGGGGGCGGGGCTCGCGCTCGCCGCCTCGGCGCTCCTCGCCCTCGCCGCCCCCCTCGCCCCCGCCGCCGCGCAGGGCCAGTACTTCGGGCAGAACCAGGTGCAGTACGACCGGTTCCAGTGGCGCGTGCTCGAGACCGAGCACTTCCTCATCCACTACTATCCCGGGGAGCGTGCCCCGGTGATGGACGCGGCGCGCATGGCCGAGCGCGCCTACGCCCGCCTCTCGCGCATCCTCGACCACCAGTTCCGCGAGAAGAAGCCGATCGTGCTCTTCGCCTCGCGAGCCGCCTTCGCGCAGAACAACGTGACCGGCGACCTGGGCGAGGCCACCGGCGGCGTGACCGAGGCGCTGCGCCACCGCATCCTCCTCAACTTCACCGGCGACGCCCGCTCCTTCGACCACGTGCTCACGCACGAGCTGGTGCACGCCTTCCAGTACGACGTGTTCGCGCGCGGCAAGGCGGGGAGCGGGCTGCAGACGCTCGCCCAGGCCAACCTCCCCCTCTGGTTCGGGGAGGGGATGGCGGAGTACCTCTCGCTCGGCCCGGACTCGCCGGTGACCGACCTCTGGATCCGCGACGCGGCGCTCAACGGGCGGCTCCCCACCATGGAGCAGCTCACGAAGCGCCCGGACCGCTGGTTCCCCTACCGCTTCGGCCACTCCCTCTGGGCGTACATCGGCGAGCGGTGGGGCGACGAGGCGATCGGGCAGGTGCTCGCCGCGGTTCCCGGCGGCACCGTGGACCGGGCCTTCCGCCGGGAGCTCGGCGTCTCCCTCGACGAGCTCGCGGACGAATGGCGCGAGTCGATGCAGGCGCGCTACCTCCCCTCCATCGCCGCGCTCGACCGCCCGCGGCAGGTGGCGCAGCCGCTGCTGACCGAGCGCAAGAGCGGGGGCGAGGTCTTCCTCGCCCCCACCCTCTCCAGCGACGGCCGCACCATCGCCTTCCTCTCCAACGGGAGCTTCGCGCGCGGCGAGGTGTTCGTGGACCTCTGGCTGGGCGACGGGCAGACGGGGAAAAGGCTGCACCACCTGGTGAAGAGCACCACCGATCCCGATTACGAGGAGCTGCGCATCCTGTACTCGCAGAGCGCCTTCTCCCCCGACGGGCGCTGGCTGGCCTTCACCGCGCAGCGGCACGCGCACGACGTGCTCTACCTGGCCGACGCGCGCGCCGGCCGCGTGGCCCGGCGCCTGAAGCTTCCCGTGGACGCGGTGGGCCCGAGCTTCTCCCCCGACGCCCGGCGCCTCGTGTTCGCCGGGCTCGCCGGGGGGCGCAGCGACCTGTGGGTGGTGAACGCCGACGGGACGGACCCGCAGCCCCTCACCAGCGACCGCTGGGCCGACATGCAGCCCTCGTGGTCGCCCGACGGCCGGCACGTGGCCTTCGCCACCGATCGCGGCGAGGGGGCCGACGAGCCGACGCTCACCTTCCCGCGCTGGCGCATCGCCGTGATGGACGTCGCCACCCGCGCCATCGAGATCCTCCCGGGGCAGGCGGGGCTGAACCTGAACCCGCAGTGGGCCCCCGACGGGGCGTCGATCGCCTACGTCTCGGACCGCGGCGGGTCGCCCAACATCTACCTGTACGACGTCGCCACCAGGCAGCACGCGCAGCTCACGAACTTCGCCACCGGCGTGGCGGGGGTCACCGAGCTGTCCCCCGCGATCTCCTGGGCATGGAAGGCCGATCGCCTGGCGTTCACCTACTTCGAGGACAACCGCTACACCGTGTGGTCGATCGTGAACCCGCGGTCGCTGCGGAAGCCGCTGGCGGCGCCCGCCCCCCGCCCCTTCGCGGCGCGGCTCCCGAGCGACTCCTCCGTCACGATCGCGAGCCTGCTCGACAGCGCCACGATCGGCCTCCCCGACACCGCCACCTTCCGCGACGGCGGCTACCGGCTGCGGCTCCAGCCGGAGTACATCGCGCGCCCCACCATCGCCTACGCGCCCGACAACTTCGGCCGCAACTACTTCGGGGGCACCACGGTGATCCTCAGCGACATGCTGGGGAACCACCGCCTGGGGCTCGCGGGGGAGGTGAACGGGCGCGCGCGCGAGGCGCGGCTCTTCGCCGGGTACACGAACCTCACCCGCCGGCTCCAGCGCGCGGTGGGGTTCTCGCAGGCGCCCTTCTACTTCCTCTCGGCGAACACGGTGCGCCCCGCCGCCGACGCGAACACCTTCGAGGAGTCGCAGGAGATCGCGACCTTCGTGGTGCGCCAGCTCTTCGCGCACACCTCGTATCCCCTCGACCGCTTCACCCGGCTCGAGGCGGGGGTGAGCGGGAACCGCGTGTCGCGGCAGCGGTGGTACCTCCGGCGCACCATCACCAACGACCGGCCCGGCGCCTTCTCCTCCGACAGCATCCGCAGCGACCCGGGGATCGGCTACGCCGACGCCGACCTCGCGCTGGTGAGCGACAACACCCTGGTCGGCCGGAGCGGCCCCATCGCCGGCCGGCGGCTGCGCCTCCAGGTGAGCCCCGTCACCGGGTCGTATCGCTGGGTGGAATACCTGGGCGACTACCGGCGCTACGACCCGATCGTCTTCGGCTCGCTCACCCTCGCCACGCGGCTGTACGCGAACCTGAGCGTGGGTCCCGACGAGAGCGCGATGCCGAAGTACATCGCGCGCCCGGACTTCGTGCGCGGCTACGACCGGCACACGAGCTTCTACGCCACCTGCCCGGTGTTCGGCCCCGCCACCTCCGGGTGCAGCGCGGTGCAGCTCCTGGGGAGCCGCGTCGCCGTGGCCAACGCGGAGCTGCGCTTCCCGGTGATCCGGTCGGCGGAGGTCGCCTTCCTCCCCTTCCCCGTGCCCCCCATCGAGGGGGTGGTGTTCGCCGACGCGGGGCTCGCCTGGTCAGCGGGCCAGGCGATCTACGGGACGCGCCCCGACAACTACGACGTCACGAAGCAGCGCTTCCCCCTCCGGAGCTGGGGAGCGGGGATCCGCGTCAACATCCTCGACTACGTGACGCTGCGCTGGGACTACGCCATCCCCCTCGACCAGCCGGGGCGGAAGGGCTTCTGGACCTGGTCGCTCTGGCCGGGGTTCTAGTGGCGCCATCCCCCCCTTAGCTTACCCGCGTGCGCCCAGTCGTCGTCGCCCTGGCGCTCGTGCTCGCACTCGCTGCCTGCGGCCGCTCGGATCGTGCCGAACGCCCCGACGCGCACGACGCCCCCTCCGCCCAGCCCGATCGTGGTCCCGATCCGCTCATCCTGCGCGTGGCGCGGAGCGGCGGGGCGGCCCGCGTGTACGCGCACGGCCGCACCGATTCCCTCGTGTGGACCGGCGACGGGCGCGTCCCCCCGCTGGGGCGCATCCTCGGCTTCGACCCCGAGGCGGGGAAGATCGCCTTCACCGACGACAAGGGGGTCCCCGGCCGTCTCGACCTCCGCCTCGGCGACGTGGTGCGCGCGCGGAAGACCCCGCTCGCCGGTGCCGCCTCCGCCGACGGCGAGTCCATCTACGGCGTGGAGGATGGGACGGTCGTGCGGCTCACCCCCTCCGGCGACTGGAGCTTCAAGCCCCCGCGCCCCGCGCGCTTCGTCTTCCCGCAGCAGGACGGGAGCCTCCTCGTCCTCGCCTCGAGCGGGAGCGACGCGTCGCAGGTGTGGCGGATGTACCCGCCGGAGACGAAGCTGCTCGACTCGGCCACCCTTCCGCACGTTGGGCGCGCGCTGCGCACCCCCGCCGGGGACCGCCTGTACGTCGCGGCGGGAGACGAGGTGGTGGGGCTCCGCAGCCGGACCCTCGAGCGGCTCGACGACGTCACCTTCGACGCGCCGGTGACCGCGATGCTCGCCACCCCCAGCGGCGACCGCCTCTTCGTGCTCACCGAGGGACGCGAGGAGCTCGCCGTCTACGACCGCTTCGCGCAGAAGGTGCGGACCATCGAGCTCCCCGGCGTGCCCACCGACCTGCGCGTCGACCCGCTCGGCCGCTACCTGCTCGCGCATGCGGAGGCGAGCGATTCGGCGTGGGTGATCGCCATCGGCACCGACCGCCTCCTCGGCGCGGTGCGCACGGCGTGGCGCAGCGACCTCCCCTTCGTGGGCTACGACGGGGCGATCGTCGCGGTGCAGGGCGCGGTGGTGGTGATGATCGATCCCGAGACCGCGAAGGAGCGGGGCCGCGTGGCCGATGGCGCGAAGGACTACTGGTACCAGTTCCGCTGGTCGGGCTTCCGCCCGCGGGCGGCGGGGCTCGACCAGCCGGTGAACTTCGACGACCTCACCCCCGCGGACTCCGCGCCGGTGGACTCCGCCCCCCCCGCCGCCGACACGGTGGCGCCGGTGGACACGACGCCGCGTCCCCCCGGCCCGCCCCCGCCCGGCGACGAGCCCCCGGCGGGGAGCGAGCGCCCCGCCCCGCCCGTCACGCGCCCGTCGCGCTGAGCGCTGCGCCATGACGCGGTTCGACTGGGGCGAGGCGGGGCGCGCGCTCGGCCCCTCGCTCGACCGGGTGCATGCCCTGGTGGTGCTGGGCGCCGACCCCGATGCCACCACCGACGTGGCGCTCGGGATCGGCCGCGCGCAGGCGATGCGGCGCCGCGTGGCGGTGGGGGAGCTGTTCGGCGAGGCCGCGCCGATCGAGCGCCTGCTCACCGGCGACGATCCGCACGGGCTGGTGGACAGCTTCGTGTACGGCGTGTCGCTGAGCCGGATCGCGCGCCCGGTGCTGGGGGAGCCGAACCTGTTCGTGATGCCCGCCGGCTCCGAGCCCCCGCAGTACGAGGAGCTGCTCCCCAACCCGCGGTGGCGCCGGCTCGCCTCCGGGTTCCGCGAGGTCGACGCGCTGCTCATCCTCGCCGCGCCGGCGCACGCGCCGCGGGTGGATGCACTCGTCGCGCAGTGCGACGGGGCGATCCTGGTGGGCGAGATGGTGCCGGCCCGGCTCCCGGTGTCGCAGGTGATCACCTCCGTGCGGGCCCCGCGCCACGGGACTCCCGCCGCGGGCGACGCGGCCCTCCCCTCGTCCCCTGGGGGCGGGAGCGCGGCTGGGGCGCGGACCCCGGCGGCCGGGCGTGCCGCACGGGTGGGTCGCCTCGCCGCGGGCATCGCCCTCGCGGCGATCCTTGGGGGGATGGGGCTCTGGTTCGCCTGGCGGCCGCTCGCGCGCATGGATCACCGTCCCGCGTCGGGCACGCCCGACAGCTCGGGGGCGCAGGCGCAGCAGCTCCTCCCGATCACGGATTCGGCCCGCGCCGCGGCGGCGGACAGCGCGGCGGCGGACAGCGCGGCCGCGGCCTCCGCCATGGCGATCCGGCTCGAGCCTGTCAACCCCGCGGACTCCCTCGCGGCGGCCGCGTTCGGGGTGGAATTGGTCGCGCTGAACACCCCGGCGGGTGCTATCTTGAAGCTCCGGGAACAGGGCGGCGCCGTACCGGCCGCCACCATGGCTCCCATCCTCGTGGATGGCGGGCGGTGGTACCGGGTCGTGGGGGGCGCCTTCGCCGATCGGCGGGGCGCCGACTCGCTGCTCGCGTCGATGCGGACCGAGGGGCGGCTCGACGAGCGCACCGGCCAGGTCGTTCGCCTCCCCCTTGCCTTCCTGCTCCACGGCGGCCTCGCCGCCGATTCCGCCCGTTCCCTGGTGACCGGCCTCGCAGCCCGCGGCATTCCCGCGTATGCGCTCCGGCAGCCGGACGGGCGGGTGACCGTGTATGCCGGCGCCTTCGCCAACGCCGATGAGGCGGTGCTCCTCGCCGACCTCATGACCGCGTCCGGGCTCGCGCCCACCCTCGCCTACCGAACCGGGAGATCGTTCTAGTGCGGTTGACCAAGCTGGAGATGCACGGCTTCAAGTCGTTCGCCGACAACACCCACATGGTCTTCGACGAGGGCGTCACCGCCATCGTGGGGCCCAACGGATGCGGCAAGTCGAATGTCTCCGACGCGGTGCGGTGGGTGCTGGGGGAGCAGCGGGCGCGCCTGCTGCGCGGCGGCAAGATGGAGGACGTGATCTTCCAGGGCTCCTCGGCGCGCCGGGCGGTGAACGTGGCCGAGGTGTCGCTCGTGTTCGAGAACAGCGAGGGAATCCTCCCGGTCCCCTTCCAGGAGGTGGTGATCACGCGCCGCCTCTCGCGCTCGGGCGAGTCGGACTACTTCCTGAATCGCGCCCCGTGCCGGCTGAAGGACATCCACGACCTGCTCCGCGGGACGGGGCTGGGCGCGGAGACCGGCGTCGTGATCGAGTCCAAGATGATCGACCTCCTCCTCTCCGACCGCGCCGACGACCGGCGCGAGCTGTTCGAGGAGGCGGCGGGGGTGGGGCTCTACCGCGACCGCCGGCGCACGACGGAGCGCCGCCTGGAGGAGACGACCGCCGACCTGCAGCGCCTCGATGACCTCATCGGCGAGGTGCAGAGCCAGGTGCGCTCCCTCGCCCGGCAGCGGAAGCGCGCCGAGCGGCACGCGGAGCTGATGGACCGGCGCTTCACGGTGGAGATCGCCCTCGCCGCGCGCGAGATGGCGGCGTGGGCCGGGGAGCTGCAGCGCCTCGAGCTGCGCCTCGGCGAGCTGCGCGAGGGGCTGCCGGCGAGCGACGCGCTGGTGACGGAGGCGGAGCTGGCGCGCGAGGCCGCGCACCAGGAGCGCGCGAGCGCCGAGGCGACGCGGAGCGAGCTCTCGCGGCTCGTGGCGCAGCAGCGGGAGCAGGTGCAGCAGGTGCGCGCCGAGCTCGCGGTGGCGGAGGAGCGGCAGCGCAACGCGGTGGCGCGGCGGCAGCGCGCGGAGCTCGAGGCCACGGAGGGGGAGAGCATCGGCTCCCGCCTGTCCGACGACCGGGCGCAGGCGCTCGCCGAGCGGACCCGCTTCGAGCAGGAGCTCGAGGCGATCGTGGAGATGCTGCGCGAGTCGCAGCATGGCGAGGAGGAAGCGCGCCGCGCCATGGCCACGGCGCGCGCGGAGCTGGAGGGCACGGAGCGCGCGATCCGCGAGCTGCAGGAGCGGGTGCGCCGCGTGGAGCTCGACGGCGAGCGCGCCGGCCGCGAACTGGAGGAGGTCGCGCAGCGCGCGGCCACCCTCGAGGGGGAGCGGGTGCAGCTCGCCGACCGCGAGGCCCTCGCGAAGCAGGAGCTGGACGAGGCGATGGCCGCGCTCGAGGAGGCGCGCACCCGCGCCGCGATGGCGGCCGAGGCGCTCGAGGGTGCGCGCGCCGCCGACCGCGACGTGCGCGAGCGCGAGGCGCTGGCGCGCGCGGAGCTCTTCCGCGCCG
>DASWVQ010000261.1:0-8020 GCA_036401195.1 Gemmatimonadaceae bacterium
GATCTCCTTCCCCGCGAGCACCATGTCGTCGCCGAGGGCGGTCCCCACCAGCACGAGGTAGTCGGCGCCGATGTCGTAGAGGAAGAGGTCGAAGCCGTGGTCCACGAAGTCGGCGCGCATGGAGCGGCAGAAGCAGTGCTCATCGGGAACGCAGTCCACCCCCACCACCGCGATCGCCTTGCGCCGCGCGCGGAAGTAGGGATCGGGGTAGCGCCCCTCGAACACCTCGTCGAGGATGTTCAGGCCGTACACGTCGCAGGGGTGCACGCCGAAGAGGACCATGCGGCCCGGGGGATCGGCGGGCGCGACGTAGCCGGCGTCGGCGTCGAAGTGGAAGAGCTCCTCCTTCGGGGGGAGCACGTACTTCTTGGGGGGAAGGATGGTGCGCGTGTAGTCGAGCCGCGCCTCGCGCCAGTCGGTGAGCTCCTGGAAGGCGAATCCCCCGTCCCGCGCGACGGGGGCGTGGACCTCCCCGAATGCGCCGAGGAGGGTGATGAACCGCTCGAGCTCACTCTTGGCCAGCTTGGTGGTCTTCAGGACGACCTCCGGTGGTGGTTGCGCCTGCAGCTCCAAGGTGCTCACGGAGGAGATTGTCGCAGTCGGGCGGGACACGACCCAGGTGTGGGGGAGACCGCCCGTGTTGGGCTACGGTCGTGACGAGCTTTTCCCGACTCCCACGGCAGTCGGGGTAGGCTGGTTGCTGAAGGCTCGTGAGCTGGATCGCTGCGAGCTTGGGTTCGCTCGTGGCGCCAGGAACCCAAGCTTGCAGCGATCCAGCCTACAGCTCACAGCTGGCAGCTCTTCACACCCGTTCAAAGGCAACGGCGGGGCAGGACGCAGGTGCAGGGAGTACGTCCGTCGGCCGTCAACGCCGCGGAAGTCAGGACATCCCCGGTTCCCACGCGATCTCCCGACAGGCAGATTCCTCACCCATGCGCACCATCATCGAGCCCTTCCGCATCAAGTCCGTCGAGCCCCTCCGCATGACGACCGCCGCCGAGCGGGAAGCGCGGCTCCGGGATGCCGGCTACAACGTGTTCCTGCTCCACTCCGACGACGTGATCATCGACCTGCTCACCGACAGCGGCACCGGCGCGATGAGCTCCGGGCAGTGGGCGGGGGTGATGCGCGGCGACGAGTCGTACGCGGGGAGCCCCTCCTTCTACCGCTTCGAGGCCGCGGTGAAGAAGGTCACGGGGCTGCGGCACGTGATGCCCACCCACCAGGGACGTGCCGCGGAGCGGATCCTCTGCTCGGTGATGTGCAGGCCGGGCCACGTGGTGCCCAACAACACCCACTTCGACACGACGCGCGCGAACGTGGAGAGCGCGGGCGCCGAGGCGCTCGACCTGGTGATCCCCGAGGGGCGCGTGCCCTCCTCCCGGCATCCCTTCAAGGGGAACATGGACACCGCGGCGCTCCGCGAGGTGATCGCGCGGGTGGGGCGGGAGCGCATCCCCTTCTGCATGATCACGGTCACCAACAACTCCGGCGGGGGGCAGCCGGTGTCGATGGCCAACATCCGCGAGGTGGCGGCGATCTGTCGCGAGCACGGCATCCCGCTGTACATCGATGCCTGCCGCTTCGCGGAGAACGCCTGGTTCATCAAGCTGCGCGAGCCGGGCTACGCGGACCGGACCCCGCTGGAGATCGCGCAGGAGATGTTCTCCTACGCCGACGGCTGCACCATGTCGGCGAAGAAGGACGCGCTGGTGAACATCGGGGGGTTCCTCGCCACCAACGACGACCGGATCGCGCAGCTCGAGCGCGACCTCCTCATCCTCACCGAGGGCTTTCCCACCTACGGCGGGCTGGCGGGGCGCGACCTGGAGGCGATCGCCGTGGGGCTCGACGAGGTGCTCCAGGAGGACTACCTCACCTATCGCATCCGCTCCACCGCGTACCTGGGGGAGAAGCTCGACGCGGCGGGGGTGCCGATCGTGCAGCCGCCGGGCGGGCACGCGATCTACATCGATGCGGCCGCCTTCCTCCCGCACATCCCCCCGCTCCAGCTCCCCGGGCAGGCGCTGGTGGCGGCGCTCTACCGCGAGGCGGGGATCCGCGCGGTGGAGATCGGGACGGTGATGTTCGGCCGCCACGACCCGGCTACCGGCGCCGAGACCGCGGCGCCGATGGAGCTGGTGCGCCTCGCGATCCCGCGCCGCGTGTACACGCAGTCGCACATCGACTACGTGGCCGAGGCGATCGCGGAGATCGCGGCGCGGAAGGACCAGCTGCGCGGGTTCCGGTTCACGGAGCAGGCGCCCGTGCTGCGGCACTTCACGGCACGGTTCGAGGAGCTCGCCTAGCGGCCACCGGGGAGTCGGACAGTCGAAGCATCGTGCGCCTGTCCAGCGATGTCGCCCGGTGATTCGTACATTGGGCCATGCGACTCGCTCTCTCCCTCCTGCTTGCGGCCGCCGTCAACCTCGCGGCACAGCAACCCGCGCCCACTCCTCCCACCGCCGGCGCCCGCGACTCCGCGGTGGGCCTCCCGCAGGTCACCGTCACCGCGACGCGCAACCCGGCCTCCATCCTCGCCACTCCCATCGCCGTCACCAAGCTCTCCCCGCGCGACCTGCGCGGGGTGAGCGGCTTCGGGCTCGACGAGGCGCTGGAGAAGGTCCCCGGGGTGATCGCGCAGTCGCGCTACGGCACGAGCGACATCCGCCTCATGATCCGCGGCTTCGGCGCCCGCGGCGCCGGCGACCGGTCGAACTCGGGCACGTCGCGCGGCGTGCGCATCCTCCTCGACGGCTTCCCGGAGACGGAGCCCGATGGTCGCACCGCCCTCGACCAGCTCGACCTCGCCGCGGCGGAGGCGGTGGAGGTGATCCGGTCGAACGCCTCCAGTGCATGGGGGAACGCCGCGGGGGGCGTCGTGAACGTGATCAGCGCGCCGATTCCCGGGGAGCGCACCTGGTACGCGCAGGCGGTGCTCGGCAGTCACGGGCTGGCCCGGTACGTGGCGCGCGTCGCGACCCCGCTCGGCGGCGACCCGGGTCATGGGATGGCCTTCGCCACCTTCACCAACACCGGCTTCGACGGCTGGCGCGAGCACTCCTCCGCGCGCCGGGCCCTGCTCAACCTCGGCGCCTACGGACACGTGGGCACGAAGACCCGGCTCGGGATGTACCTCGCGGCGGCGAACAACCTGATGCACGTGCCCGGACCGCTCACCCAGGCGCAGGTGGACGCCGACCCCAGGCAGGCGAACGCGACGTACGCGCAGCGCGACGAGCGGCGCTACAACCGTTCCGGGCGGCTCGGCGTCAGCGTCGACCACGACGTGGACGGGAGCAGCTCGCTCTCCGCGCAGCTCTACGTGAACCCCAAGTACCTCCAGCGCTCGGAGCGCAACACCTATCGCGACTTCACCCGTTACCACTTCGGGGGGAACGTGATCGGGCGGAAGGTGGTGCGCACCGGCAGCTGGTCGTCGCGGCTCACCGCGGGGCTGGACGCCGCCTACCAGGATGGCGCGATCCTCTTCTACACCCTGTCCGCCACGCAGGGGCGCGGGACCACCCTCGCCGACAACAAGGGAGAAGGGGCGAAGAACCTCGGCGCCTTCGTGCAGGACGAGCTCTCGATCACCGACCGCCTCTCCCTCCTGCTGGGGGCGCGTTGGGACCAGGTGCAGTACGACTACCGCAGCTACATGGCGAGCGCGCCGGTGCCGCGCGACAGCAGGGACTTCAGCCGCATGAGCCCCAAGCTCGGGGTGAACTGGCGCGTGGGCGCGAGTGGGACGCACGCGGTGTACGCGAACGTGGGGGGAGGGATCGAGGTGCCCGCCGGCAACGAGACCGACCCGACGCCCGGCGCCCCCCCGGCGCTCCTCAATCCGCTGCTCGAGCCGATCCGCACCACGTCGTACGAGGCCGGCTTCAAGTCGGTGGGGGTGCTCGCCGGGCCGCTGGCGATGTCGTGGGACCTGGCGCTGTACGACATCGAGGTGGCCAACGACGCCATCCCCTACGCCTCCGGGCGCTACTATGTGACCGCGGGGAAGGGGCGGCGGCAGGGGGCGGAGCTGGGGTTCAGCGCGCAGGGGTGGCGCGGGGTCTTCGCCAGCGCGGCCCTGACCGCGTCGCGCAATCGCTACCTGGACTACTTCGTGGACTCCGCGGTCATCGCACCCGGTGATCCCGCGAAGGCGGGGACCGGGGCCGACTTCGGCGGCAACGCGGTGATCGGGATCCCGTCGTTCATGGCCAACGCCGAGCTGGGGACCGCGCTGCCGGGGGTGGAGGCGCTCCGGGTGAAGGCCGGCGTCGAGCATTCGGGCGGCTACTTCGCCGACGACGCGAACCGGGTGCGGGTGCCGGGATATACCGTGTTCAATGTCGGTGCGGAGCTCCGGGAGCCGGTCCTGGCCGGGGGGGCCGGGGGGCTGGGGATCCGCGGCTTCGTGACGGTCCGGAATGTGACGAACAGGAGGTACATCGGTTCGGCCTTCCTCAACCCCGACCTGGTGGGGGGGGCCCCGGCGGCCTTCGAGCCGGGAATGCCGCGCTCGCTCGTGGTGTCACTGTCCGTGGGGCGGATCCGCTGACCCCACAACTCGCGAGGTCCTCATGCTGAGCTTCCGCCGTTCGCTCGCCCCCCTGGCCGCCCTGCCGATGCTGGCCGGCGTCACCGCCTGCGACGTGTCCACCACCCCGCCGCCGCCGATCGCCGCGGTGCGGGTCGTCAACGCGACGAACGCCGCGGTGGACGTTTACATCGACAACACGTACGCGATCCCGGCGCTGGGGGCGGGGGTGGTGTCGCCGGGGGTGATCCTCCAGGCGGGGATCCACCAGGTGCAGTTCACCCGCCCCCGCCAGGGCACCGTGCTCGCCTCCACCAGCGTGCCGATGGATCGCAACGCGTTGCGCACGGCGGTGGCCTTCCCCGGCTCCGGGCTGGAGATGCTGGCGACGACGCTCAGCGACACCGGCGCGATCGTGCCGGAGGGGAAGACCAAGCTGCGCGTCTCCAACTTCTCGCAGCAGGCGATCCGCATCTATCGCCGGCAGCCCGACTTCCCCGACTCGGTGGCGATCATGACCCCGTTCAACTACGGGGCGACCTCGCCCTACCTGCAGAGCTTCCCGGGCACCTGGGAGGTGCTCGTGGTGGACGCGGCGGGCCATCGCCTCACCACCACCGGGGCGATCGCGGTGGGGCCGAGCGAGAAGCGCACGGTCATCGTGCTCGACTCGGCGGGGGTGGTGCGGACCAAGGTGCTCGACGAGTAGCTGCTCGCGCCGGGCAGACGGGGTGGGATGAGGGGGTACCATCTGTACCCCCTGATCGCTCCGCGAGGCGATCGGGATCGTTGCGCAGGCCGTTTGGGTTGGAAAACAACGAAAAACAGGAGAACGACGAAAAACTCTCGAGGCGCCCAGCTTCGCTGCGCCGCGAGAGTTTTTTCGTTTTTCTCGTTGGTATCGCCCTTTTCCAACTCCAACGGCCGGCGCGAGGAGATCCACCCGAGCGCGGAGCGATCAGGGGGTACAGATGGTACCCCCTCATCCCACCCCGTCTGGCCGGCGCGAGGCACGCCGGTCGCGCTTACGGACTGATGAGCGCCAGGAACTCGTCCCTGGGGACGTCGCCGAAGTAGTCGGCCACGGCGACGTCGCGGAGGGCGTCGGAAATGGCGCCGGCCTTCCAGTCGATCCCCGTGAGCCGCGACTCCAGCTCGGCGAGGTCGAGCCGCCCCATGAAGTCGCCGAAGAAGCGGATGCTCGCGATCCGGTTCTCCTGCACGTCGATGCGCGCGTCGATCTCCCCCGCGGGGAAGCGCTTCACGCGCTGCACGTTGCAGGGGGGGTTCTCCCCGAAGTTCCAGTGCCAGTTGCCGTACTTCGCCGCCTTCAGCTCGTGCACCGCCGCCCAGTCGGCGTCGGTGAGCTCCACCGAGGGAATGTCCTCGCGGCGGCGCGTGCCGAAGATCTGCTCGAGGATGCGCTCGCGCAGCTCCTCCACGGTGATCGGCTCGGTCACGAACTCCGAGATGTTCGCCACGCGGCTGCGGATCGACTTCACCCCCTTCGACTCCACCTTCCCCGGCTTCGGGTTGAGCGCCGCGGTGACCTCGTCCAGGTCGGAGTCGTAGAGCAGCGTCCCGTGGCTGAACATGCGGTGGGGGGTCGCGAACTGCGCGTTCCCCGAGATCTTCCGCCCGCCGGCGAGGATGTCGTTCCGCCCCCCCAGCTCGGCGGGCACGCCCATCGCCCGCAGCGTCTCGATCACCGGCTTCGTGAAGTGGTCGTAGCGGTTGAACCGCCCCTGCACGAAGGGGGTGAGGAAGCTGAAGTTCAGGTTCCCCAGGTCGTGGTAGACCGCGCCGCCTCCGGAGATGCGCCGCACCACCGTGATCCCCCGCTCCTCGACCACCGTGGGATTGATCTCCTCGATGGTGTTCTGGTTTCGCCCGATGATGATCGACGGGGCGTTCACGTAGAAGAGGAGGCAGTCGTCCTCCGCCTGCTTGTGGCGGAACACGTACTCCTCGAGGGCGAGGTTGAGCTGGGCATCGGTGATGCCCTTGTTGTCGATGAAGAGCATCCCGGAAAGCTAATCGCCCGCGCCGCGCTCCCTAGTCCACGCGGATCGCGCCGGCGAGGCAGGCGCGTAGCAGCTCCTCGGTGAGCTCCCCGTGGTGCTGCACCGGCACCACGCCGTAGCGCAGCTCGCCGTCCTCGCACTCGAAGACGAGCGAGGTGCCGCGCCCCGCCGGAGTGAAGGCCCAGGGGAGGATCACGGTCCAGTGGCGGCCCACGAGGTCGACGAGGGACCGGGAATGCTGCATGGGGGAGGGAACGAGGGGCCGCGGCACTGCATCGTAGCCAGCGGGCTGGAGCGGAAGATGCAGCGTTGCCGCTCCCTTCGCCGCAGGGGATAACCCCACAGTGCCGTCACGGATGCGAATCCGGAAGGGCCGGGCGACGCCGGCGTCAGCCCCCGCCGCCCGGGGCCGCGGCCATGCGACGCCACACCCCCGGGCGCTGGTGCGCCAGCCAGGCCGCCGCCGCGAAGGCCGCGAGCACGTTGGCGACCACGATGGACCACCAGGGAAGGAGGGGGCGGATCGGCGTGGAGAGAAACCCCACCGCGAACACCGTCGCGATCCCCCCCGCGACCAGCACCGCCGCCGTCCAGCGCCGGCGCGCGGGGTCCTCGTCGGCGCGGGCCACCAGCGTCGTCACGAACACGCCCACCGCGAGCGCCACCGCCAGGTGCAGCGCGTTGTACGCCAGCAGCGCCCCGCGGTCGATCGTGACGGGGAAGAGCAGGATCGCCGGGTCGCGCACCCCGCGGAAGAGGGCGCGCCCAAGCATGTTCACGGTGAACACCGGCCCGCGGGCCGCCAGCACGTCGAACACGCTGTAGAACAGCGCGACGGCGGCATAGCCGATCAGTCCCACCACCAGTCCATCGCGTACCACGCGCCGTCCGGTGCTCATCCCACCCTCCCATGTCGAGGACGACCGGTCACAGCCCGCGCAGCAGCGTCGCGAGGCGGTGACGGTCCGATGACGTGATCCACGCCAGCCTGCCGTGGCGATCCACGAGGAACACTTCGGTCGCGTGGGCGATCTCGCCGGTGGAGGGGTCGCGCCGGCGCGCCACCCCCCACGCGTCGAGCGCCGCTTCCACCTGGGCCACCGGGCCCCCGAGGAGCCGCGCGCCTGCGGGAAGTTGCCACGCGCGGGCGATCGCCGCGAGCCTCCCCGGCGTGTCGCGCCAGGGGTCGAGGGTCACCAGCAGGAGTCCCGCGTCGGGGACCGCCGCCTCGGCGAGGGCGCCCAGCGCGTCGTGCACGATCGCCGGGCACACCGTCTCGCAATGCCCGTAGGCAAAGGCCACCAGCACCGGCCGGCCGCCGAACTCGGCGAGGCTGGTGGGCCGCCCGTCCTGGTCGATGAGCGCGAGGGGAGGCGCCGGCGCGTCCACGCGGCGGGCGGTCCCCGCCACGGCGGCGGCGGGGTCGAAGCGCTCGCCGCGCGCGGCCTGCACGCGCGTC
>DASWVQ010000262.1:0-17200 GCA_036401195.1 Gemmatimonadaceae bacterium
GCCGGCCCGGGGCCGTGGGCCCGCGGTCCGACCGGCCCGCGCATCGCCCGCGGCGCGGGCGCGACGCCCATGAGGCGATCGTCCTGGCATCCCTGCACCAGCGCGGTGAGGGCGATGACGCACGCGGTGCGTGCGAGGCGAACTCCGACGGTGTGCGACGGCATGGGCGATCCTCCCCCCGACCCGGGCCCCACGCCAACGATAGGTGGCGCGTGGGGCACGGCCAGTGGGCACCGCCCTGACCTCGACTCACAGCGCGAGGTGGGAGCACGCAAACGCCGCCGGGACGAGCCCGGCGGCGCTTGCGTGCTCCCCGGCGTGCGGGCCTACTCCACCCGCACCCGGCGCGCGGCGCTGTGCACGCGGTTCGACACGTGCAGCTCCAGCTCCCCGCGCGCGGTGCGCACCGTCGTCTGCCCCCCGCGCGCGAAGGAGAGGATCTCCCCCGTGACGGGGTCGCGCACGAGCACCATCGGGTGCGCGGCGGCGTTCCACTTCACCACCGCGCGATCGCTGGCGGTGCGCGTGACGGTGATCGCGGGGTCGGCCCCCGCCGCGGCCGCGGCAATTGCCGTCGCCCGGCGGCCGGCGGGACCCACCACGTCGATGCGCGCCACCTGGCTGCGCACCGCGTCGCTCATGGGGATCGCGAAGCTGAAGGCGCGCACCGGGACGCTGGCCTCACCCACCGACGCGGGCTCGAAGTTCGCCCCGTACAGCTCACGACCGCTCGCGTCGAGCGCCCGCAGGCGGTAGGACCCGGTGCCCGAGGGCACGACCGGGCGCGTGGTGATGTCGAAGCTCGGCTCCAGGGCGATCTCGCCACCCCGGATCGTTCCCCACACCATCAGGGTCGGCTCGCTCGCCACGGCGGGCTGCGACGTGGTGCCCACGAAGGGGTTGGCGGCGCGGAAGGCGAGCACCGCGCGGTACGTGTACTCGCTGATCCACTGGTTGCCGCAGTACCCCATGATGTCGGTCCACGTGGGCGGGATCACGGCGTTGGTGGTGGCGTTCCACCCGTAGATCCCGATCGTGCCATCCGCGAAGGGATAGCCGGCGTCCGGGCTCCCGGCGCCGCAGCCGGGCGCGTGGTCGCGCCCCCAGTTGTGCCCGATCTCGTGGGCCAGCACCTGGTGCCCGGACGGGAGGTAGTCCCACCCGATCGCCGCCGGCCAGCCGATGTAGCCGAGCCCCGCGATCCCCGAGTTGTACGTCACCTTCATCACGCCGTAGTACATGCGATTGCTCGCGTCGGCGGTGCGCAGCGCCCAGATCTCGCTGAGCAGCGTTCCCCACGAGCCGTTCACGTCGTTGGCGTCGAGTACGGGCAGGGCCGTCGTGTACCCGGCACGCAGCGCCACGTCCACGGTCCCGAGCGGGTGGATCAGCTTCGTGGTCGTGAAGAACTGGTCCTTGTTCCCCTCGGTCACGTTCCCCGCCAGCGCGGGATTCAGCGAGAAGGTGATCGGGACCATGGTGATCGCGAGCGGGGGCACCGACTGCACGGCCACGGCCACGGTGGCGCCGTTGTCCCCCTCGTTCCATTCGTCGACCGCGTTGGCCGGGTCCACCGTCACCGTGAGGGTGAGCCCGGGCTGCACGACCCCCGCCGGGAGCACCACGTTCCACGACTGCGCCAGGACGCCCTGGTCGATCGTGGTGGGCACCGACGCCGCGCTCGCGGTGACGTCGGCCGTCTGCTGCACCACCCCGCCCACGCGCGCCACCACCCGCACCACGGGGGTGGCGGCGTTCGCCTTCGAGGCGCGGGTGAACACGCGCACCAGGGCCTGCCTGCCCGCGACGAGGGGCACCGTCCCCTGGTAGTTCTGGATGGATTGCGTCGCGTACACGGCGTCGACCGCCAGGTTGAGCCGAGTGTCCGGCAGCACCGCCGCGATGTTCCAGTTCGTCGGCACGGTGCCCTGGTACAGGAGCACGTAGGTGCCGGTGAACGTCGTGCCGTTCATCACCCAGGCGCCGCGCTCCCCGGTCTGCGTGTTCTGCCACACCACGTCCGCGTTCCCGTCGCCGGTGAGGTCCGTGACCGCGGCGATGTCCCATGGCGTGGGCACCACGTCGGTGTAGAGCGGCGCGTACGACGCATACGTGTAGTTGTTCATCACCCACACGCCACGCTCACCGGTGGCGGTGTTCTGCCACACGAGGTCGGCCTTCCCGTCGCCGCTCATGTCGGCCGCCGCCGCGATGTCCCACTGCGTGGGCACGAGCTGCGGATAGAGCAGGCGATAGGTGCCGGTGAAGGCGGTGCCGTTCATCTCCCAGAGCCCGCGCTCGCCGGTGGTGATGTTCTGCCACACCAGGTCGGCCTTCCCGTCGCCGGTGAAGTCCCCCGCGGCGGCCACGCGCCACTGCGCCGGCACCGCGGCCAGCCCGATGTACTGCCCGCTCCAGGTGGCACCGGTCATCGGCCAGAAGCCCACCTCGCCGGTCCCGGTGTTCTGCCACACGAGGTCGGGCGTGCCGTCGCCGGTGAAGTCGGCGGTGGCGACCACGCTCCAGGGCGCGGGGATGTAGCCGGTGTACAGCGAGCTCCAGTCGCCCTGGTAGGTGGTCCCGGCCATCGTCCAGAGGCCGTACTCACCGTTGCTCGTGTTCTGCCAGAGCATGCGGCTGATCGCGCCGCTCGTCGCCGCGGCGGTCACCGTCGCCGCCTGCGCAGGGCCGGCCGACGCGACCGCCCCGACGCCCGGGGCCAGCGTGATCGGCGAAGGCGCCGCACCGGGTCCGGCGACACGGGCCGCCGATCCCGACGCCCCAGCCGGCGACGCCGCCGCGGGTCCGGTGGACAGGGGGGTTCGCAGCAGCGCCGGGCCGGCGCCCTCGGCGTCGCGGGAGGGGGCGACTACCGGGCTCGAGAAGGGACGCGTGTCGTCCTGGCAGGCGGTGACGAGCAGCGCGATCGCGCTCGCGGCACCCAGCCGACGGAGGAGAGGTGTCATGATGGCGAGGAGGCCGCGGCGGCGCGGCCGGCAAGGTGGGAAGGGCGGGGACCTGCTGGGTGGGAGGCTGCCAACGGGACGTCGCCGCGGCGGCCCCCGGGCTCACGCCCCGGACGCCGCCAGCCAGGCCTGGAACATCAGGGCGTTCCAGAGGGGATGCTGCCAGTTCCGCGATCCACTCTGGTGCTCCTGCCATTTCCTGGCAATGGCCCCAGGATCGAAGTACCCCTGTGCCCCGAGAGTATCGGCCGAAAGGAGGTCACCAGCCCACTCCTTCAGCTCCCCCCGGAGCCAGTGGTCGATCGGGATCGCGAACCCTGTCTTGGGACGATCCACCAGGGCCTGCGGCACATGTTTATGGAGGACCTGCCGCAGCAGCCACTTCCCCTTCCCGCCGCGCATCTTCTGGTGCAGCGGCACCCGCCAGGCGAACTCCGCGACCCGGTGATCGAGGAAGGGCGCCCTGGTTTCCAGCGACACCCCCATCGACGCCCGGTCCACCTTCACCAGGATGTCGTCGGGCAGGTAGCTGACCAGGTCGAGATACATCATCTGCTCGACGAAGTCGGTCACCTTCGGCCATTCGGCGGGCCGTTCGAGCACAGTGGCCGGCTCACTGGAATGCCTGGTTATCGCGCCAGCATTGCGCCAATGAGACGTCAGCATACGGTACATATCGTGCGAACTGTCGACACCAATCGCGTCGGCCAGCTTGTGCAGCTTGTCCCCCGCGCGATCCACTCGTCGCGACGGCGCGGCCCGCCCCAGCAGGTCGAACACGGCGTCCCACCGGGCCGGCGGCACCGCCCGGAGCCCACCGGCGATCCCCCGCCGGAACGACGGGGGCATGTGGCGCAGCTTCCCCCAGAGCCTGCTTCCCCAGAAATACCGGTTGTATCCGCAGAAGAGCTCGTCGCCACCGTCTCCCGACAGGGCGACCGTGACGTGCCGCCGTGCCAGCTGGGCCACCAGGAAGGTGGGGATCTGCGAGGGGTCGGCGAAGGGCTCGTCGTACAGCGAGGGAAGGCGCGGGATCACGTCGAGCGTGTCCTGGGGGGTGACGTACAGCTCCGTATGTTCCGTCCCCAGGTGCGCCGCCACCGCCTTCGCGTGCGTCGCCTCGTCGTACCCCGCCACGTCGAAGCCGATGGTGAAGGTCCGCACCGGGCCACGGTTCGCCGCCTTCATGAGGGCCACGATCAGCGAGGAGTCGATCCCCCCGGAGAGGAAGGCGCCGAGGGGCACGTCCGACACCATCTCGTCGCCCACCGTCGCGGTGAGCCGCGCGTCGCACGCCTCCACCAGCTCGGCGTCGTCGAGGCGCAGGGGATTCCGCATCCCCTCCTCGATCATCGCGTGCGCCGACCAGTAGGTGGTCGCCTCGGGCTCGCGGTCGCGCCCGGCTCCCCGGAAGGCGAGGATCGTCCCCGGCGGCACCTTGCGCACCCCTCGGTAGATCGAGTGCGGCGCCGGGATGTAGCCGTAGCGCATGAAGAGCGCGAGCGCGTCGCGATCGACCTCGGCGCGCCAGTCCGGATGCGCACGGAGCGCCTTGAGCTCGGAGCCGAAGACGAGCGCCTCGCCCGCCCACCCGTAGTAGAGCGGCTTCTCGCCGAAGCGGTCGCGCGCGAGCTGGAGCACCCGCGCCTCGCGATCCCAGAGGGCGAGGGCGAACATCCCCACCGCGCGCTCGAGCGCCCCCGCGAGCCCCCACGTCTCCACCCCGGCGAGCAGCACCTCCGTGTCGGAGTGCCCGCGCCAGCGATGCCCCTTCCCCTCCAGCGCCGTGCGCAGCTCGCCGAAGTTGTAGATCTCGCCGTTGAAGGAGATCACGAAGCGCCGGCTCGACGAGCTCATGGGCTGGTGCCCCGCCGCCGAGATGTCGAGGATGGAGAGCCGCCGGTGCCCGAGCGCGGGCGAACCGTCCTCGCAGTCGCACCCGCTGTCGTCGGGTCCGCGGTGGGCGATGGCGTCCGTCATGCGCCGCACGACGGTCGCCGCCGCCTCACCACGCTGCCTGTCGTCCCAGAACCCGGCGATTCCGCACATTTCCCTTGGGGGTGGAGAACGGGCTAATTTAGGGCGTCCCGCGGGCCGCGGCCTCCCCTGACTCACTCAATTCCCGGGCATGACTGCACCGCTCGACTGGCGATCGGACTGCGTGGTGGCCTTCGCCCGCGAGGCCCCCACCTACCCGCGGACGACGCCCTTCGACCCGTCGGAGTCGTATCCGGAGCTCCCCGCGCTGCCGCGCGGGCGCGAGGACAATCCCGCCTTCCGCGCGGTGCGCGAGTCCTTCCGCGCCCTCGGCCTCGACGCGGGCAACTTCGGGTCCGCCGCGTGGAACCCGCTCGGCGGCCTCGTGCGTCCCGGCGACCGCGTGGTGCTCAAGCCCAACCTGGTCTCGCACCGGAACATGGGGGCGCGGGCGTACGGGGAGACCGACACCGACAGCCTGGTGACGCACGGCTCGGTGGTGCGCGCAGTGCTCGAGTACGTCGCGATCGCGCTCGCGGGGCGGGGATCGGTGGTGATCGGCGACTGCCCGGTGCAGGGCACGCGTTGGCCCGAGCTGATGGAGCTCACGGGGCTCGAGGCGGTGGCCGCCTCGGTGCACGCGCGGCACCCCGGGCTCGAGGTGCGCTGCGAGGACTTCCGCCTCGGGCGCGCGGCGATCGTGAACGAGCGCATGGTGTCGCGCGAGGTGGACGAGTCGCGCCGCGACCAGTACGAGGAGGTGGACGTGGGCCGCCACAGCGCGCTCCTGCCCCTCATGGAGGGGGAGTACGCCTTCGGCGTGGCGCAGTACCCACGGCACCGCATGCGGCGCGCGCACTCGCCGGAGCGGAACCTGTACCTGTTCCCGAAGGCCTTCCTCGACGCCGACGTCCTGATCAACCTGCCCAAGCTCAAGGGCCACATGAAGGCGGGGGTGACCTGCGCCCTCAAGAACTTCGTGGGGCTCAACGGGCACAAGGACTACCTGCCGCACTTCCGCTTCGGCAGCCCGCGCCACGGCGGCGACGAGTATCCCGATGGGAACTGGCTCGCCGACATCATGTGGGGGCTGGTGCACGCCGACTGGGAGCGCGAGGCGGGGCTCGCGAAGGCGGGGTTCTTCTACGCCGCCGGCGTGGTGAATCGCATCCTCCGCTATGTCTACGGCTACCCCAAGGGGTACATGAGCCTGGGCGGGGGGAGCTGGCATGGCAACGACACCATCTGGCGCATGGTGCTCGACATCAACCGGGCCTTCCTCTACTTCGACGGTGCGTCGCGCCGCGTGCACGAGGGGGCGCCCGCGCGCCGGTACTTCGCCGTGATCGATGGACTGGTGGGGGGGCATCGCGAGAGCCCGCTCGCGCCGTCGCCCTATCCGGCGGGGGTGGTGCTGGCGGGAGCGAACCCCGCCGCACTCGACCTCGCGGCCACCGCCTTCATGGGCTTCGACTGGCGGCGCATCCCGCAGGTGGTACACGCCTTCGACGCGCACGCGCTCCCGCTCACCACCTTCGGGCCGGCCGACGTCGAGCTCCGCGGCCTCGAGGGGGCACGGCGGGTGGAGGACATCTACGGCGCCGGCCTGCACGCGCGCTTCGAGCCCTCGATGGGCTATCGCGGCTTCATCGAGTTCGCGGGAGGCGCGCCGTCCTCTCCCGCGGATGCCTCGTCGCGGGCGGCGCACGACGCGCGCTCCGACGCGCTGGCCCGCCTTCCCGAGGGATGAACCTCCTCCGCGCCACCGCGTATCGCGCGTACACGCGTGCGCGCGGGATCCACGCCGCGGGCGAGCTGCGCGCGATCGAGGCGATGCAGCGGACGACCTCCTTCGCGGAGGCGCGCGCGCGGGCGGTGCGCGCGATGCTCGTGCACTGCCGCGACCACGTCCCCTGGTACCGCGACCGGCTCCCCGCCGGCGCCATCGACGAGGGGAACGCCGAGTCGCTGCTCCGCGCCCTCCCCCTGCTCGACAAGGACACCATCCGCGCGCACGGCGACGCGCTGGTTTCCGGTGACGTCGCGAGGCGACGCACCTTCCGCAACACCTCGGGGGGCTCGACCGGCGTGCCGGTGGAGCTGGTGCAGGACCAGCAGTTCGCCGACCGCTCGCGCGCGAGCACCCTCTGGGCCTGGCGGCGCATGGGCTACGAGGTGGGGGACCGGCAATACCGGCTCTGGGGGGACGAGCGCGAGATCCTGGGCAGCGAGGCCGGGTCGAGGCGAGCCCTGCGCGCCTGGCTGTACAACACGTACGTGCTCAACGCCTTCTCCCTGACGCCGGCGCAGATGGCCGCGCACGCCGCGCGCATGGCCGCGCGCCCCGCGCGGCTGGTGTCGGCCTACGCGCAGGCGGCGTACGAGATGGCGCGCTTCCTCGAGGAGGCGGGTCGCGTGCTGCCCTCGCAGCACGCGGTCACCACCTCGGCGGGGACGCTCTATCCGTTCATGCGCGAGCAGGTCGCGCGCGCCTTCGCCGCGCCGGTGTACAACTACTACGGCTCGCGCGAGGTGGGATTCATCGCCTCGGAGCTCCCGGGGATCGAGGGGATGTGGATCCCGCCCTGGGCGCAGGTGGTGGAGGTGGTGGACGACGCGGGGGCGCCGGTCGCGGCGGGCACCGAGGGGGAGATCGTGGTGTCCCTCCTGCTGAACGAGGCGATGCCGCTGCTGCGCTATCGCATCGGGGACCGCGGGTCGCTCCTTCCCGACGACGGGTCGGGGGCGCAGCGGCTCGCGCACGTGGCCGGCCGCGTGGTGGACGTGTTCCGCCGCGCCGGGGGCGGGGTGGTGGACGGCGAGTACTTCACTCACCTGCTCTATCACAAGCCGTGGGTGGAGCGCTTCCAGTTCGTGCAGGTCGCCCTCGACCGCATCGAGCTGCGCGTGGTGCTGCGCGACGGACCCGCGCCACCCGGAGCGGAGGAGCGCGCCGCGCTCCAGGCGGCCGTGCACGCCGCGATGGGCCCCGACTGCCACCTCGACGTCGAGGTGGTGGACGCGATCCCGCCGCTCCCCTCGGGAAAGCATCGCTACACGGTGCGGGCGATCCCCTGAACGGTCGCCCCATCCCGAGGAGCGCAGCGACGAGGGACCTCGCGTCCCGGTAGGGGGGCCTCCCGGCCGGACGCCAGTTCCCTCGCGTCGCCCGGGATGGCTACGTGCGCGCTGACAACGCGGCCTCGTACACCCCCAGCGTCTCCCGCACCACCGCGCGCACCGAGAATCGTTCCTCCGCGATCCGCCGCCCCGCCGCGCCATACCGCGCGCGCAAGGCCCGATCCGCGAGCAGGCGGCGCAACGCATCCGCGAGCGCGCCCGGATCGCGCGGCGGGACGAGGAGGCCATTCTCCCCCGGCTGCACCACCGCGCGGCATCCCGGCGTCTCGCTCGCCACGATGGGGCGCCCCGCCGCGGCCGCGTCGATGAGCGCCTTGGGCACCCCTTCCGGATAGTAGGTGGGGAGGCAGGCGATCGCCGATTCGCCGAACACCGCCCCCATGTCGGTCCGCCATCCCCACAACTCGAGCGTCCCCTCGTCGCGCCACCGCTGGAGCTGCTCCTGCGGCACGGCGTCGCGGTTGTTCGCCTGGTCGCCCACGAGCGCGAAGCGCGCCGCGACCCCCTCGGTCCGGAGCTGCCGCGCCGCCGCCGCGAACTCCGCGATCCCCTTCTGCCGGAGCAGTCGCGCCACCAGCACCACCACCGGGTCGCCCGGGGGCTCCGGCAGCGGGACGATCGCATCGAGGTCGGCGCCCGAGCCGCGGATGAGCGCCGTGCGCTCCGCCCGCACCAGCCCCAGCTCGATGAAGCGCGCGCGATCGTCCTCCGTCTGGAAGATGGTGCGGGCGTTCGGGTGCCCGAGCGCCAGCCGGTAGCCCTGCACGAGCATCGCCCGTCGCGCGCGCGCCGCGGCCCCGCCGCCGGCGAACAGCTGCCCGAGCCCCGCGATCGCGTTCACCACCGCCGGCACGCGGGCGATGCGCGCCGCGATCGTGCCGTACAGCACCGGCTTCACCGTCACCTGGTGCACGAGGTCGGGGCGGACGGCGCGGTACAGCCGCGCCAGCCCCCCGATCGTCGCCACGTCGGCGAGGGGGTTCGTCCCCTGGCGCTGGAGGGGCACCGGGTGGTACGGGAGCCCCGCCTGGCGCAGCTCCCGCGACGCGGGCTCCTCCGGCGTGGCGACGTGCACGTCGTACCCCGCCTCCCGGACGCCGAGGGCGAGCGCCAGCCGGTGCGTGAGGAAGAAGCGCGGGTCGTTGACGACGAACAGGACGCGACGCCTTTCAGCCATGCAGGAGCGGGGTGAGGACGTCGGTGGTGGTGGCGAGCAGCCGGTGCGCGGTGAACTGCGTGGCCACCCGCGCGCGCGCCCGGTCGCCGAGCGCGCGACGCTCCGGGACCGGGGAGCCGATCACGCGGACGATCGCGTCGGCCATCGCCGCCGCGTCGCCGATCGGCACCACGGCGCCGGTGTCGCCCATCACGAGCGCGGCATCGCCACAGTCGGTGGCCACGCAGGGCACGCCGCAGGCCATCGCCTCGCCGATGACGTTGGGAAACCCCTCGCCCCATGCCGAGGCCATCACCAGCAGGTCGAGGGCATTGAGGACCGCCTGCGCATCCGGGCGCGCGCCGGCCCAGGTGAGCCGGTCGCCGAGGGCGCGCCCCGCGGGGTGCGCACGCAACGACTCGGCGTACGCACGGTCGCCGTCGCCCACGAGCACGAAGCGCGCATCAGGATGGCGCGCCGCCACCCGCCGTGCCGCCTCGAGGAAGGTGGCGTGCCCCTTCATGGGGTCCAGGCGCGCGAGCATCCCCACGAGCGGCGCGTCGGCGGCGATGGCCCACTCGAGCCGCACGCGCGCGCGCGCGGCTGCGTCGGGGAAGAAGGCGTCCGTGTCGATCGCGTTGGGGATCACCACCCCCCGCTCGCGCGGGTAGCCGTGCGCCTCGTGGAATCGCCGCCCCGCCGCGGAGTTGTAGATGATGCGCCGCGGGATTCGCGCGAGCGCGCGCGACGCCAGGAACTCCGCGTGGCGCAGCCAGTCGTAGCCGCGCCAGTCCATGTCCGAGGCGCGCACCCCCCACACCACCGGCACTCGCGTGGCCCGGGTGGCGTGCGCCATCGCGGCCACCACGTTCGGCATCACCAGGTACGAATGCAGCAGCGCGGGCTGCTCCTCGGCGAGCACCTGCCCCAGCGATCGCGCGAAGCCATGCAGGTCCCATCGGCCGCGCTTGTGCAGGGGACGCAGGCGCACGCCATCCTCGCGCAGCGCGTCACCGAGGTGGCCCGACGCGTAGAAGGTGATGACCGCCACCTCCCAGCCCGCCGCCGCGAGCCCGCGGGCAAGGAGGACGAGCTGCCGCTCCGCGCCCCCGTAGCCCAGCTCCCGCGCGAGGAAGGCGATCCGCGGCTTACGCAACCGGTGGCCGGCCCCGGAGCTCGCGGCCCGCGGCCAGCGCCAGGCCGAACAGCAGCCCCACCACCGCGCCGAGGATGGCGCGCCGCAGCAGCCCGCGGCCATCCGGGCGCGCGGGCACGTACGGCGGCTCCACGAGGGTGATCGCGGGGGTGTCACGCACCTCGTCGATCCGCGCCTGCTCGTACGCCTGCATGAGCGAGGTGTACACCTGCTGCCGCATGGTGACGTCGCGCTCGAGGCGCTCCTTCTGCGTCACCAGCGACGGCGACCCCAGGTACGACCGGTTCCCGCGCAGGAAGGCGTCGAGCCGGTTCTCCGCCTGCCGCAGTTCCTGCTCCACCTCCTGCACGCGCGCCTGGGTGAACTTGCGCTCCGCGGTGGCGCGCGTCTGCCGCGTCTCCAGGTTGAAGGCGTTGAGCAGCTCCACGAAGCGGCGCACGATCGCCGCGGAGAGGCCCGCGTCCTCCGTGGTCACCCCCACGCGCACGAGCCCCGTCTCGGCGCCCACGCTCACCCCGGTGAGGTGATCGAGGGTGGCCATCGCGTTCTCGAGTCGCAGGGCCGGCGTGCCCCCGCTGCTCGCGAACACGTCCATCAGGGTGCCGGTGCGTGCGCCCCCCTGCGTGTCGCGGTAGGCGTACGTGGACTGCACCACGCCGGCGAGGAGCTGGCGCGAGCGGAGCAGGTCGGCGTAGAAGCGCGGGGACTGCGCCACGTCGCCGGTGGGGATGCGCACGCCGAACTGCGACGCGAGGCTCGAGAGCCCGCTGCGGCTCGCGTCCGGCCCCGAGGCGATGAACGAGGCGGACGACGTGTAGGTGCGCGGGCGGCTGAGCGCCCACCCCACCGTGGCCACGGCCGCGAGGAAGGGGAGCACCACCACCAGCACCCGGTGCCGCATGAAGAGCCGCCACCCTTCGGCGAACACCTCGGCGGGGCTCGAGTCCCCGTCGCGCGGGGAGAGGGAGAGGGGGGCGTGCGTCCCGGTCATGTGGGCAAAGTATCGCGCGGCAACGCACCCTGCGCCACCGCCTCGTAGAGTCGCAGGTAGCGGTCGGCGACCGCGGGCATCGAGAAGTGCGCCGTGACCCGCGCCCGCCCCATCGCGCCCAGCCGCGCGCGGAGGGAGGAATCGCCGAGCAGCTCGAGCAGCCCCGCCGCGAGCGCGCCGGGATCCCGCGGGGGCACCAGCCGGCCCGCGTCGCCCACCACGGCCGCGGAGTCGCCGATGTCGGTGGCGACGCACGGGACCCCGCAGGCGAGCGCCTCCCCCAGCACGTTCGGGAACCCCTCCCCCCAGGCGGAGGTGAGGGCGACCACGTCGAAGGCCGCCGACACCCGCTCCATCCCGTCGCGCGCGCCGAGGAAATGGAGCCGGCCGGCGAGGGCCGGGCTCGTGGCGGCGTCGCCGAGGGCGGCGGGGGTCACCCCGTCGCCGGCGAGGGCGAAGTGCACCTCGGGGCGCGCCGCCAGCACCCGGGCGGCGGCCGCGAGCAGCGTCGCATGATCCTTCATGGGGTGCAGCCGCGCGACGTGTCCCACGAGCAGCGCGTCGGCCGGGAGGCCGAGCTCCGCGCGGAGCGCCGCGCGCGCCGCGGGGGAGGGGGCGAAGCGGGCGAGGTCGAAGCCATTGGGGATCACCACGCGGCGCGCGGCGTGAAAGCCGAGCGCCTCGTGCTGCGACGCGCTCACCCGCGAGTTGTAGACGATCGCCGCGGCGCGCGTGGAGAGCCAGGCGCTGGCGCGGATCGTGGCGCGGGTGAGGGGGCGCTCGCTGCGCAGGTCGTAGAGCGTCTGGCGCACGTTCCATGCGACCGGCACCCCCCGCGGCGCCAGGAGGACGGCGGCGATGTTGCCGTGGTACATCCACCCCTGCACCACCTGCGGGCGTGCCTCGCGCAGCATGGCGCGGATCGCCAGCGCCGCGCGCGGCGACGGGAGCCGCGACGGGGAGAGCGCACCGACGAGGAGGGGCACGCCGGACTCGCGGATGCGCCCCGCGAGCGGACCCGGTTGCAGCGAGATCACGGTGAAGCTGGCGCGCGCGCGATCGTGCGCCTCGCACAGCTTCGCCAGCATCGTCTCGGCGCCCCCGCGCTCGAGGCCCGTGATCACGTGGCAGACCCGGAGGGGGGCGGCGTCGCTCATGCGGGAATCGCCGGCACGCGCGCCCGGCGCGCCTCGAGGAAGGCCTGCATGAGCAGGTAGGCCCCGTGGAACTGCGCCCACGCGATCACGGGAAGGAGCTGGATGCGGTGCCGCGGCCCCTGGAGCTCGGGATACGCGGCGACCGACACCAGGACCAGCGCCGCGTAGATGAAGGGGAAGCGCCGCGGGCCGGGATGGCGCACCAGCGCCCACGCCCCGTACACGAGCAGGGGGAAGGCGACGAAGTGCAGCACCGCGGGCACGAGCAGGAAGCCGTATCCCGCCTGGAGCGACCAGGGCTGGGGGCTGAGCAGGGTGCGCAGCCAGCCGAAGGCGAGGTTCGCCGCGTCGAGGCGCAGGATCCCGGCGAGCCCCAGGAGCTGGTTCCTCGTCAACGCCCCCACGGCCAGCACCCCCAGCAGCGCGAACACCGTGCGCCAGCGCGCGAGGCCACGCCAGCGGACCATGTGCAGGGCGAAGGCGAGCGTCGCCACCAGCGGCACGTAGAAGCGGATCCAGAGGAACGTTGCCCCCGCGAGCACCGCCAGCAGCAGCGATCCCCAGCGGAACCCCTGGGTGAGCCGCAGCATCGGGGCGAGCAGCGCGAGGGTGAGCGTCATGACCATCACGTCCTTCACGTTCAGGAACGACGACCAGGCCACCAGCTCCCACTGCAGCGCGAAGAAGAGCGCCAGCGCCCGCGCGTACCCGTCGTCGGCCCCGCAGCGCCGCGCGATCGCGAACAGCAGCCGCGCCGCCACGCAGGTGAGGACGACGTTGCCGAACACCGGCGCCCAGTACGCCTGCCCCAGCGTCCACTGCGCCGCCAGGTTGAACCAGCTGTAGAGGATGTGCGGCCCCTCGCTGAGCAGCAGCAGCGTGGTGATCCCCTTGCGCTGCACCAGCGCGCTCACCGGGTTGAAGCCCGCGTCGAGCAGGATGCGCCCGTGGCGGAAGTACGCCTGGTCGTCGAGCACCGTCCAGCTGCCGTCGTAGAACCACTGGAAGTACGCGGCGGCGGCGAGCCCCTTCGCCGCTGCCGCGGCCACGGCCACCCGCCACGTGGCGAACCGGCGCAGGAGGAGCGCGCACAGGATGACCGTGAGCACTGCCGCCCCCCAGAGGCCGGGGCCTCCCGCATGGCCCGCCACCGCGGCGTCCATCTCAGCGCCCGCTCACCCGAGCACCGCGCGCACCGCGCGCACCACGCGCTCCGCCTGGGCCTCCCCGAGGTGCGGGCCGATGGGGAGGCTCAGCACCTGCCGCGCGAGTCGCTCGGCCACGGGGAAGCTCCCTTCCCCCCAGCCCGCGGCCGCGTACACCCCCTGCAGGTGCGGGGGGGTGGGATAGTGCACGATCGTCTCGACCCCCTCGGCGTCGAGCGCGGCGGCGACCCGGTCGCGATCCTCCACCTGCACCACGAACAGGTGCCACACCGGCTCCGCCCACGCGGGCACCACCGGGAGCACGAGCGACGCCCCCGCGAGCGCCTCGAGGTAGTACGACGCGATGCGCCCGCGCCGCGCGTTCCACTCGTCGAGCACGCGCAGCTTCGTGGAGAGGACCGCCGCCTGGAGGTCGTCGAGCCGGCTGTTGATCCCGAAGCGCTCGTGCACGTACTTCCGGCGCGAGCCGTAATTGCGCAGCGCGTGGAGCCGCTCGGCCACGTCGTCGCGCGGCGTGGTCACGCCCCCCCCGTCGCCGAGCGCGCCCAGGTTCTTTCCGGGGTAGAAGCTCCAGCCGCTGGCGTCGCCGGCATTCCCGATCGGGGCGCCGCGCACGCGTGCGCCATGCGCCTGCGCCGCGTCGTAGACCAGGCGCAGCCCGCGCTCGCGGGCGAGCGCGCCGAAGGCCTCGAGGTCCACCGGCTGCCCGTAGAGGTGCACCGGCATGATCGCGGTGGTGCGCGGGGTGACCGCACGCGCGGCCGCATCCGCCTGGAGGTTGCAGGTGCCGGGGTCCACGTCCACCGCGACCGGGGTGGCGCCCACCGCGGTCACGGCGAGCCAGCTCGCCACGAAGGTGTGCGCGGGAACGATCACCTCGTCGCCGGGCCCCACCTCGAGGGCGCGCAGCGCGAGGGAGAGCGCGTCCAACCCGTTCGCCACGCCGATCGCGTGCGTCGCCCCGGTGTACGCGGCGAACTCGTGCTCGAAACCCTCGAGCGCGGGACCGAGCAGGTAGCGCCCCCCGTTCACCACCCCCAGGATGGCGTCGTCGAGCGCGCGCCCCAGCTCGCGCCGCGCCGCCATGAGGTCCAGGAAGGGCACGCGATCACTCATCGCCCCCTCCCGTTCCACCGCCCGCGCGCCGCCGGTATTCGTCGTAGTCGCGGATGTAATCGTCGGCATCGTACTCGTGGCTCGCCAGCACGAAGTAGCCCGTGCCCGGCTCGAGCGCCCGCTGCACCGCCCAGAGCATCGGCGGCAGGTAGAGCCCCTCGCGTGGCGACTCGAGCACCACGCGGTCACGCGCGCGGCCGTCGGTGACCTCCACCTCCAGCCGCCCGGAGGTGCACACGATGAACTCCTCGAGGGTCTTGTGCGCGTGCCCCCCGCGCTCGGCCCCGGTGGGGAGGCCGTGCACGTAGAAGATGCGCGCGATCGCGAAGGGCGCCACCTCGCGCTTCTCGATCACCGAGAGTTGCCCGCGGTCGTCGCCGCGCGTGGGAACGGCGGCCACGCGCCAGGCCGGCGTCGTCGAGGCCGCGCCGCTCATCGCGCCACCTCCGTGAGGAGGGTGTCCCACTCCCGCTGGATCGCCTCCGGCCCGAAGCGCTCGCGCACCTCGACCGCCCGCTGCGCCATCGCCGCGCGGCGCGCGTCGTCGGCCATGAGCGAGGCGAGTGCCTCCTCGAATGCCGCGGTGTCGCCATCGGGGACGAGCAATCCATCCACCCCGTGCCGCACGATGTCGCGCGGGCCGCTCGGGCAGTCGAAGCTCACCGCGGGAACGCCGCACGCCATGGCCCCGATCAGCGCACCGGGCAGCCCCTCGAATCGTGACGAGAGCGCGAACAGGTCGCCGCGCCGCATCTCCTCCCACGGGGTGGTGGAGCTGCCGGGGAGGGCGACGCGTGACTCCAGCCCCTGCTCGCGCACCTGGCGCTCGAGGGGCTCGCGCAGCTCCCCCTCGCCCACGATGCGCAGGTCCCAGTCGGGGAAGCACGGCGCGAGCCGCGCGAAGGCGTCGATCAGCATGTCGAATCCCTTCTGTCGCACCAGCCGTCCGAGGGCCACGATCGTGCGCCGGCCTCCCGGCGCGGCCGGCGCCGCCGGCACCTCGGGCACGGCCGGCATCGGGTTCGCGATCACCCGCCGCCGCGTCGCAGGCATCCAGCCGAACTTCGCGTCCACCGCGCCGCTCGGCGTCACCAGCATCGCCAGGCGGGGAAAGGTCACCCGGCGCAGCCCGCGCCACCAGCGGTTGATCACCTCGGCGGCGGGCCCCGGGTCCACCTGCTCGATGGCGACGACGGGGATCCCGGTGCCGGCGAGCGCGAGGACCGAGAGCACCGCGTTCTCCGTCATGTGCGCCACCACCAGCTGCGGCTGCGAGGCGACGATGGCCTCGCGGAACCGGCACACCCGGTGCCAGTTGTTGCGCACGGCGTGCAGCAGGGTGGGCGAGGTGCCTTCCTGCGCGAGCGCCACGCGCCGCACCCCGGCGGGGAGCTGGAAGAAGTCGTGCTCCGCCCCGTACACGGTGATCACCGTGAGCTCGTGTCCCGCGCGCACGAACGACTCGGCCATGGTGACGAGCACGTGCTCCGCGCCCCCCATGCCCAGCGAGCCGATGGTGAAGGTGACGCGCATGTCAGCCCCCCTCCCCGCGGGCCCACGCGACCGTCGCGGCGAGCCCCTCCCCGAAGGACACCTCCGGGGCCCACCCGGTGGCGCGGCGCAGGCGCGAGGCGTCGAGCACGTTGTCGGGGACGTCGATCGTCCGCCCCGGCGTGAAGCGCACTTCCGGAGGCGCGGGAAGCACCTCGCCCAGGGCGGCCACGATGTCGAGCACCGAGCGCCCCTCGCCACTTCCCACGTTGAACACCGTGTCCGGCCCGTCGTAGTCGAGCAGCGCCACGAGCGCGCGAGCCGCATCGCGCACGTACAGGTAGTCGCGGCGCACCTCGCCCGTCCCCCAGATCTCGATCGGCTCGCCGCGCAGCGCGCGCGACACCGACACCCCCACCACTCCCTGCCCCGCGTCGAGCCGCTGGCCGGGGCCGTACACGTTCGCCGGGCGCGCGACCAGGTGCCGGGCGCCGGCCATCCCGGCGAACATCGCCACGTACTTCTCCAGCGCCAGCTTGGAGATCCCGTAGGGGCTGATCGGCTCCGTGGGATGATCCTCCGCCAGGGGGGAGCGCCGCGCGGGACCGTACACCGTGCCCCCGGAGGAGACGAAGAGGAGCAGCCCCGGCGACGCCTCGCGCAGCCGCGCGAGCCAGCGCACGTTGGCCGCGACGTTCGCCTCGACGTCGCCCGCGGGATCCGCCATGCTCGATCCGGGCACCGTGGAATGCGCGAGGTGGATCACGGCATCGGCCCCGTCGATGGCGCGCAGCACCGCCCCGGCGTCGCCGATCTCGCCCGCCGCGAGCTCCGCCCCCGCCAGCGCGCCGGCGGCGCGCTCGAGCCCGCGCGCATGGCCGTA
>DASWVQ010000263.1:0-3166 GCA_036401195.1 Gemmatimonadaceae bacterium
GGGATCATCAGCCCCGCGAAGGCATCGCCCACCGCCACGAAGGAGCGGGCGAAGCTGCCGTCGTCGCGCCGCTCGAGGCGGCGGGTGCCGGCGCTGCGTCCCAGCACCCGGTTGATCTCGGCGAGGGCCTCGAGGCGCACCTGCTCGCTCGTCGCCCCCCGCTCGGCGAGGGCGCGCAGCGCGGTGCGCACGCGGCGCGCGTCGGCCAGCGTCGCGCTCGCGCCGGCGGGCTGCTCCCGCGCGCGGCGGCGGATCCCCTGCCCGCGCTCCGCGTCGAGCACCTGCGCCGCCTCGAGCCAGCCCACGAATCCCTCGAAGTCGCGCAGCGGGTCGGCGGGACGGCGGGGCTGCTCGCCGTCGGTGTTGACGAAGTCGAGCCAGAGCCGCTCCCCGACGAAGCTGAACGGCACCGGTCAGCGGCTGGCGGTGGGGAGTCCGGGCGAGCGGGCGGCACGCCGGGCGAGGCGCTGCAGCCCGTCGTAGGCGGCGTACTTGTACATCTCCGCCAGGGTGGGATAGCCGAAGACGCCCTGGATGAAGTAGTCGATCGTGCCGCCCATGGCGATGACGGCGAGCCCCACGTGCACCAGCTCCGTGGCCCCCTCGCCCACCACCGACACGCCGAGCAGCCGCCGATCGTCGGCGTGGAAGACGATCTTGAGGAACCCCTCCACGTCGCCGAGGATGCGGCCGCGCGTGTTGTACCGGTAATGGGCGCGCCCCACCTCGACCGGCACGCCGCGCGCGTTGAGCAGCTCCTCGTGCTCCCCCACCACCGCTGCCTCGGGGATGGACCAGACGCTCACCGGGAAGAGCTCCGCCATGCGCTCCTTGTAGCGGAGCTGGAAGGCGTGGCACACGGCGACGCGGGCCTGCTCCATGGCGGTGGAGGCGAGGCCGGGCCAGCCGATGAGGTCCCCCACGGCGTACAGGTGCGAGCCGAGGGCGCGGAACGCGTGGTCCACCTTCACGTAGCCGCGGTGATCCACGTGCGCGCCGATCTCCTCGAGCCCCAGCCCCTGGCTGTTGCCGAGGCGCCCCACGCTGCACAGCACCACGTCGGCGACGAGGGAGGTGCCGTCGGCGAGGACCACGTTCGCGCGCTCCCCGTTCACCACCTCGGCGTGGGTGACCGGCGCGTCGCTGTGGATGGAGATGCCCAGGCGCCCGGTCATCTGGTGGCGCAGGGTGTCGCTCACCTCGGGGTCGAGCATCGCCAGCAGCCGCGCACGCTCGTTCACGATGGTCACCCGGGTGCCGAGCGCGGCGAAGATGCAGGCGTACTCGCATGCGGTCTTCCCGCCCCCCACCACGATCATCGTGTCGGGGATGCGGTCGCAGGTGAGGATCGTTTCCGTGTCGTGGATCACCTCCTGGTCCACGGGGAAGAGCGGGTGCGGCTCCGGGTGGCTGCCGGTGGCGACGAGGATCGCCTCGCCGCGCACCTGGCGCGGCGGGTTGCCGTAGCGCGAGACCTCGACGGTGTGCGCGTCGACGAAGCGCGCCGTGCCCTGGATGGAAACGATGGCGTGGCGCTCGAAGTTCTCCTCGACCAGCTCCCACCCCATGGCGATCACGTCGCGCTCCCCAACCATCAGGTCGGTGAGGCCCAGGTGGCTGTCCACGTGCAGGGAGATCCCGGGGCCAGCGCGGCGCACGGCGGCGAGGCGGCGGGCGCTCTCGCGCAGGGTGAGGGCGGGAACGGCGCCGGCGTTGAGCGCCACGCCCCCCGGCTTCGGGGCGCGCTCGATGACGCAGACCCGCTTGCCGAAGTAGGCAGCCTGCGCGGCCCCCTTCTCGCCCGCGGGGCCCGCGCCGATCACCACGAGGTCGTATTGCTCCACCGAGGGAGTGGGGTCGCTCATGCGAGGCTCGGGGATGGGGGCGGGGGGGACGCGACGCCCTGGAGCGCGCCCTCCCGGTAGGCCAGCCAGCCGGTGGACTCCTCCACCACGAGCTCCACCTCGGTGCCCAGGGGGAGGGTGAGGTTCGGCACGTCGTGGCCGGCGGGGAAGTCGGTGAGGATCGGGACTCCCAGGTCGGCGAGCAGGTCGACGAGGAAATCCTCGAACTCGTCCTCCTCCGACCGATCCAGCGTCAGTTGTCCAAGGACGACACCGCGCACCCCACGCAACAGTCCGGCATTGCGCAGGTGCACGAGGCGCTCGTCCACGAACGACATGGGGTCGCGGGTTTCCTCGAGGAAGAGGATCGCGCCGTCGAGGTCCACCTGGTAGTCGGTGCCGATCGACTGCTGCACGAGGGCGAGGTTCCCCCCCACCAGCCGCCCGGTGGCCCGTCCGGGGCGGACGGCGCGCGCCATCCCCCGCCCGATGCGCGTGGTGGGCATTGGGGTGGTGAGGGTCGCGAGGAGGGAGGCCATGGTTGGATCCCGGGTGCTGGGGATCAGGTCGTCCACGGTGGGGCCGTGGAAGCAGCGGAGCCCCACGGTGCGCATGAGCCAGAGGTGCAGCGCGGTGACGTCGGAGTAGCCGACGAAGCTCTTCGGGTGCTCGCGGAAGGCCGCGGGATCGAGGTAGGGGATGAGGCGCACCGCCCCGTACCCCCCGGTGCCCGCGATCACGACGGTCACCCGTTCATCGGTCCAGAGGCGGGTGAAGTTCGCGGCGCGCCGCTCGTCCTCGTCGCGCTGGAAGCGACGCATGCGGTGGATCTCCGGGTCGAGCAGCACGCCGTACCCCGCCCGCTCCAGCGCGCCGATCCCGCGCGCCAGCCACCCCGGGCGCGGGGAGTACGATGTCGCGGCCACCCCGATCGTGTCCCCCTTCTTCAGGGGGGGCGGGCGAAGCAGGGGGGGCGACATGGGGCGAATCTACGGCGGGGGGAGGGGGGTGGGGAGAGCCGCTAGACCGGGGTCCGGGCCGGTTCCAACTCCTTCTGCAGCTGGACCATCGCGTCGATCTCCTCCCCGGCCCGGCGCGCCGCGTCGAGGGTGGCCGTGAGCGACGCCACGGAGCCCGCCCCCGCGCGCAGTCGCAGGAGGTCGAGGCGGATGTTCTCGAGCGCGGCGACGGAGAGGGCGAGCCGTTCGCTCGCCTGCTCGCGGGCCACCTTCAGGTCGTCCACGAGGGCGCGGCGGGTGGCGGCGAGGGCGCGGAGCCGCTCGCCGGCGGGGGAGGCGGCGTGCGGCGTTCCCGCCGCGCCG
>DASWVQ010000264.1:0-8712 GCA_036401195.1 Gemmatimonadaceae bacterium
CGGCGCGGCCGCGGGGCGCGCGGCGCGCGGCGCGTGGGCGCGTGGGCTCGCGTGCCGCCCGAGGGAAACCTGCGCGCGTGGTGCGCCTTTCCCGGGCTGACAGGATCCGCCCCCCGTGGCATGTTGCAGGTGCCCAAGGCAGGAGGGGGAGATGATCGGCACGATGGAGTCCGCACGGTCCGCGCTTCCCGCACCTCCCGTCGTGGCCACCGAGCCCGTGATGACGGGCGAGCTGCTGGTGGCGAGCGACGGGCTGGCCGCGACGGAGGGCGCGCTGCGCATCGCCTGGCTGCTCGGTGAGCGCGACGCCGTCCCCGTGCGCGTGATCTCCGTGCTCGAGCCGCTCCCGGTGGCGGGGCCCGCCGCGGAGCTGGCGCTGGTGAACGTGGACGTGGACGATGAGCGGCGGAACCGGCTCGTCGCCCACCTGCGCGCGCAGGTCCCGCGCGTGCTCGGCCCCACCGTCGAGTGGCCGGTGGACGTGGTCTGGGGGGACCCGGTGCGCACCATCGCGCGCCTCGCCGACGAGTCGAGCGCGCGCCTCGTGCTGCTCGGCCTCACGCAGCACTCATTGCTCGACCGGCTGCTCGGCGGGGAGACGGCGCTCCGAGTGATGCACTTGGCGCACGTGCCGGTGCTGCAGGTGGCGCCCGCGCTCACGTCGCTGCCGCGGCGCGTCGTGGTGGGGATGGACTTCAGCCAGGAGAGCGTGGCGGCCCTCAGAGCGGCCGTGGACCTGGCCGACGCCGACGCCACCGTGTGGCTCGTGCACGTGAGGCCGCGGGTGGAGATGCCCCCCGGCGGGTGGGAGGCGTGGGACCTGGCCTACACGGCGGGGCTTCCCACCCTGTTCGACCGCGTGAAGCGCGAGGTGACGGTGTCGCGCGGGGTGAAGCTGGAGGTGGCGGAGGCGCGTGGCGCACCCGCCGCCGAGCTGCTCACCTTCGCCGACCACGTGGACGCGGACCTCATCGCCGTGGCGAGCCATGGACACTCGGTGATCGAGCGCCTGGTGATCGGCAGCGTCACGAGCGGGGTGGTGCGGGCGTCGAGCCGCTCGGTGCTGGTGACGCCGAGGGTGTCCTGAAGGCGGGGTGTAGGGCCTGGGGCATGGGGCCCGGGGAAGGAACGAGCGCCTGACGGCGTGCCGTCAGGCGCTCGCTCATGCAGGTCCTTCCGCTCACCCAGGCCCCAGGCCCCAGGCCCCAGCCCCAGCCCCTCTACCCCGTTCCCTTCACCACCGGCAGGGTGAAGCTGAACCGCGCCCCCTCGCCGAGCACCGACTCCGCCCAGATCCGCCCCCCGTGCGCCTCGACGATCCCCTTCGCGATCGCGAGGCCCAGTCCGGAGCCGCGCTTGCGTGCGTTGCGGCGGTTGTGCCAGAAGCGCTGGAACACTAGGGGGAGCTGCTCGCCGGGAATCCCGGGGCCGGTGTCCTGCACGGCGAACACCACCTCGCCGTGCGCCGGCGCCGCGCTCACCTCCACCGACCCTCCGGGCTCGGTGAACTTGGTGGCGTTCCCCACCAGGTTCGCCAGCACCTGCATCACCCGTCCCTCGTCGGCGAGGAGCATGGGGAGGCCGGGCTCCGCGCGCACGGTGAGGCGGACCTGGCGCTCCCTCGCCGCGCTCTCGAACATGGGCGCCGCCCGGTCGAGCAGCTCCGCGGCCGACAGCTCGGCCTTCTCCACCGAGAGCTTCCCCGCCTCGATGTTGGCCACGTCGAGCAGGTCCTGGATCAGGCGGTTCGTGAGCCCGGTGGCCTGGGCGATCGCCTCGAGCAGGTCGCGCCGCGCCGCCTCGTCGGCGGGGGGGCTCTCCAGCAGCACGCGCGTGCACATCTGGATGGCGCTGAGCGGGTTGCGCAGGTCGTGCGACACCACCCCCAGCACCTCGTCGCGCGCGCGCGTCGCGAGCTGCGCCGCCTCGTAGAGCTGCGCGTTGTCGAGGGCGAACGCCGCCCGCGTCCCCAGCTCGCGCGCCAGCGCCACGTCCTGCTCGTCGTACCCCGCGTCGGCTCCCTCGCCGAGGATCGTCATCACCCCCATCACCCGCTCGCGGGCGATGAGCGGGACGAAGATCGCGCGCTTCGAGCCAAGCGCCGCGATGAGCTGCGCGTGCTCCTCGTCCACGCTGTGCGCGTCGAGGAAGGCCTCGTCGAAGCCGTGCACCACCTCCACCTCGCCCCGGCGCAGCACGTCGATCACGATGGACGGCGAGTCCCAGAAGGGCGTGTAGCGCGCCTCGAGCTGGCGCAGCGCGAAGGCCTTCCGCTCGTCGGGATGCGAGCTGGCGATGCGCCGGATCACGTCCTGCTTGTCGACGATGTCGATGATGCAGGCGTCGCCGAGCAATGGGATGGGCAGGGAGACGACGGTGCGCAGCGTGGCGTGGAAGTCGAGCGAGCTGCCGAGGATCGCGCTCGCCTCCGCGAGGAACTGCTGCGCGTGCGCGGTGCGCTTCCGGTCGGAGATGTCGCGCAGCACCACCGTGTAGATGCGGCGGTCGGGGGTGTCGAGCTTCGAGATCGAGGCCTCGGCGGGGAACTCTTCCCCCGAGCGGCGGAGCCCGTAGATCTCGCGGCGCTCCCCCATGCGGCGCGCCATCACCGCCCCCTGCCCGAACGCCTCCACGTGCCCCGCGTGGTTCGTGCGGTAGCGCGGGGGGATCAGCATCTCCAGCGGCTGCCCGAGCGCCTCGGCCTCGGTCCAGCCGAAGATGTCCTCGGCGCCGCGGTTGAAGTGCAGGATCGTCTGCGACTGGTCGATGGTGATGATCGCGTCGGCGGCGATGGCGAGGATCCCCGCGAACTTCGCCTCGGAGGCGCGGAGCTCCGCCTCCACGCGCGCGCGCGCGGTGACGTCCATCGCGTCCACCCGCACGCGGCGGGCGCCGTCGTCGCCGGTGAAGCCGTGGACGAGCACGTCCACCGTGAGCCGGTCGCCGTCGGTGCGCACCACCCGCGCCTCGAAGCTGAGCCGCCGTCCGAGCAGGGCCTCGCCGATCCCGTCGCGGAGGTGGCGTTCCACGAGCTCCGGCTCGCTCCACCAGCGGTTGGCCCAGAGTGCGCGCCCCCGCATGCCATCGTCCGTTCCCCCTTCGAGCTCGCGCACCGCCTGGTCGCAAGCCTGCACGTCGCCCTCCGGACCGAGCAGCCAGATGTACTGCGGCGCGTGCTGGAAGGCGACGTCGATCAACTGCCGGCGGTCGGAGGAAGGAATGAGCGAATCCAGGAGCGAAGTCATCTCGCGGAGCGTCCGGGCCGGCGGGGAAGGGTGGCCGGCCTCGGCGACCCCCGGAATATCATGGGCGTGCAGGGGCCGCGTAAGGGCTTCCCCGGCCAACCGCACGTCCCGTGGCATGGGTCCAGACCATCCTCGAGATGTCGGCGATGAGCTGGCGGGCGACCGCCTGGTCCTGGACCCCGCGGGTGAGCACCACCAGCACGTACGGGGGGCGCCCCGGCGGGTAGACGATGGCGGCGTCGTGCAGGATCGCGGTGATCGACCCCGTCTTGTGCGCCACCGGGGTCCCGGGGGGGAGCCCGGCGGGGATCTCGTCGTTGAACTGCTGCCGGAAGAGGATCTCCTTCATCGCGGCGCAGCTCCGCGGCGCGGCCGCCTCCCCCCGCTCGATCGCGGCCAGCATCGCCGCCAGGTCCGCGGCGGTCGTCACGTTGCTGAGCCCCGCGTCGTACGCCTTCTGGTCCTCGACCCCGCGCAGCACCTTCGTCCCCCGCGCCCCCAGCATCCGGGCGGTGGAGTCCGCCCGCCGCGCGCCCACCAGCTCGATCAGCGCGTTGGTGGCCAGGTTGCTGGAGCGCACGATCATCCGCTCCGCCAGCTCCCGGAGGGTGACGCGGGTGCCGACCAGGGTGTAGACCAGGCTGTCCGAGTCGTCGCCCGGCGAGAGGGCGTAGGGCGAGCCATCCACGATCGAGTGGAAGCGATTCTCCAGCAGCACCGGCTGGTCGAGCGCGAGGCGCTCCGCGTCGGCCTGCCGGAACAGCTCGATCAGCACGGGGAGCTTCATGGTGCTGGCCGCGTGGAACTGCGCGTCGCTCGCCAGGTCGAGCGAGTCGCGGCTCCCGAGGTCCCGGTAGGCGACGCCGACCTCCGCGCCCTGCACCTCGGCGATCCGGGCACGGAGCCGGGCGGCCAGGGAATCGTCCAGCGAGGGGCGCGCGAGGGGGATGAGCGCCGCGGCGGCGAGGAGGAGGGTGGTGATCATTCCCGAATATAGGCCGTAGCCCGTGACGGGGAACACCGCCCCGGCACCGTCCGCGTTGCGATTTCATGTCTCATTCGTGATCCACGAGGCGACGCCGCCCTCGCACTGGCTTCCTGCCCCCCTCCGATGCAGATCACCACGCCAGCTGAAACGGACCAGCCGGAGCTCCCCGGTGGCACGGGTTCTCGCCGGGAGCGGCTCCGGTTCTCGGATTTCAGGTTCCGACGCTCCCCGTCCGGGCACTCGAGTGCCGACGTGGAGCTGGAGTTCGCCCCCGGCTCACGCGCCCAGGGCCACGCCGAGGGGCCGTCGAGCGACATCGGCGACCTCCGCATCGCGGCCGACGCCGCGCTCCGTGCCCTCGAGGACTTCTCGCAGGGACAGCTCTCCTTCGAGCTGGTGGGGGTCAAGACGGTCCGCGCCTTCGACGCGAACCTCGTGATCGTCTCCGTGATCTCGCGCGAGCAGGGACGGACCGCGCGGCTCATCGGCTGCTACCTGGCCGAGGGCGACACCTGCCGCGGGACGGCCCTCGCCGTCATGAACGCCACCAACCGCATCCTGGGCAACTTCATCGCGACGCGCTGAGCGTCGCCGCCCGCCTTCCTTCGATTCGCCCGCGCCGCTGCTGGAGAGGAGAGCCGAGTGCCCCTTCGTCGACCCATCCTCGCCGTCGCCGCGCTTGCGGTCACCGCGTGCATCCCCGCCACCCACGCCGCCCCCGCCCTCGCCACCGCCGGCGGGGTGACGCGTGCCGCCTCGCCCCTGGACTCCGTCGCGACCTCCGCGGGGAGCGCGGCGGCTGAGGGATCGTCGGTCGCCGTCGTCCAGGCGGGCACCCGCGCCGAGGGGCCGTCGTCGCCCGAGTCGCCGCGCGTCGTGGCCGGGGGCGGGATGCTCGAGGCCGCGCCTGCCGACGCGACGGCGACGCCGCGAGTGGACGAGGCGGTGAGCTCGCTCGCGATGGACGTGTCGGCGTACGAGAGCCGCGACCGGGTGGAGTACTACGTGAAGCGCTTCACGGGCCCGGCGCGGGAGTACATCGCGTCGCGCCTCGAGGCGGGCTCCCGCTACGAGCCGATGATCCGCCAGGAGATGGAGGCGGGGGGGCTCCCCGGCGACATGTACTACCTGGCGCTGGTGGAAAGCGGCTTCGATCCCAACGCCTACTCCCGCGCCGCGGCGGTGGGGATGTGGCAGTTCATGACCTCCACCGCGCGCGGCATGGGACTTCGCGTGGACTGGTGGGTGGACGAGCGCCGGGACCCGGTGCGATCGACGCGGGCGGCGGTGCGCTTCATCCGCGAGCTGCGCGACCAGTTCGGGTCGCTCTACCTCGCGGCCGCGGCCTACAACGGCGGGCCCGGGCGCATCCAGCGGGGGCTCAACCGCTTCGCCGACGACATGGAAGGGGCGGGGAGCGAGGACCGCTTCTTCGTGCTCGCGGACAAGGATTACCTGCGCAACGAGACGCGCGAGTACGTGCCGCAGCTGATCGCGGCCACCCTGGTGGCGCGCGAGCCGGACCGGTACGGGATGACGGTGGGGCGGAAGCCGCCGCTGGTGCTCGACTCCGCGAAGGTGCCGGGGCTCACCCCGATCGCCGCCATCGCCGCCGCGGCGGGGAGCACGGTGGCGGAGATCCAGGGGCTCAACCCGCAGCTGCTGCGCGGGATGACGCCGCCCGGGCCGGCGGTGATGGTCTGGCTTCCCGCGGGCCGCGCCGAGCGCTTCGATGCCGCCCTGGCCGAGCTCGACGAGGCGGAGCGGGTGGGTGCCCGCCGCACCGAAACGAAGAAGGGGGTTTCGCTCGCCGAGGTCGCCGACAAGGCGGGGATCAGCGAGAAGGCGCTCCTCGGCTACAACCCGAAGCTCCGTCGCACGAAGAAGGGGCGGATCGTTCCGGGGCAGCCCCTGCTGGTGCCGACTCCCGCGGTGGTCCGGGCAGCGGTCTCGGTGCCGGACCCGGAGATCGAGCGGTACGGGAGCACCACGGTGGGGAAGGTCCGCTTCCACGTGGTGAAGAAGGGGGAGACGCTGAGCCACGTGGCGAAGCGGTACCACGTGACCGTGGCGAAGCTGAAGGCGATGAACCACCTGAAGAAGGACGTCATCTTCCCGGGGCAGGAGCTGGCGGTGTCGGGGGTGTCCGTGTCGTCGAAGGCGAAGGGCGCCTCCAAGGCCAGGTCGTCGTCCTCGAAGTCGAAGTCCTCTGCCTCGAAGGCGAAGGGCACCTCGAAGGGGAAGGCCTCCTCCGCGAAGGGGAAGGCGTCCCCTTCGAAGGCGAAGGGTTCTGCCTCGAAGCCGTCGTCGACGAAGAAGCCGGGGCCGGCTCGGAAGGCGACGCACAAGTAAGCGCGCCCCGGTCGGCCCCCCAGACCGACACTGCCGGACGCAGACACGCTCAGACGCGCCTTCGGCGCGACGCTGACACGCCCAGAATGCCCCGATGTGGATTCGAAGCACCCGGCACCGGTGCCTGACGCGTGATGGACGGCTTCCCGGCATGGAGCCTCGTGCGTCCAGAGGACCCCCGACAGATCTCCTCATGGGCCGGTGCCGGAATGCCGGCCTGGCGCATCGAGCGCTCTGAGCGTGTCGGTGTCGCGCCGAAGGCGCGTCTGCGCGCGTCTGCGTCCGGCAGTATCGGTCTGGGTGGCTCGCCGGGCGACGCGAGCTGAAAAAGAAGCGCCGCCCCCGATGAGGAGCGGCGCCCGGTGAGACAAGTCTGACGAGGCAGGAGGGTCAGTCGACCGTGCCCTTGCCGCGATAGCCCTTCATGAGGATGCGGTCGTAGCCGTTGGTGGGGTTCACCCCGCTCTTGATCGCCGCGTCCACCGCGACCTCGCCCCGGTTGTAGGCCAGGAGCGCCAGCTTCACGTCGCCATCGTACCGGTTCACCAGCGTCCGAAGGTAGCGGAAGCCGACGCGCAGGTTCAGGTGCGGATCGTAGAGCTTCTGGGCGGTGACGTTCTTCACATAGTAGCGGGCGGTGGAGGGCATGAGCTGCGTCAGCCCCACGGCGCCGACCGGGGAGGTCGCCCGCGGGTTGAAGTCGCTCTCCAGCTTCACCAGCCGGAAGCCGAGCTCCGGGTCGATCCCCTCGGCGAGGGCCACGTCGAGGATGCGGCCGGCCAGGTTTGCCGGGATCCCGTACCGCGTCGAGTAGGCGATCACCTTGCGGGAGCGCTGCAGCTCGGCGCGAACCAGCTCCAGCTCACCCTTCGTCGCTTCCAGGTCCCTCGGTCCCGCAAAGCCGATGTCGAGCGTCGAAGCCTGCGTCACCGCCGCTTCGGCGGTCGCGGGCTTCGGTTCCCGCATCTTGAGGACGGCCACCGCGGCCACGAAAAATCCGGTCCCCAGAATCCATCGCCTGATGGTGTTCCGGCGCCGGATCCGGTCGCCACGATGTACATACGTCCCGTGGAGCTTATGCATAAGTCCTTCCGGGGCAACAGTTTATGATCGGCTGTGCACCAGCCGCTCTCCCACGTTAGCGGGCAGAGCGCGTGCCATCAAGATCTTGACGAGGCCGTGTCACCCCTCCCGACTTCTCGGCTAGGACGATATCAGTGATTACCATATCGCGGTCCAGCGCCTTGGCCATGTCGTAGATCGTGATCAGCGCGACCGACGCGGCGACGATCGCTTCCATCTCCACGCCCGTCTTCCCAACCGTGCGCCCGGTAGCGGAAACCCGCAACCCGGGAAGCCCTTCGTCCACGGTGATCTCCACCTGGAGGTCGTGCAGGGGGATGGGATGGCAGAGGGGGACGAGCTCCGCCGTCCGCTTCCCGGCCATGATCCCCGCGATCCGGGCGACGCCGAGCACGTCGCCCTTCTTCATGTTCCCGGCGCGGATCGCCGCGAGGGTCGCCGGGGCCATGCGGATCGCCCCCGTGGCCCGCGCCATCCGCTCGGTGTCGGGCTTGGCGGACACGTCGACCATGCGGGCGGTCCCCTGCGCGTCCAGGTGGGTGAGCTCCCCGCCCGGGGCTTCGTCGCGGGGCGCGCTCACCGGAGCAGCCCCTCGAGCCGGCGGAGCAGGGAGGCGGTCGCGAGCTGCGGGTTCACGTTGGTCGCGGTCCATTCCTTCACCTCCTCCACCGCCTCCACCGCGCGGGTGGCGGCGAGGGCGGCATGCTGGTCGTCGCGGTGCACGGCGTCGCGGGCGCGCTCGTGCAGCAGGACGGTGAGGGCGTCGAGGGTGTCGCTGAAGGCGCCGCGCGCCCCGGCCGGCTTCTCGGCGAAGGCATGGCGGAGGAGGGCGGCGCGGTCGCGGGATTCGGCCGCCTGGAGGATCCGGCGCGCCTGGTCCATCGCCTTCCCGCTCTCCGCGTGCGAGAGGAGGGCGCCGGGAGCCCCGCCCGCCAGGCGGAGGCGTTCGTCCTCGGTGCGGGGGAGGCCCTTCGCCTTGTCGAGCGCGTCGCTCACCAGGGGATCGGCCAGGAAGGCGCGCATCTCGTCGCGGGAGATCGCGGG
>DASWVQ010000265.1:0-1687 GCA_036401195.1 Gemmatimonadaceae bacterium
GCTGGGCGAAGGGGGCGGCTTCCGCGCCCCGATGGCCCGGGCGGTGATCGGCGGGCTGATCACCTCGACCATGCTGACCCTGATCGTGGTGCCGGTGGCCTACACCTACTTCGACGACTTCGGCGACTGGGTGAAGCACAAGCTGATCTCGCGGGAACGCGAGCAGCAGATCCTCGAGGAAGCCGAGCACGCCGGGTTGGCCGGGGAGCCCGTCTGGGGCGACTAGGCATCGCGCGCGCACGGCGCTCCGGCTCGCTTCTCGGCGCCGGCCAGACGGGGTTATGAAAAGGCTGAAACGGGGAAAAGGCTGATCCTTCCTTGCGGGCACGGAGTCCCTTGCCGCCGTGGAGAGATCAGCCCGTTCCTTGTTTCAGCTCGTTCATGACCCCGTCTGGCCGGTGCACGGGTGCTCGGCACCGCCCGGGCCGCGCTTATCTTGCGCTCATGACAGCCCAGGTGATGCAATGAGGATCGTGGCCGGGAAGTTCGCGGGGCGGCACCTCACCGCCCCCGCCGACTTCCGCGTCCGCCCCACGGCGGAGCCGGTGCGCGCGGCCATCCTCGACCTGCTCGGTGACGAGGTGAAGGAGGCGCGCGTGCTCGACCTGTTCGCGGGCACCGGCGCGCTGGGGCTCGAGGCGATCTCGCGCGGGGCGAAGTACGCCGACTTCGTGGAGACGCGCCCGGCGAGCCTGCATGCGTTGCGGGCGAATGTGGCGGCGCTCCGGCTCCGGGAGCGCTGCCGCATCTTCAAGCGCGACGCCCTCCCCTTCGCCGCGGCCCTCGAGGAGGGGCGCTACGACATCGCGTTCGTCGACCCGCCCTACGGCTCGCGCATGCTCGACCGCGTGCTCGAGGGCTGGCAGGCGCGCCCCTTCGCCCGCGTCCTGGTGGCCGAGCATGCACGCGACCACGACCTCCCCGAAGGCACCGCGCGGCGCCTGTTCGAGGACACCGCCGTCACGATCTACCGGCGCTGACGCGGGATTAGCCCCACGCCCCGGGCGCGGCGGTCCCCGCGCGGGAAGACCGTCATGCGCGCAAGGTCCGCAGCGCCCCCGCCCAGCGGTGCAACTCGTCGAGCATCGCCACCGCCGCCTGGCCCTGCACCTCGCCGGGATCGAACCGCCCGGTCCCCTCGTCCAGGTGCTGGGCGAAGAAGGGGATCGCCACCGTCTCCAGCATCGGCATCATCCGGAGCGCGCACACCACCGGCTTCAGCGCGGCCACGCTGCGCACGCCCGCCGACACCCCGCCGTAGCTCACGAACCCCGCGGGCTTGTACGCCCACTCGCGCACCAGGTACTGTAGCGCGTTGAGCAGCGACGCAGGCGGCCCATGATCGTATTCCGGGGTGACGAAGAGGTAGGCATCCGCCCCCTGCACGATCGTGCTCCAGCGCCTGGTGTGCTCGTGCGCATAGTCGCCGAAGCGGGGGTGCTTCGGCTCGTCGAAGAGCGGAAGGTCCACCTCCCGGAGGTCGACGAGCTCGGCGCGGAACCTTCCATGGGCGCGCACCTGATCGAGCGCCCAGTGCGCGACCGCGGGGCCCTTGCGTCCCTCCCGCGTGCTCGCGGTGACCACCTGCAGCTTCATCGCATCCTCTGTATTGTTCGGCATGACTCGGATCGCCTTCCTGGGAACGGGGCTGCTCGGCGCCGCCCTCGCCGAAGCCGCCGCGAAGCGC
>DASWVQ010000266.1:0-7044 GCA_036401195.1 Gemmatimonadaceae bacterium
GTGCAGATCATGGGGAACCCGTCGAAGCAGGGGTGGACCTTCGCCCGCAACTGCGCAGGCGGGGCAGGGGGGAACCTCTGCATGCGCTCCCCGTACATTCCGACCACCGGGCCGATGAGCCCCGCGTCGGCCGCTGCCGCCTTCCCCGGCTTCGCGCAGGCCCTTCCCGCGATCGTGCAGGGGATGCCCGCCAGCACCTTCGGGGGCGACGCCGCCAAGGCGCAGCTCCTCGGGCTGCTTTCCCAGATGCGCCCCATCCTCACCGCACTGCGTCCCACCGACGCGCAGGTCGGAACCGTGCTCGTGGACCTCGGCACCAGCAAGCCGGTGGCGGAGGTGCACGACTACGCCCCCCTCGGCGCCAACTTCTCCAACACGTGGGAGGTGGGCTACAAGGGGATCCTCGGCGATCGCCTGCGCGTCGCGATGGACGTGTGGTTCCAGCGGCGCCCCGCCGATCCCACCACGCAGCTCATCAATCCCGGCGTGATGTTCAACCCCACGCAGCTCGGCGCCTACCTGGGCGCGAGCATCGCGCAGGGGCTGATGGCGGGCGGGATGCCCGCCGCGCAGGCGCAGGCCACCGCCACCGCGGCGGCGGGTGCGCTCACCCCGCTGATGGCCAAGATCCCCGTGGGCGCGACCGGCTTCACGAACGGGCTGTACGACAAGCCGTACCTCGTGTTCTCGTACCAGAACGGGAGCGGCTTCGTGAACGTGCACGGCCTCGACCTCGCCACCGACCTGCTGCTGGGTCGCGGCTGGGCCGTGGCGGCCACCTACTCGAACCTGAACCGGAACGTCTTTGCCGACGCCCCCGGCGCGAGCAAGGAGAACCCCCTCGCCGCGAACGTCCCCAAGCACCGCGGCTCGCTCGCGCTGCGCTTCGAGGACGAGCCGAAGGGGTACAGCGCCGAGATCCGCGGCCGCTACGCCGACGCCTTCCCCGTGAACTCCGGCGTGTTCAACTCCTACAACGTCGGCACGCCGGTCCGGTACGGCCCCGTCCCCGTGAACGCCCTCCTGGACCTCGGCATGTCCTGGCGCATCCCCTTCAACCCCGGCGTGCGCTGGTCGCTGAACGCCACCAACATCCTCGACAACCAGGTCCCCACCTTCGTCGGCGTCCCCGCCATCGGCCGCCTCATCATGACGAGAGTGTCCTACAGCTTCTGAGGCCTTGAAGTCATCCTGAGCGCAGCGAAGGATCCGGCCCCGGCGCAAGGATGTCATCCTGAGCGCAGCGAAGGATCTGGCCCCGGCGCAAGGATGTCATCCTGAGCGCAGCGAAGGATCTGGCCCCGCCAAGGCGGGGCCATATCCTTATCCCCCATGCTCTCCCTCCTGGACCCCCAGGCGAAGCTCGTCATCGCCCACCGCGGCAACTCCGCCCACTACCCCGAGAACACCATGGCGTCGTTTCAAAGCGCCGTGGATCTCGGCGTGGACGCCCTCGAGTTCGACCTCCGCCTCACCCGCGACGGCGTGGCAGTCGTCCACCACGACCCCACCCTCGACCGCACCACCTCCGGAACCGGCCCCCTCTCCGCGCGAACCCTCGCCGAGCTGAAGACCCTCGACGCCGGCGCCCGCTTCACCCGCGATGGCTCCCACCCCTACAAGGGCCAGGGCATCACCATCCCCACCTTCGAGGAAGTCCTCGAGGCCTTCCCGGCCACCCCCTTCATCATCGAGCTGAAAGTCCCCGAAGTCGCCGCCGAGACCCGCCGCCTCCTCGAGAAGCACCACGCCACCGGCAAGGTCATCGTCGACTCCTTCGCCCCCGGCGCCCTCGACCCCCTCCGCGGCAGCGACATCGCCCTCGGCGCCTCCTCGGCCGGCGCCTATCGCATGCTCCGCCACCTCGTCACCGGCCCCCCCAGGCCCGGGACCCTGAACTTCAGAGCCCTGTGCATCCCCTGGACTTACCGGGGCGTTCCCGTCCCTTGCGGTGCCATTGCCCGGAGCGCGAAGCACGCCGAGGTGGTGACGCACGTCTGGACGGTGGACAGTCCCCGACTGGCAGAGAGGCTTTGGGCGGGCGGTGTCAACGGGATCGTCACGAATGATCCCCGCATGATCATGCTCGCTCGGGACCAACATACGGTTGGTCGAGCTCCGGCCATGGTGTAGGTCAGCCGGCTCGGTCAGCTATTGGGATGACTCCTCCGGCGCCGCGCGGCTGAGAGACACCGAGCCACGCACGGCATCACGAATCGTTACAGGGGGCCGCTGTCGGGTATTCGATGGACTGGCGCGGCCTCCCCCGGCGCCTCCTATTTCTCTCACCCGCGGCTGGCCGCGCGCGTCACGCCAAACACTCCTTGACCTTGCGAGGAACCAATGGTCGACCACCTCCCGTTGCCCGGTACCGCGGGCACTCAGCCGACGCTCCACGAGGTGTGGCGCGACCTGACCACTCGCGTTACCCGGCGGGCTGCGGCCTCCTTCGCGGGTGTGGGTCTCTTCGCCACGCTGGCGACCCGCTGGGCCGGCCTGCCGTGGATAGTTACCCTGGTCGCGGTAGTGCTGATGGCCTTCGGCTTCGACGCCCTGCTGCAGGCCGATCTGGCCGCCGATCACGGCTCGCGACGTCGGCTCCGTCGCTTCGCCAGCGCAGCGACGCGGGTTTTCGCTGCGGTTGCGGCAGCTGCCATCGGGCTGATTGTCCTCCGCATGATCTTCGGGGACAGGATCGAAGTGATGCGCCGCTAGCAATCCGCGGACCGCCGTGCGTGGCACCTTCCGCCCGGCTGGGCGATGATCCTGACCAGCCACGTCCGCGGACGTCGGGGGCCGATCAGTCACATCGCGGGCAGGAGCTGTGGAAGCCCGAGTCGTGCCCGACGCAGGGCCACCAGGGATAGTCGAACACCGCAGGGAGCGAGGACGCCATGTTCAAGATCGCACCCCCGATGGCCTTCACTCTCATGTACCGCGGGGTCCCGCGCGGGATCGTGCGGATGCACCCCATCGCCGTCCCTCAGCGCCCCGGCATGACGGCCTTCTCCGACCTGCTGACACTCAGCGGGTGGCTCGAGCCCAATGCCGACTACGCCGACGTGCGCGTGGAGCTGGACGCCAAGGGGCGAGAGGTCCGTGGTTGGTCTGACCCGGATCCGGAGATGATCCAGGAGCGTTTCCAGTACTGGCACCAGTTCTATGCCTCCAATGGCCTCGGACTCTTCGAGGAGAACGGGGAGCAGGTGCCATGCGAGACCATCGACATCTTGGACGACGCCTCCAGCGAGCGCACCCTGAAGTTGCCGTCCGTCATGATCAGCGCCACGATCCGCCAACCGAGCGACACCGCGGGAGCCGGAGCGGAGGAATGACGGTGCGGACGAAGACCCCATCCCGCTTCCGGTCGCGGACGCTCGCCATCGCCACTCGGCTCCTCGTGCTCCTGGGAGCCACGGCCCTCGTGCCGCTCCGGGCCACCGCCCAGAGCCAACGCGGACCGTGGCCGCTGTCCGGCAGCCTCGAGGACTCCGCCGGCCGGCCCCTCCCAGGGCTCTCCGTGTTCCTCGACCGCGGCAGCAACACGATCGAGCGGTACGTGACCGACTCCCTCGGCGGCTTTCACTTCCTTCTCAACCCGCGCGAGTACTACCGCGCGACCTGGTTGATCTGCCCCCCGGGATCAATACCGTCAATCGGCTACGCACGGAACGGCGACCCGCCAGTCGTCACGAACTACACCTACGTCTTCAGCCCTGCCCGCGACACGGTCGAGCACTTCTACAAGGCGCGCGGATGGAAAGGCCCGATTCCTCGCGAATGCCCACCGGCGGCCGACGAGATGCTGTGGCGGTTCCCCGCGTCGGCGAAGAAGGGCTCGGGGGCTGCATCGAGTACAGAGCCAGACTGGGTGAAGTACCCGGGTCCCCCGAACGTCCCCCCTCGCTGAGCAGGCGCGCTCCACCTCGGCCCGGCCCGCCTAGCGATTCCCACCCCCCGCGCGTAACCTGAGGAGACCCCCACCTCCACCTGCAGCACTCCACCCGATGCCCACCCTCCCCACCCGCGCCCTCGCCCTGGCCGCCCTCTCCACCGCCCTCGTCGCCCTCCCGGCCGCCGCCCGCGCCCAGGACCCGATGGCCGGCCACGCCCACCACATGGGCTCGGAGAAGCCGATCGTCATCCCGAAGGGCGCGATCTACACCGAGGCCGACGTCCGCTTCATGCAGGGGATGATCGCGCACCACGCGCAGGCGGTGCACATGTCGCGGCTGGCCGAGGCGCGGCGCGCGAATCCGCGCGTCCTCAAGTTCGCGAAGAAGATCGACATGTCGCAGCTCGCCGAGATCCAGCTCATGCAGGAGTGGCTGCGCGCCCACGGGCAGGAGGCGCCGGACACCTCGTCGTGGCGGCACATGATGATGGCGGGGATGCTCACGCCGGAGCAGCTGGCGCAGCTCGAGGGGGCGAAGGAGGGGGAGTTCGACCGGCTCTTCCTCACGCTCATGATCCAGCACCACCGCGGCGCGCTCGCGATGGTGAAGGACCTCTACGCCGCCCCGCGCGCCGCCCAGGACGTGGACGTCTCCGTCTTCGCCAACGACGTGGAGACGGTGCAGACGGCGGAGATCGCCCTCATGCTCCAGATGCTCGACGAGGCCTGAGCGAGGCCTCCCCCGCGCCCCGCAACGGACGCGGGCGCTCCCCCGTAATCGATGCAGCCGGACCGGCGCCACTGCTGGCGCGCGCCCGATCCGCGCCGTACCGTACGCGGGCGCGCGGTCCTGTCCCCTGGGCCGCGCGCCATCACTCCCCCCCACGGAGTTGCACCGATGGCTCATGTGAGCAGGATCTCCGGCGCGGCCCTCGCGCTGGCCCTCGCCGCGACCGCGGCACCCACCCTCCCCCTCCAGGCGCAGACCTACCCCAGCGCCACCGACCCCCGCAACGGCCTCAAGGCCGGCCTCTTCGACGCGGGCTCCGCGGCGCAGGGGATGCGCCTCGTCTCGTTCAGCCGCAAGCCCGCGGTGCTCGACACCGCGCGCGGCCTCACCTTCATCAACTCCGACCTGGCCTTCCGCGGGAACACGGTTTACCAGGGGAACTTCGCCGGCTTCACCATCTGGGACGTGTCGAACCCGGCGAAGCCGGAGGTCCTCTCGGTGGTGGAGTGCATCACCTCGCAGGGTGACCCGACGATCGTGGGCAACCTGCTCTTCGTCTCCGCGGAGGGGAACGGCAACCGGAACGACTGCGCCAAGGGCGGGGTGCACGAGCCCTCGGAGCACATGGCCGGGGTTCGCATCTACGACGTGTCGAACCCGCGCGCGCCGCGCCTCGTGAAGAACGTGCAGACCTGCAAGGGCTCGCACACGCACACGCTCATCCCCGACCCGAAGGACAAGGGGGTCGTCTACCTCTACGTCTCCGGCAACCAGGGGGCGCGCCCGGCGGAGGAGCTGGCGGGCTGCAACAACGGCACCGACCCGGCCGACGAGAACAACTCGCTCTACCGGCTCGACGTGATCCGCGTCCCGCTCGCGCACCCGGAGCAGGCGGCGGTCGTGACGGGCGCACGCATCTTCACGGGCCTCGCGCCCGCGCCGCGTCGCGCCAATGCCCCCGCACGACGCGCGCGCCCCGGCGCCGAGGGTGAGGCCGTCCCCGCGCCCACCGGCCCGCGCAACTGCCACGACGTGACCGCCTACCCGGAGCTCGGCCTCCTCGCCGGCGCCTGCGCCAGCCACGGCCTGCTCGTCGACATCCGCGACCCGCTCAAGCCGGTGCGCCTCGACGCCAAGGCCGACACGAACTTCTCGCTCTGGCACACCGCGGTGTTCAGCAACGACGGGTCGAAGGTGGTCTTCACCGACGAGTGGGGCGGCGGTACCTCCCCCAACTGCCAGGCGACGCATCCGCTCGAGATGGGGGGCAACACGACCCTCGCCATCAAGAACGGCAAGATGACGCAGCGCGCGTACTTCAAGATCCCCAGCGCGCAGTCGGCGCAGGAGAACTGCGTGTCGCACAACGGCGGCCTGATCCCGGTGCCGGGGCGCGACATCATGGTCCAGGGGTGGTACCAGGGGGGCGTGGACGTGATCGACTTCACCGATCCCGATCACCCCTACGAGATCGCCTTCTTCGACCGCGGTCCCGCCGACCTGCCCCCGGCCGCCGGCGACACCGCCTCGGTGAGCCGCACCCGCGGCACGATCGGCGGGTCGTGGGGCGCCTACTGGTACAACGGGATGATCTACTCCTCGGAGCTGGCCCGCGGCTTCGACGTGCTCGAGCTGCTCCCCACCGAGCACCTCTCGGCGAATGAACTCGCCGCGGCGAAGCTCGTGCGCATGGCCGAGTACAATCCGCAGAGCCAGCCGAAGATCACCTGGCCCGCGGCCTTCCCGGTGGTGCGGTCGTACCTCGACCAGCTCGTGCGCAACGGCGGCCTCGCCCCCGCGCGCACGACGGCGATCGCCAAGGCGCTCGACGCGGCCGAGGCGCAGTCCGGCGCGACGCGCGCGCGCTCGCTCCGGGCGCTGGCCGCGCAGGTGAGCGGCGACGCGGGACGCGCGAAGGACTCGGCGAAGGTCCGCATGATGGCCGCCGCCATTCGCGACCTCGCGGCGGCGACGAAGTAGGCTTTGGCATCGGTCCGGCGTTTGTCGCGCCGGCCGGTTTGAGTTGGAAAAGGGCGATAACAACCAAAACGCCTCGTCCTTCCGAAGGCATTCAAGCCCCCTGGCTCCATTGGAGTTGGGGGGCTTGATGTTTTCACCCCATTTTCTCGTTGTTGACGTTTTCGCCTTTCTCGCCCTTCTCGCTCTTTTCTAACCCCCCCTGGCCGGTGCGACGAGCCTCCCCCGGGAGCGCCTACCGATGCGCGGCGAAATGCTGGTGAGCCGAATCCCGGGGTGACGGTCGGGCGGGATCGCGTCCCCAGATTCGCCCCATGTCAGCGGCCACGCAGAGACTGGGGTTACTGGGAGAGCGCATCGCGGCGCGATGGCTGGTGCGGCGGGGGTGGCGGGTCCTCGCGCACCGGTTCAAGAGCGGCCGGCGGGACCTGGACCTGGTGGT
>DASWVQ010000267.1:0-12088 GCA_036401195.1 Gemmatimonadaceae bacterium
CGCTGGGCGCTGGTGATCGCCGTGCTCCCGCTCGCCGGTCTGTGGTGCGCCTCTCCCGCCCTCGCGCACGCGCTCAGTGGCCCGCGCCTCCCGCGCCGCCGCAAGCTCCCCGCCGCGCGCCGCGACGCGGCGATCCGCTACGCCCGCGCCCACTGGCACTTCTTCGAGCGCTTCGTCTCCGCCGACACGCACTGGCTCGCCCCCGACAACTTCCAGGAGGAGCCCGACCCGGTGGTGGCGATGCGCACGTCGCCCACCAACATCGGGCTCCAGCTCCTCGCCACGGTCAGCGCGCACGACCTCGGCTTCCTCCCCCTCGAGGCGATGACCGAGCGGCTGGAGCTGGCCTTCCGCTCGCTCGCCCGCATGCGGCGCCACCGCGGCCATTTCTACAACTGGTACGACCTGCACGACCTGCGCGTGCTCGAGCCGGCGTACCTGTCCACCGTGGACAGCGGCAACCTCGCCGGCCACCTGCTCGCCCTGCGCCAGGCCTGCGCGGCGCTCGCCGCCTGCGCCGCGCCGGCCGACCCGGCCCTCGCCGCCCGGCTCGCGACGCTCGGCCACCAGGCGGGCGTGTTCGCGGAATCGATGGACTTCCGCTTCCTGTTCGACCACGAGCGCGAGCTGTTCGCCATCGGCTTCCAGGAGGAGACGCACGCCCTTGACCCCTCGTCGTACGACCTCCTCGCCTCCGAGGCGCGGCTCGCGAGCTTCGTGGCGATCGCCAACGACCAGGTCCCGGTGGACCACTGGTTCCGCCTCGGCCGCGCGCTCACGCATGCGCACGGCCACACGGCGCTGGTGTCCTGGAGCGGGAGCATGTTCGAGTACCTGATGCCGGCGCTCGTCATGCGCTCCTTCCCCCTCACCCTGCTCGACCAGACGCTGCGCGGCGCGGTGCGCCGGCAGGTGGCCTACGCCGGCGCCGCCGGCGTGCCCTGGGGGATCAGCGAGAGCGCGTACAACCTCCGCGACCGCCACCTCACCTACCAGTATCGCGCCTTCGGGGTGCCCGACCTCGCGCTGAAGCGCGGGCTGGGGCGCGACCTGGTCGTCGCCCCCTACGCCTCCGCCCTCGCGGCGATGGTGACCCCCGCGGAGGCACTCGCCAACCTCGCGGAGCTCGAGGCGCTCGGCGCCCTCGGCCCCTACGGCTTCCGCGACGCGCTGGACTACACCCGCCCCGCCCGCGGGGCGCGCTTCGCCGTCGTGCACACCTACATGGCCCACCACGTGGGGATGAGCCTCGTGGCGCTCGCCAACGTGGTCACCGACGACCTCTGGCAGGAGCGCTTCCACGCCGATCCCCTCGTGCGCGCCGCCGAGCTGCTGCTGCACGAGCGGATCCCGCGCCGGCTGGTGTTCCAGCCCGCGCAGCCCGACCAGCGCGAGGTCGCGGTGCGCGGGGAGGGCCCCGAGGCCCCCGCCGTGCGCGAGTACGACTCCGCCGACACCGCGCAGCCGCGCGTGGCCCTGCTCGGCCACCTGCCGTACACCACCATGGTGAACAACCGCGGGTCGGGGTACAGCCGTCACGAAGGGCTCGCCGTCACCCGGTGGCGCCCCGACGCCACCACCGACGGCACCGGCCAGTTCTGCTACGTGAAGGACCTCGCGACCGGGCGCGTGTGGAGCGCGGCGCACCAGCCGGTGTGCGCCCCCGCCGACGTGTACCGCGCGCACTTCGCCATCGACCGCGTCACCTTCCACCGCGCCGACGGTGACCTGGAGACGCTCACCGAGATCACCGTGCTCCCCGCTGATGCCGCGGAGATCCGCCGCGTCACGGTCACGAACAACGGCACCGTCGAGCGCGAGGTGGAGCTCACCAGCTACGCCGAGGTGGTGCTCGCCCCCCCCGCCACCGACGCGGTCCACCCGGCCTTCGCCAACCTGTTCGTCGAGACGGAGTGGCATTCGTGGTGCACCGCGCTCTTCGCCACCCGACGCCCGCGCTCCGCGACCGAGGCGCGCGTGTGGGGGGTGCACGTCGCGGCGGTGGAGGGCACGCGCGTGGGCCCGGTGACCTACGAGACCGACCGCGCGCGCTTCCTCGGGCGCGGCCGCTCGACGCGCGATCCCGCCGCGCTCGATGCCGCGGCGGACGGCCCTCTCGACGGCGTCACCGGCCCGGTGCTCGACCCGATCGTCGCCCTCCGCGTGCGGCTGCGCCTCGCCCCCGGCGAGGCGGGGACCGTCGCCTTCACCACGCTCGTCGCCACCACGCGCGAGCGGGCCTTCGAGCTCGCCGACCGCTACGACGATCCCGCCGCCGCGCAGCGCGCCCTCGACGTCGCGTGGACCACGTCGCAGGTGGAGCTGCGCGAGCTGGGGATCACCCCCGGCGACGCCGCCACCTACCAGGACTTCGCCGGCCACCTGCTCTACGCCGACCGGGCGCTCGGCGCGCCCGCCGCCGAGCGCGCCCGCAACCGCGGCTCGCAACCGCTGCTCTGGACCGCGGGGATCTCGGGCGACCTCCCGATCCTGCTCGCCACCATCGAGTCCGCCGACGGCCTGTCCACGCTGCGCGAGCTGCTGAAGGCGCATCACTACTGGCGCCGCCGCGGGGTGCAGGTGGACCTCGTGGTGCTCGACATCCACGCACCCACCTACCTGCGCGAGCACCACGAGGGGGTGGCCGCGGCCGTCCTCGCCTCCACCGAGGGGGGGGTGCTCGACCAGCCCGGCGGCGTCTTCGTCCGCCGGCAGGACCTGCTCGCTGCCGACACCCTCCTGATGCTGCGCGCCACCGCCAGCGTCCTCGTGACCTGCGACGGGAAGCCGATCCGCCGCACCCTCGAGCGGCTAGAGGCGAACGATCACGCCCTCCCCGACACGGTCGAACTCGCCCGCGCCGAACTGCGCCGCGCGGAGCGCAGCAGCGCGCGCATCCCCCACACCCTCGACCGCCTCGGGCTGCGGCCGCACGACGCCCCCGCCCGCGGCGAGGGCGCCGGCCATCACCCGCCCACCCTCGCCCCCGCGACGATCACGCGTGGCGACGCGCCCTCCCCGGACGACCTGCTGCACTTCAACGGCGTGGGCGGGCTGGCCGCCGATGGCGACTACGAGATTCACCTGCACGGCGACCAGCTCCCCCCGGCGCCCTGGAGCAACGTGATCGCCAACCCGCTCGGCGGCTTCGTGGTGAGCGAACGGGGCGCCGGCGCGACCTGGGCGGGGAACAGCTACTTCTACCGCCTCACCCCCTGGCACAACGATCCCGTCACCGACCCGGTGGGCGAGGTGCTCTACCTGCACGACGCGGAGGGCGGGGATCCATGGAGCGCCACCCCCGCGCCCATCCGTCACGCCTCGCCCTACATCGTGCGCCACGGCGCGGGCACCACCACCTTCGCGCACGCGCACGACGGCATCGCCACGCACCTCACCCTCGGCCTCGCCCCCGACGCGGCGGTGAAGCTGTCGCTCCTTCGCGTCACCAACGAAGGCACGCGCCCCCGCCGCCTCGTGGTGACCGCCTACGCGGAATGGACCCTCGGCGTGCTCCGCGACCAGGCGCGCCACCACGTCCACACCACCTTCGATCCCGCGCGGCGGGCCATCTTCGCCCGCAACGCCTTCGACCCGGCATTCGCCGGCCACCTGGCCTTCTGCGCGATCAGCGAGCCCCTCACCGGCCACACCGCCGACCGTCGCGAGTTCCTCGGGCGCAACGGCACGACGTCGGCGCCCGCCGCCCTCGCCGCGCGGGAGCCCCTGAGCGGCCGCACCGGCGTGGGCGTCGATCCCTGCGCGGCGCTCCAGTGCACCCTCGAGCTGGCGCCCGGCGAGACGCGGGAGCTCTGCGTCGCCCTCGGCGCGGCCGCGGGCGACGCCGACGCGGAGGCCCTGGCGGAACGGTACGCCGACGCCGCGCGGGCGCGTGACGCCGCCGCGGCCACCGTGCGGGAATGGAGCGAGCGGCTCGGGGTGATCCAGGTGCACACCCCCGAGCCCACCTTCGACGCCCTCGTGAACCGGTGGACGCTGTACCAGGCGCTCGCCTGCCGGATGTGGGCGCGGTCGGCGCTGTACCAGTCGAGCGGCGCGTACGGCTTCCGCGACCAGCTCCAGGACGTGATGGCGTTCCTGCATGCCGAGCCCGCGCTCGCGCGCGCGCACATCCTGCGTGCCGCGGCGCGGCAGTTCGAGGAGGGCGACGTGCAGCACTGGTGGCACCCGCAGAGCGGCCGCGGGGTGCGCACGCGCTTTTCCGACGACCTCGCGTGGCTGCCCTTCGTCGTCGATCACTACCTGCGCGTCACCGGCGACGCGAGCGTGCTCGACGAGGACGTCCCCTTCCTGGCGATGCGCCCCCTCGATCCGGGGGAGCACGAGCGGTACGACCTGCCCTCGGAAAGCCCGCTGCGCGCCAGCGTGTACGAGCATTGCCTGCGGGCGCTGCGGCGCGCCTGCACCACCGGCGATCACGGGCTCCCCCTGATCGGCATCGGCGACTGGAACGACGGCATGAGCCGCGTGGGGATCGAGGGAAGGGGCGAGAGCGTCTGGCTCGCCTGGTTCCTCGTCGCCACCCTGCGCCGCTTCGCGGAGCACGTGGAGGCACGCGGCGACGCCGCCACCGCGGGCGGGTTCCGCACCCAGGCCGACGCCTATGCCGCCGCCGTGGAACGGTCCGGCTGGGACGGCGCCTGGTACCGCCGTGCGTACTTCGACGACGGCACCCCCCTCGGCTCCGCGCTCGGCGACGAGTGCCGCATCGACGCGATCGCCCAGAGCTGGAGCGTGATCTCCGGCGCGGGCGACCCGGCACGCCAGGCGCGCGCGATGCGCTCCGTCGAGGAGCACCTCGTGCGCGAGGACGCGCGCCTCCTCATGCTCCTCACGCCACCCTTCGACCACACGCCGAAGGATCCCGGCTACATCAAGGGCTACCTGCCGGGGGTGCGGGAGAACGGGGCGCAGTACACGCACGCGGCCCTCTGGTCGGTGCTGGCGACGGCGATGCTCGGCGATGGCGACCGCGCCTTCGCGCTCTTCCAGCTCCTCAACCCGCTCATGCACGCGCGGACCGCCGCGGAGGTGGCCACGTACAAGGTGGAACCGTACGTGGTGGCCGCGGACGTCTATACCGCCGAGGGGCAGCTCGGCCGTGGCGGGTGGACCTGGTACACCGGCTCGGCGAGCTGGATGTACCGCATCGCGCTCGAGACGCTCCTCGGCTTCACCAGGCGGGGCGCCACCCTGCGCTTCGAGCCGCGGGTGCCGCGCGAGTGGCCGGGCTACGCGATCGAGTACCGGTTCGGCGGCACGCGCTACGCGCTGTCCGTGGAGCTGGGCGACGCGGGCGGCACGACCCGCATCGAGCTCGATGGGCACGCGATCGCGGGCGACGCCCTCCCGCTCGTGGACGACGGCACGCCGCACCGGGTGCGGGTGCAGGTTCCCCGCGGGTCGGCGGCGCGGCCCACCCCGCCGCCCCCCGCGTCACCGTGACGCGCGGCGGTCCGCCGGCGCCGCGGCGCGGCGCGGCAGCCGGACCGTGAACGTCGTGCCCTCGTCCTCGGCCGACTGCACGTCGATCGTCCCGCCGTGCGCCGACACGATCCGGTCCACGATGTAGAGTCCCAGCCCCGCGTGCCGCCGGTCGCGCGGCGCCACCCCGCCCCGGGTGCCCGCGTCGAAGATGGTCGCGCGATCCCCCGCGGGGATCGGTGGCCCGTCGTTGTGGATCGCGATGATGATCTCGTCGCCGCGCCCCGCCGCGCTCACCTTCACGGGGGCGTGGGGTGCGCCGTGCTGCACCGCGTTCGCCACCAGGTTCGTGAGCGCCTGCGAGAGCCGTTCGCCATCCCACTCGCCGCGCAGGTCACCCGAGGTCTCGAGCTGGACGCGGCTCCCAGGATACGAGGCCCCGATCTCCAGCACCACGTCGTGCGCCAGGCGTCGCGCGTCCATCTCCCCGCGCACCACGGGAATGGTGTCGCCGAGCCGGGTGCGGGTGAACTCCACCAGGTCGAGCACCATCTGGTTCATGCGCCGCGCGCTGCTGGCGACACGCTGGATCAGGGTGCGGTTCGGCTCCGCGAGCTCCCCCGTTTCCAGCATGAAGCGCGTGGCGGTGAGGACCGCGCCGAGGGGGGTGCGGAGGTCGTGGCTCAGGATGGCGAGGAAGCGCTCCTGCGTCTGCGTCACCGCCTGGCTGAACCGCCCGACCGATTCGGCGATCGCCTGGTCGATCGCCTCGTTGAAGCGGACCATGTCGTCGAAGCACGCGCTGGCAACCTCGGGCTCCTGGTCGTGCCAGAGCCGCGTCACGCTCGCGCGCAGCGCGCGGAATTCGGCGACCATCTGCGCGATGGTGAAGCCGCTCTCCGCGCGACCGGAGCCGTGCTCCTGGGCCGCCGTGGCACCGCCCCCGGTGTTCGCGTCCGATTCGCCGCGTGCCTTCTCCGCCTGCGCATTCTCGGACTGCGGGCGATCCAGGTCGGTGGCGATCACGAGCAGCATGTCCTTCGCGTGATCCCGCAGCGCCGCGATGTCCATGGTCTCCCCCGACGGGAGGCTCCGGGCGAACGCCTCCCACTCCGCCAGGATCGCCTCCGTGTTCGCGCGGATGAACGCCGCGAGCCGGCTCGTCGCGGCGGGAGGGGCGGCGGGGCGCACCGCGCTCATCGTCACAGTTCGCCCGTCCGGATGTCGGGCACCCGGGTGCGCGTGGTCGCATCCGGCGCGACGCCGGTGAGCTGGAGGTGCCCCCGGAGCCGCTCCAGCGCCACGTCGCGCCATCCCCGCGCCTCGGCGAGGTGGCCATTCTCCGCGAGCCGCGCGAGGATCGCGGCATAGAGGGGCCGGCTGTCGCCGGGTCGCCGGCCTTCCGCGAAGGCGTCGTAACGCTCGTACATCGCGTCCAGCGTGCTGTTCTCTTCGGGCATGGCGGTCACTCCTGGTGGTGGGGCGGGCCCGGCGCGCGCGCGCCGGGTCCCGCGCTGCGTCGCGCCGCGAGGAAGTCGCGGACGAACGCTTCGGCGGTCGCGTCGGGGCCGCTCCATTCGAGCTGCTCGGGGCGGATGTGCACGTGGTGCCAGGCGGGAGTCGCGCCGGGCACCTCGCCCACCCGCCCGTCGATCGTGAAGTCCGCGGGCGAGGCGCGCAGGAGGGCACCGGGGTCGAGGCGGTGCCGCTCGCGGAGGATCTCCGCGATGCGCGCCGCACAGGCGGCGAAGAGCTGTTCGGGGGTGCGCGCCATGCTCAGCCCCGCGGCGGGGCGGGAGGCGACGCGATCGGCGAGCGACGGTTCAGCATGACGGACCACTCCAGGTGGAGAGGGCGTCGCCAGTAGCGCCGTGAAGCCGGGGCGCCTCGTGCCGGGCGCCGGCCCGCGCTGGTGTGCCGTGCGGCGGGCTGCATGCAATCTAGCGCCTGCACCCGACGCATGCGGCGCGATCCGTTTATTGCCCCCTTGAAAGTTCATGCAGCGCGAGCGGTTGCGGCCGCCAGTGGGCGTGCAAGTCGACCGGTTTATTGCCCGCATTACGCCCGTGGGGTACCTTTAAGGACTGCGACGACGTCACCAGCGCAGGCGGGCTCCACCGTGAGACCCGACACTGCCGGCGCTCCTGGCGACGCCTCCCCCGGAGGAATCGTCCACATGTGCCCTGCCCCGTTCGAGCGCGCTCGCGCGACTGCTCCGGGGCACCCGCGTCGCCGATCCCCGCCGGCATCCGGCGCCGTCGTCCCCCCCGCACGCCCGCGTCATGCCCGGTGAGCCCAATCCCTCGCCGCTCGTGCTCGTCGTCGAGCGCGACCAGCACGTGCGCGAGCTGCAGCGCTTCTTCCTCGAGCGCGCCGCCTTCACCGTGGAGTTCGCGGACGATGGGCTGGCCGCCTTCGACTACGCCCGTTCCGCCCTGCCGGCGCTCGTGATCACGGAGATCCTCGTGCCGCGCCTCGACGGGCTCACCCTCTGCCGCCGCCTGCGCGAGGACCCGCAGACGCGCGACATCCCCATCGTCGTGTTCAGCATCCTCTCGGCCGCCGCGCGTGCCGCCGAGGCCGGGGCGAGCGCGTTCCTGCGCAAGCCCGTCGTGGAATCGACCTTTCTCGCTGCCGTGTGGGACGCGATCGCGGCGCAGTCTACCGGAATCCTGGAGCCGCAATGAGCATCCCCGCCCTGATCGACCGTCGTGCCGACGTGTTCTCGGAATCCGAGGACACCGAACGCATGAGCTCCGGGAACCCCGAGGTGGATCACATCCTCGGCGGCGGCTTCCCGTCGAACTCGATAAACATCATCATGGGCCATCCCGGCTCGGGGAAGACGATCCTCGCCGAGCAGCTCATCTTCCACAACGCGGCCGACGACCGCCCGATCCTCTACTTCACCACCCTCTCGGAGCCGCTCGCGAAGGTCGTGCGCTACCTCCAGAGCTTCAGCTTCTACGACGAGGCGAAGCTGGGGACGCAGGTGGTGTACGAGGACGTGGGCCCGCAGCTGGCGCGCGATGGCGCCCCGGCGCTCGTCCCCCTGCTCCAGGACGCGATCCTCACCCTCGCGCCCAAGATCATCGTCATCGATTCCTTCAAGGCGGTGCACGACCTCGCCCCCTCGATCGCCGAGCGGCGGCGCATGGTCTACGAGATGACGGCGCTCCTCAGCGCGTACGGCACCACCGCCTTCCTGCTCGGGGAGTACACCGAGGACGACATCCTCTCGTATCCCGAGTTCGCCGTGGCCGACAGCATCGTGGAGCTCTCGCGCCGCCGCCTCGGCAACCGCGACGAGCGCTACTTCCGCGTGTACAAGCTGCGCGGGAGCCGCTACCTCGAGGGGGCGCACGCCTTCCGCATCACCAACTCGGGGCTCGACGTCTATCCCCGCCTCGTGAGCCCGCGCATGCCGGAGGGCTACGAGCCGGTGTCGGAGCGCATCTCCACGGGAGTGGGAGGACTGGACGCGATGCTCGACGGCGGGCTCTGGCGCGGCACGACGACGCTGCTCGCCGGGCCCTCGGGCGCGGGGAAGACGACCATCGGCCTCCAGTTCGCGCTGGAGGGGGCGCGGCAGGGGGAGCCGACGCTGTACATGAGCTTCCAGGAGAATCCCACCCAGCTCATGCGCACCATCCGCGGCCTCGGCGTGGACCTGGAGCAGTTCCAGGCCCAGGGGCTCGACCTCGTCTATGCCTCGCCGGTGGAGCTCCAGATCGACAGCATCATCGTGGACCTCTTCCGGCGCATCGAGCAGCGCGGGATCCGGCGGCTCGTGCTCGACGCCGTCGGCGACCTCGCCAGCGCCGCCACCGACCCGCAGCGGCTCCACGATTACCTGTACGCGCTCGTCCAGCACTTCGCCGTGCGGACCATCACCAGCGTCCTGAACTTCGAGACGACGGGCAACGCGGTCGCCACCACCGGCGCGCAGATGCAGAACGCGATGAGCTACCTCTCCGACAACGTGCTCCTCCTCACCGTGGAGGGAGAGGAACGCACGCGGCGCTCGCTGCGCGTGCTGAAGACGCGCGGGAGCGGCCACGACACCCAGGTGCGCGAGGTCGAGATCGGTCCGCGCGGGCTGTCGGTGCCGATGGGCGCCCGCCCGGGAGCCAGCGCCGGGGCGTCAGTGGGAACGGGGGCGCGCGGGGGCGCCCAGCCGTGAGCGCGCCTGGCAGGACGCTGGCGCCCGATCTCGAGCTCGAGCAGCTCCGCCGGCTCACCGAGATCAGCCGGGCCCTGACGTACACCAGGTCCATGGACCAGGTGGCGCTGCTCACCGTGGGGCGCGGCGCCGCGATGGTCGACGCCACCGCCGCGGTGCTGATGCTCGCGGACGCGGAGGGGCTCCTCCAGGTGCGCGCGTCGCACGGGGTCCCCGACGAGCGGCTGGCCGGGGTGCGCGCCACCCCGGACGAGGTCGCGAACCGGCTCCCGGAGCTGCTCGGCGTCCCGGAGGACCAGGTCCTCGCCGTCCCGCTCGTCGCCGGGGGCGCCGTCACCGGCTTCCTCGCCGTCGCGCTCTCCGCGCCCGGAACCTCCGCCGACGAATGGCTCCTCTCCGCCCTCGCCGACCAGGCGGCGGTGGCGCTCGAGCATGCGCGCCTCGAGAGCGAGGTCCGCCCCGACCTCGAGGATCGCCTGCGCGTGAGCCAGGGGGCGACGAACGCGAAGGATCGCGCCCTCGCCACCCTCGCCCACGACATCCGCTCCCCCATCGGCGCCATCGACGGCTACTGCTGGAACATGGAGGATGGCCTCTACGGCCCCATCACCGAGGCGCAGCGGCACACCCTCGGCCGCGTGCGCATGAGCGGGCAGCACCTGCTCTCGCTGCTCGAGAGCGTGATGGACATGGCCCGCCTCAACGCCGGCACCGTGGTGACGAACAACGCGCCGATGGACCTGGGCGACGTCGCGCGCGAGGCTGTGGAGATGCTGATGCCGGCGGCGACGGCGAAGCTCCAGGTGCTGGAGCACGCGAGCGGCCGCCGCGTCATCGTCCTCGGCGACGCCGCGCGCATCCGGCAGGTGCTCGTCAACCTGGTGGGCAACGCGGTGAAGTTCACCCCCGAGCGTGGCACCATCGGCGTCGTCACCCGCCGCGTCAGCGGTGCCGACGGCGCCTGGGGCGAGGTGCGGGTCACCGACTCCGGCCCGGGGATCCCCGAGGAGGAACGCGCGTCGGTGTTCGAGCCGTACTACCGCAGCCAGAGCACCGCCAAGGCCCCAGGCATCGGCCTCGGGCTGGCGATCGCGCGCTCCCTCGTGGAGCAGATGGGCGGGGCGCTCACGATCGAGGACGCGCCGGGCGGGGGGAGCACCTTCACCATCCGGTTGCCGCTGCCCATCCCCCGCGATGGGGCGGCCGGCCGGGTTCGCGCGGAGCCGCCGCGCGAGCGGAGGGGAAAATGACCTCTGCGGACCACGTGGCAGGCCGGATCGTGCCCGAGCGGGATCATTCGCACGATGGCGACGGGCACGGCCTCACGTTGCCCGGCCGGCACTCGAGCGCCAGCCTCCGCCTCCGCGCCCTCGCGGCGCTGAGCGGGTCGCTCACCGACGCCCTCAACCCGGGCGACGCGGCGTCGCTCGTGGAGCAGAAGGCGCTCTCCGCGCTCGGCGCCAACAGCGCGGTCGTCATCACCCTGGGCACCTTCCCGCCGCCCATCCAGCCCGTCGCGGGGCGGGCGGCACCCGAGCCCACCCTCCGCATCATGCACGCGATCGGGCTCTCGAGCGAGGTCCAGCACACGCTGGAGAAGCTGTCGCTCGATGCCCCGGTCCCCTTCGCCGACGTCGCGAGGTCCGGCGAGCCGCTCTACCTGCATTCCGAGGAGGAGCTGCGGCGCTACCCCGAGTGGGGGGAGGCGATGGTGCACGCGGGGGCTCGCGCCGCCGCCGTGGTCCCGGTGTGGGCGAACGGCGAGCTGCGCGGGGTGCTCGGCCTCGCCTGGCCGGACACCCGCCCCTTCGACGAGGACGAATGCGCCTTCGTCCAGACCCTGGGGATCATGTGCGCGCAGGCGATCATGCGTGCGCACCTCCGCGACGCGGAGGAAACGGCGCGCATCGTCGCGGAGGACGCCAACCGCTCCAAGACGCAGTTCCTGACCATGATCAGCCACGAGCTGCGCACGCCGATGAACGCGGTCCTCGGCTACACCGCCCTCATGGCCGAGGAGGCGGACGGACCGATCACCCCCATCCAGAAGGAGCACCTCGGCCGCGTCCGCGCATCGGGGAAGCACCTGCTGGGCCTCATCGAGGACCTGCTCGGCTATGCCCGCGTCGAGGCGGGAGGGGACGCGGTGAAGCTGGAGCGCGTCGACCTGCTGTCGGTGGTCGAGGAGAGCCTCGACCTGGTGCGCCCGCTCGCCACCGAGAAGGGGATTCGCGTGCACCTCGAGGCGCCGCCCGAACCCATCGAGATCGAGACCGACCCGCGGAAGCTGCGCCAGATCCTCGTGAACCTGCTCGGGAACGCCGTGAAGTTCACCGACGCGGGGGACGTGGCGCTGGTGCTGCGCGTGGAAGGGCTCCCCGCGGAGACGAAGATTATCTTCGAGGTGACCGACTCGGGGCCGGGGATCAGCGCGGACGACCAGCGCCACGTCTTCGACGC
>DASWVQ010000268.1:0-12623 GCA_036401195.1 Gemmatimonadaceae bacterium
CGCTGGCCTGCTCCCAGACCGCCTTGAGCTCCTCGCGTCGATGCGCCGCATCGCTCACGAACTTGACTCTAGACCGGCGTCCGGCCGGTGCCGGGATGGTTCCCGCAGCTTGCGGGGTATCCTCCGTGGCGAAGGCGCGCACCGGTCACCGGGCGCGACCTTCGACCACCACACCCCACCTCTGCTGAAGCCGGTATCTCGTGCGAGAACTGGACTCGATCGCCGTCGTCGGCGCGGGCCGACTCGGGACCGCCCTCACCCGCCTCCTCGACGCGGACGGCCCGTTCGGCCGCGGGCACGACGGCGCGGGCGCCGCCGTCGTGCTGCTCTGCGTGCCCGACGCGGCCATCGCCGAGGCGGCGGCGCTCCTCGCGCCGGGCCGGCTGGTGGGGCACTGCTCGGGCGCCACGCCGCTCGATCCGCTCGCGCCGCACGAAGCCTTCTCCATGCACCCGCTGATGAGCGTGACCGGGCCCGACACCCGCTTCGAGGGCGCGGCGGCGGCGGTGGAGGGGAGCACCGCGCGCGCGCTCGGCGTCGCCACCGCCCTCGCCCGCGCGCTGGGGATGGCGCCGGTGCGCGTCGCCCCGGAGGATCGCGCGCTCTATCACGCCGCGGGGGCGCTCACGTCGAACGCGCTCGTGACGGTGCTCGGCGAGGCGGAGCGGCTCGCGGGGAGCCTGGGGCTCACGCGCGCGCAGCTCGCGCCGATCGCCCGCGCGGCGGTGGAGCAGTGGGCGACGCTCGGCGCCGCCCGCGCCCTCACCGGCCCCGTGGCGCGCGGCGACGACGTCACGGTGATGCGCCAGCGCGACGCCATCGCCACGCGGGCCCCGGCGCTCATCCCGCTGTGGGACGCGCTGGTGGACCGGACCCGCGCCCTGGCGGCGCGCGCCCGCGAGGGAGCGACGCCATGAGCCAGGGGATGTTCGTGGTGCGCTCGATCCACGCGGTGCGCGAGGCGGTGGGCGCGGCGCGCCGCGCCGGGGCGACGATCGGCTTCGTGCCCACGATGGGCGCCTTCCACGATGGCCACCTCTCGCTGATGCGGCGCGCACGCGCCGAGTGCGGCTTCGTGGTGGTGTCGGTGTTCGTGAACCCCACGCAGTTCAACGAGGCGAAGGACTTCGAGGGCTACCCGCGCGACGAGGGGCGCGACGCGGCGATGGCGCGCGGCGAGGGGGTGGACCTGCTCTTCGCGCCCACCCCCGAGGTGATGTATCCCGCCGGGTTCGCGACCATGGTCGAGCTGTCGGGGGTGACGGAGCCGCTGGAGGGGGCGCAGCGCGGGCCGCTGCACTTCCGTGGCGTGGCCACGGTGGTCTCGAAGCTCTTCAACATCGTGCAGCCCGACGTGGCGTACTTCGGGCAGAAGGACGCGCAGCAGGCGCTGGTGGTGCGGCGCATGGTGCAGGACCTCGACTTCCCGGTGCGCGTGGCGGTGTGCCCCACCGTGCGCGAGCCCGACGGTCTGGCGATGTCGTCGCGCAACGTGCGGCTCTCCCCGGAGGAGCGGGGGCAGGCGCTGGCGCTCAAGCGCGGGCTCGACGCCGCGGCGGCGGTGATTGCCTCGGGCGCGCGGGATCGCGCGTCGGTGGAGCGCGCGGGAACGGCGGCGATGCGCGCCGCGGGGGTGACGCCCGAGTACTTCGCCGCGGTGGACGCGAGCACGCTGCAGCCCGCGGAGGTGGTGCGCGGGGAGCTGCTCCTCGCCGTGGCCGCCCGGGTGGGACCGGTGCGACTGATCGACAACCTGCTGCTCACGGTGCCGGCATGACGACGCGCGACGCGAAGGGGGAGCTGCGGGCGATGCACGCCGGCGGGCGCCCGATCGTGATGGTCACCGCCTACGACGTGGTCACCGCGCGCGCCGCGGAGGCGGGCGGGGTGGACGTGGTGCTGGTGGGCGACTCCGGCGCGAACGTGGTGCTCGGCTACGACACCACGCGCGAGGTGTCGGTGGACGAGATGCTGGTGCTCACGCGCGCGGCGCGGCGCGGCTGCTCGGCGCCCCTGCTGGTGGGCGACCTTCCCTTCGGCACGTACGAGGCCTCCGACGCGCAGGCGGTGGCGACGGCCCGGCGCTTCGTGGACGAGGGAGGGTGCGACCTCGTGAAGCTCGAGGGGGGCGGGGAGATGGCGGACCGCGCCCTCGCCATCGTGCGGGCGGGGATCCCGGTGATGGGACACGTGGGGCTCCTGCCGCAGGGGGCGCGCTCCCCCGAGGAGCTGCGCGCGAAGGGACGCACCGCCGAGGAGGCGGTGCGGATTGCGCGCGACGCGGAGTCGCTGGAGCGGGCGGGGTGCTGCGCGATCGTGTTCGAGGCGATCCCCGCGGCGCTCACCGACCTGCTGGTGGCGCGGCTCGGGATCCCGGTGATCGGCATCGGGGCGGGCGCGGGGGCCGACGGGCAGGTGCTGGTGATCCACGACCTGTTGGGGATGTCGGCGTCGGCGCAGCCGCCGCGGTTCGTGAAGCGGTACGCGACCATCGCGCGCGACATGGCCGCCGGGGTGGCGGCCTTCGCGCGCGAGGTGCGCGCACGGGAGTACCCGCTCCCGGAGCACACGTACCGGATGGACCCGGTGGAGCTGGAGAAGGTGCGGGCCGCGCTCGCCACGCCGTCGTCCTGACGGCGGGCGCGCGTTCCCTCGCGCGGGCTCGCTCGTCAGGCAAGCAGCATGTCCCGCCTCGCTCGATCCCTCGCCTTCGTCGTCCTCGCCACCGCGGCCTGCCGCCCCTACGGGCCGGCGATCCCGGGGAGCGGCCGCGCGCCGGCGCCGGTCGCCGTGGAGCCCCCGGCGGCCAGCGACACGCGCCCGCTCGACGCCCCCCTCGAGGAGCTGCGCGGCCGCGGGCTGATCATTCCCGTGGCGGGGGTCCCGGCCGGCCGCATCCACGACTCCTTCAGCGAGGGGCGAAGCGACGAGCGGCGGCACAACGCCATCGACATCATGGCCCCCCGCGGGACCCCGGTGCTCGCCGCCGACAGCGGGCGGATCCTGCGCATGAGCAGCAACCGCCTGGGGGGGATCACGATCTACGCGACCGATCCGGCCGAGCGGTTCGTGTACTACTACGCCCACCTGGACCGGTACCGGAAGGGAATCGCCCCCGGCGACGCGATCGCCCGCGGGGACACGCTGGGCTACGTGGGGACGACGGGCAACGCGCCGGCCGACGTGCCGCACCTGCACTTCCAGGTGATGCGCATGCCGGAGAACCGGATCAACTACTGGAATGGCGAGCCGATCAATCCCTTCCCGATCCTCGCGCAGTCGGGCACGCGGCGCGACGACGGGGTGCGACAGGCGGGGGCGGTGGCGGGGAGCGCGGGGGAGTCGGCGGGTGCGAAATCGCCGCCGGAGCGATAAGCTCCGGGCATGCCCCTGAAATCCAAGGAGCGCGCCGAGCTGCGCGCCGAAGCGCACCACCTCACCCCCACCGTGCACGTGGGACACCAGGGGGCGACCCCGACCCTCGTGCAGTCGCTCGACGATGCGCTGCGCACGCGCGAGCTGGTCAAGATCGCGCTCAACCGCACCGCGGAGGAGTCGCCGCGGGAGCTGGCGAACCGGCTCGCCGACGCGGTGGGCGCCGACGTGGTGCAGGTGATCGGCCGCACGGCCACCCTCTACCGCCACAACCCCGAGATCAAGGGGAAGGCGGGGGACCCGCCCCCCTGGCGGCGGTAGGGCCCCGCCCTCCGGCCAACCCGCGCGCGGGGGCCCCGTTGCGCCCCCATCCACATTATCTTCTCGGGGTCCCACCCGTTCCCGCGTCTCCCGCCACAGCGTCACTCACATGCCCTACGTCATCACCGAAGCCTGCATCGGCACCAAGGACAAGGCCTGCGTGGATGTATGTCCCGTGGACTGCATCTACGAAGGGGAGGACCAGCTGTACATCCACCCCGACGAGTGCATCGACTGCGGGGCCTGCGAGCCCGAGTGCCCGGTGACGGCGATCTTCCCGGAAGAGGACGTGCCGGGGAACCTGCGGACGTACATCGCGAAGAACCGCGACGTGTTCAAGAGCGAGAATCCGCCGGGACGGCCGACGCGTTGAGTTGACGCAGTCCGGGAACGACAGAGCGCCGCGACACTGCGAGTGTCGCGGCGCTCTCTTTTGCCGTCATCCTGCGCGCAGCGAAGGACCTGGCTACGGCGCACCGGCGCCAGATCCTTCGCTGCGCTCAGGATGACGGCGAGGTCACCCGAAGTACTTCGCCTTGAGCAGGAAGGCGATGATCAGCACCCCGTACTGCATGAGCGTGGAGCGCTCGCTCCACCAGCTCTCCTTCCACGACATCTCCCCCGTTTCCTTCACGGCGGGGGGACGCGGGATCCAGCGTGGGGTGCGCGCCTTGTACTCCAGGTACTCGTGGCCGAAGATCGTCTCCAGGACCCCTTCCTCGTAGCGCACGATCAGCGTGTACTCGATGGCGAACACCACGATCGCCACCGGGATGAACCAGTAGACGCCGCTCACCACGGTGAAGCCGATCCAGGCGAGGAAGTTCCCCACGTAGAGGGGGTTCCGCACCCAGCCGAAGATCCCGTAGGTCACGAGGCGCTGCACCTCGCGCGAGCGGCGGCGGGTCACGGTGCCGGCGGCGGCCACCCCGGCGAGTCGCACCCATTCGCCGAGGGCGACGAGCAGGAGCCCCACCGCCCAGCTGGCGGCGCTCTGGTCGCCGGGGACGAGGAGGGGGATGGCGAGGAAGGGAACCGGCAGCCAGCCGCGGTTCCGGAAGAGCACGGCCCCGACGCGCGCGCTGGTGCTCCGCTCGGTGGCGGAAAGGTTGGGTGACGTCACGGGCGGAAAGCTATCAGGGCGGTCAGCAGTAGACGAGGCTCGCCACGAACTCGGCGACGATGTGGTTGAACGCCGCGGGACGCTCCACCGGCGCCAGGTGGCCCGCCTGCGACAGCACCTCGATCCGGGCGCCCCGGATGGCGCCGGCCATCGCCTCGGCGTCGGACGGGGGGGTGAGGGTGTCCTCCTCGCCCACGACGATGAGCGTGGGGACGTTGATCGTCGCCAGGTCGGGAGTGGAGTCGGGCCGCGCCATCATCGCCTCGATCGCCCCCGCGACCCCCGCGGGGGGCTGCATCGCCATCATCAGGTGCAGCCACTCCGCCACGTCGGGATTGCGCTCGCGGGTGGTGGCGCCGAGGAGGGCGGGGAGCTGCCGCGTGGCCACGGCGCCGGATCCCTCGCGGCGGGCCACCTCGAGGAGGGCACGCCGCTTCTCCAGCCCCTCCGCGCTGTCGGCGGTGGCGCGGGTATCGGCGAGGATGAGGGCGCGCACGCGGTCGCGGTGGCGCCGCCAGAGGGCGAAGGCGATGTAACCGCCCATGGAGAGCCCGGCGATCACCGCGCGGTCGATCCCCAGGTGATCGAGCAGCGCGGCCACGTCGTCGGCGTACTGGTCGATCGAGTACGGGGGGGCGGCGTCGGTGCCGCCGAAGCCGCGCAGGTCGGGGGCGATGCAGCGCGCCTGCCCGATGAGGGCGGAGAGCTGCGGCTTCCAGAAGGTGCGGTCGAGGGGAAAGCCGTGCAGGAAGACGACGGGCACGCCGGCCCCCACGTCGTCCCACGCCAGCTCGATCCCGTTCAGGTGCGCGATCATCTCAGGCGAGCCAGCGTGCGTCGAAGGTGACCCAGAAGAGGGTGGGGCGGCCGTCGCAGCGCGCGAGCGCGCAGGCGAAGGCCTTGGCCCCGTAGGTGGGTTCCAACATGCCCCCGGGGTGCGCGGAGCGATAGCGGTCCCCCGCCGCCTCGCCCGCGGGAAGGGCCCGGCCATAGGCGCCGCCGAACCATCCGTGCTCCACGCGCAGCATCCCCGGCGCGACGCGCGGCACCGGTGCGCCCGCCGCCCGCGAGAGGAGCGCCGCAGTGCGCCCCGCGAGCCGGTGCAGCCGCCACGCGTTCGCGACGACGCGCGGCACGACGCGCACCGCGATCACCTCGACGGGCGCCCCAGCGACGGCGAAGCCGAGGGCGAGCCCGGCGCTCGTACCCCCGGTGCCCAGGGGCACCACCACGCGCGCCGGCAGGGGGAGGAGCCCCGCGTCCACCTGCGCGACCAGCTCGAGGGCGGCGTTCACCGCGCCGAGCGCGCCCAGCGGCGACGACCCGCCGGGGGGCACCCAGCGCACGCGTCGCCCGAGCCGCGGGGTGAGGGTGCGCAGGAGGGCCGCGACGGGGGAGCCCACGTCGGTGACGCGGGCGGCCTCGCGCTCGATGCGCGCCTTCACCGCGGCGGCCACGGGGTGCATCTCCTGCGGCCAGCGGATCACCTCCACCCGCGCGCCCAGCCGCGCGCCGTGCACCGCCGTGGCCAGCGCGTGCGTGGAGCCCCAGGCACCCACGGTGAGCACGGTGTCGCCGGGGCGCACCCCGCCGAGGAGCCACTCGAGGGCGCGCGGCTTGTTGCCGCCGAGGGGCTCCGCGCTCAGGTCGTCGCGCTTGATCCAGAGCGTGGGGGCCGCGTCGCTCTGCGCGACCGGGGTGGGGGCGGCGAGGAGCGACGCGCGCGGGAGGCGCGCCAGCGCGGGGTAGCGCGCGACGACGGGAGGCGTGGCGGCGGGTGCGCTCAGCGCGCGCCCACCGCCACGGGCCCGTCCACGCCGATCTCGTCGTCGAGGGTGTCGCCCATGTCGTCACCCACCACGTCCTCCACGTAGAGCATCTGCACCACCACCACGATGGCGGCGAGCGCCGGCACGGCGACCATCAGCCCCAGGAACCCGAAGAGGAGGGTGAAGAGCGCCTGCCCCAGGATGGTGAGGGCGGGGGGAAGGTCGAGCCCCCCGCGCATGAGCATGGGGATGAGGATGTGGTTCTCGAGGAACTGGATGCCGATGTACACCGCCCCCACCGTGAGCGCCTTCTCCGGCGAGTCGAGGAAGGCCATGGCGATGGCGGGGACGGCGCTGAGGATCGGCCCCACGGTGGGGATGAACTCCAGCAGTCCCGCGAGCACCCCGAGGGCGAAGGCCGCCTTCACCTGGAGGATGGAGAGGGCGATCGTGGTCACCGCGCCGATCACCACCATCGCGATGAGCTGCGTGACCAGCCACTTGCGCAGCACCGTGGCCACCGCGCTCAGCACCTCGCCGGCTCGCGCGCGGGCGCCCACCGGGAAGAGGTGCATCAGTCCGCGGTGGTAGGTGTCCGCGTCGGCCCCGATGTAGATCGAGAGGAAGATGATGATCAGCAGCCCGGTGAAGGCCGCGAGGGTGCTCGACAGGAAGGGGAAGAGGTAGCGGGACATCCCCGAGAGCTGCCCCCCGAGGCGCTGGCGGAGCGTGGCCGTGGCGCTGGGCGCCCCCGCGGTCCGCGAGGTCGTGTCGCTCGCCACCGTGGCCGCGCTGTCGCGCCGGACCGCCGCGCTGTCGGGGGAGACGGGACCGGGGAGGCGGAGGGCGGAGGCGACCAGCCCGTTCTGGTGCTTGTTGACCCAGTCCTCCACCCGGTCCACCGCCTGCGGCAGCTTCACGCGCAGGACCGCCCCCTGCTCGCGGAGGGTGGGGGCCACCCAGGCGCCGAATCCCACGAGGAGGGCGAAGAAGCCGATCACGATCGTGGCCGCGCCAATCCCCCGCGGGATCCGCAGCCGTCCCAGCTGGTCGGCGCCCGACGCGACGGCGAGCCCGAAAAGGGTGCCGAGGAAGGCGGTGATGACCAGGGCGTTGGCGAACCAGAGGAGCCGGAGGGCGAGGTACATCGCCACCACCAGCGCGGCGGTGCGCAGCACGTCGGTGCTGCGCCAGGGGGTGGCGTGCCGGCGCCGGTCCTGGTGCACCGGGGGCGGGGGGACCGGGCCGGCAGGCCGCTCGGTGGCGGGAGGAAGGCCCATGGATGGCTCACCCAGCTCGAGCGGCGGGGTCACGGCGCCCGGGGGAGGGGGCTCGTGATTGCCAGCGTGCGGATCGGTCCGGTTCGGATCAGCCATGGGCCTGGAGGTCGGCAAGGGGAGTGCCCCGCACGTCGGCGTGGAGCGCCACGTTACATTGTCCGCGTGCCCGATTCTTCAGCCAACCGCAGTGCGCATCACGCGCGCTATCTCGATACGCCCGACGCGGTCGACCGCTTCCTCGATTCCATCGCGCACGTGGACATGCTGGCCCTCGACACCGAAGGGGCGAGCTACCACCGCTTCGTGGACCGAATCTACCTGCTCCAGCTCTCCACGCGCGAGCAGTCGGCGATCCTGGACCCGCTCCCGATCGGCACCCCGCAGGGGCTGGGCCGCCTGCTCGAGTCTCCCGACGTGGAGGTGATCTTCCACGATGCCGACTACGACCTGCGGCTCCTCCAGCAGGACTACGGCTGGGTCACGCGCAACATCTTCGACACGCGCATCGCGGCGCAGCTCCTGGGGCTGAAGGCCTTCGGGCTGGCGGCGCTCCTGGAGCGCTACTTCGACGTGAAGCTCGACAAGAAGCACCAGCGCGCCGACTGGTCCATGCGCCCGCTCACGCAGGACATGCTCGACTACGCGGCGCAGGACACGCTGTACCTGTGCGAGCTGCGCGACCGGTTGAAGGGGGAGCTGGAGCGCGCCGGGCGGTGGCACTGGGCGCAGGAGGAGTTCCGGCTCCTCGAGGGCACGCGGTGGGCGGCGGAAGACCCGGCGATGGGCTTCATGCGCATGAAGGGGGCGCGCGACCTGAACCGCCGCGAGCTGGCGGTGCTGCGCGAGCTGGTCCCCTGGCGCGACCAGATCGCCTCGCGCAGCGACAAGGCCACCTTCCGCGTGATCGGCAACGAGCAGCTCCTGGCGATCGCGAAGGAGCAGCCGACCACGAAGGCGGAGCTGGGCCGCATCAAGGGGGTGCCGCGCGGGGTGATCGAGCGCAACGGCGACGACCTGCTCGCGGCGGTGGCGCGGGGCGTTGCCGTGCCGGAGTCGGAGCTGCCCCGCTTCCCGCGGGCGCCGCGGTGGGACCGCGATCCCGACTTCGACGCGCGCGCCAGCGCGCTCAAGACGGTCCGCGACGCGGCGGCGCAGCGGCTCGAGCTCGACCCGGGGGTGCTCGGCGCCCGCGACCGGCTCGAGGCGGTCGCGCGGAAGAATCCGGCCACGATGGAGGAGCTCCTGGAGGTGAAGGAGCTAAGGCGGTGGCAGGTGGAGGTGATGGGGGAGGACTTCCTCCGGGCGCTCGAGCCGCACCGGAAGGCGACGGGGAAGGCGGCGGCGAAGGTGGAAGACGAGTCGCCGTACCGCGAGAGCTGACCGGCAACGTCAACGGAAGGCCGCCGGCCCTCGGCTCTCGGCCCTCGGCTCGCGGCACGAAAACGGAAGCGCGCCTGGGCGGCTTCGCCGCCCTTTAGCGCGCAAACCTCGTGAGGTTACCCGCCGAGGCGATCGAGCGCGCGCGCCCTCGCGCGCCGCTCGCTTCCGGATTCGTGCCGAGGGCCGAGGGCCGAGGGCCGAGAGCCGAGGGCCGGCGGCCGTCAGTTGCCGTTCGAAGGGTCAGAGCCCCATGTACGCCCGCACCCTGGGCTCGATCCGCTCCGGGCTCCACATCGGCGTCCAGACGAGGTTCACCACCACCTCCTTCACCCCCGACACGCCGCGCACGGCGTTCTCCACGTCGCGCATGATCTCCGGCCCGCTCGGGCAGCCCGGGCTGGTGAGCGACATGTCGACGCGCACCTTCCCTTCGGCGGGATCCTCGACGACGATCTCGTAGACGAGGCCCAGGTCGATCACGTTGAGGTTGAGCTCCGGGTCCTTGACCTTGCGGAGCGCGAGCCGCACGCGGTCGGCGCTGAGGGCGTCGTCGTAGGACAGCGGGGGCTGTGGGGTGCCGGAGGGGGCGCCGGCGGGCGGGGTGTCGTTGGTGTCGCTCATTTCGGGAACTCCTGGAGTTCCCGAAAGATCGCTACTTCGCGCGCTTCTTCGCCACCGGGCGCTTCGACACACCCTTCGTCGCGGAACCCTTCCCGGCGGAGACCTTCCCCGCGCCCGCCTTGCGGGAGCCCGTCTTCGGGGCGGCCTTCGCCTTCGTGCCCGTGGCGCGCTTCGCCTTCGCCGGGGATGCCTTCGCGGTGGACTTCTTCGACGCCGAGGCCTTCGCGGTGGATCCCGCGGAGGACTTCGCGGACCTGGAGGACTTCGCCGAGGCCTTCCGCGCCGTCGACTTCGCCGAGCTGCGCCGCGAGCGCGACGAGGCGCGACGGGTGCGCTGCGGCGTGACCTTGTTCCACCCCTCGGCGCGGTCGGCGCGGAAGGCGCGCGGCATGTCCAGCAGCCCGTCGCCGTAGTCGGTGACCGCGAGGGCGGCCGCGTCGGCGAGGTCGGCGCGCACGTCGGCGATCACCTTGGCGGGGCGGCGCGCCCGCGCCGCGTGCACCCGGTTCGTGAGCAGCACCACGAACATCTCGCGCTCGGGATCGATCCAGAGCGAGGTGCCGGTGAAGCCGGTGTGGCCGAAGGCGCTCTCGGAGAGGTAATCCCCGCAGCTCCCCTTCTGGTTACAGGTGTCCCAGCCGAGGGCGCGCGAGCCGGCCGCGCGCTTCGTGAACAGCTGCACGGTGGGCTCGCTCACGATGCGCACGCCGTTGTAGCTCCCCCCGTTGAGGAGCATCTGCGCGAAGATCGAGAGGTCGGTGGCGGTGCTGAAGAGCCCCGCGTGCCCCGCGACCCCGCCCAGGGCGAAGGCGTTCTCGTCGTGCACCTCGCCCTGGAGGGGGTAGCCGCGGGGCGGGGTCACCTCGGTGGGGGCGATCCGGTCGCGGAGCGACGCCGAGGGGCGGAACTCCGTGTCGGTCATCCCGAGCGGGCCGTAGACGCGCCGCTGGAGGAAGCGGTCGAGGGGCTCGTTGGCGGCCGCCTCGGCGATGAAGCCGAGGAGGTCGGCGCCGATGTCGGAATACTCGTAGCGCGTCCCGGGGGCCCACTCGAGCTTCGTGTCGATCACCGCCTGCCGCGCCTCGGCGGGGGTGCGGGCGATGCGCCACAGGTCGCGCCCCGCCGGGAGGCCGGCGCGATGGGTGAGGAGCTGCCGGATGGTGACCCGGTCCTTCGCCCCGCCGCTGAACCCGGCCACGTAGCGCCAGGCGGGGTCGTCGAGGCGGATGCGTCCCTCGTCGTACAGGATCATGAGGGCCGTCGTGGTGGCGACGACCTTCGTGAGGGAGGCGAGGTCATAGATGGTGCGGTCGGGCACCACCCAGGCGCTCGACTCCCCCCATCCCAGCTTCCCGAACCCCTTTTCCCACACGGCGTAGCCCTTCCGCCCCACCACGACGGAGGCGCCGGGATAGCCCCCCGCGCTGATCCCCCGCGCCACGACATGGTCGATCTTGGCCAGCCGGGCGGCGGACATGCCGACGGCCCCGGGGGACCGGCTGGGAAGCCCGTCACCAAGGGTGACCATGAACGCGGCGGCGAGATGAAGCAGCACGGCGTGTGGGCGTGGGGCGTTGACCGAGGGGCCTTGGCGGCCGGGGGGAGGCGAAGCCGAGGAGACCACGGGCGGGCTCGACCGGGGCAAGGAAGATACCGGCGGTTACCGCCAGCTGTTCCCGTGACCGATCGGGGGGGCAGGCCATCCTCAAGGGGGCGACGAGTGACGGCAGGTAGGGTAACACGCGGTCACCAAGGGTGTCAGCGAGGGACCTGGCGCCGGCCCACCGGGGTCAGGTCCCTCGGCTGCGCCCGGGATGACCGCAAGGGGGCCCCTGGGCCGGATCCCTTGGTGCCGGTCGGGATGACTGCGAGAGGGAGTAAACCCTCGAATCCCCGGCGCGTGACGAACCGTACGAGCCACCATGGAAAACGAGCTCCAGGTCATCAGACGCGCCATCGAGGGCGACGAGCGGGCGATGCGCGCGCTCTGGTCGCGGCATGCCCCCCACATCGACGTCGTGGTCCGGCGGCTGGTGGGGGGCGACCACGACCTGGCCGCCGACGTGGCGCAGGAAGTCTGGATCCAGATATTTCGCGCGCTGCCCAGCTACCGGGGCGACTCGCAGTTCTCCACCTGGGCGCACCGGATCGCGGTGAACCGCACGCTGAACGCGCTGCGCAGCCGGCGGCGGTTCGCGAACCTGGAGACGGAGGTGGAGGAGACGAGCGCGATGGTCGAGCCGGACACCGACTCGTCGTTCGTGCTCGCCTCGATCCAGGAGGCCGCGGCGAAGCTGTCGCCCGGCGCACGCACGGTGTTCATCCTCCACGACGTGGAGGGCTACACCCACGAGGAGATCGCCGAGCAGCTCGGCATCACCACGGGGGGATCGAAGTCGCAGTTGTTCAAGGCGCGCATGAAGCTGCGGCGCCTGCTGTCACACCTGGTGGACCCCGATGTCCGTACACTGGCACCAACCCCGCGGGAACGTGAGCATGCAGCACCTCTCGCCTGAGCGCCTGGCGGCGCTGGCCGACGACCTCCCCACCCCGGGCGAGGCGGAACACATCGAGCGGTGCGGGGAGTGCGCGCGCGAGCGCGCCGCGCACCGTGAGCTCCTGGTCATGGCGCGCGCCGATCGCGATGCCATTGCCGCGCCCCTCACCGACTGGTCCGCGATCGCCGGTGCCCTGCGCGCCGCGCCGGCCGACGGGGACGCGGGCGGCGTCGCCGGCGGGCTCGCGCTGGTGGGC
>DASWVQ010000269.1:0-5858 GCA_036401195.1 Gemmatimonadaceae bacterium
GCTAGAGGGCCTTCATCTCCCCGATCAGCTTCACCAGCGTCCCCTTCGCATCGCCGAAGAGCATCGCCGTCCGCGGCTCGTGGAACAGCTCGTTCTCGATCCCCGCGAACCCCGCCGCCATCCCGCGCTTCATCACGATCACGCTCTTCGCGCGGTCCACGTCGAGGATCGGCATCCCGTAGATCGGCGACTGCGGGTCGCTGCGCGCCGCCGGGTTCACCACGTCGTTCGCCCCGATCACCAGCGCCACGTCGGCCCGGTCGAACTCCGCGTTGATCTCGTCCATGTCGTACAGCTTGTCGTACGGCACGTTCGCCTCGGCGAGGAGCACGTTCATGTGCCCCGGCATGCGCCCGGCCACCGGGTGGATCGCGAACTTCACCTCACCCCCGCGCTTCTCGATCAGCTCGGCCAGCTCGCGCACCTGGTGCTGCGCCTGCGCCACCGCCATGCCGTACCCCGGCACCACGATCACCAGGGGGGCGAAGGCGAGCTGGATCGCCGCGTCGTCCACCGAGAGGGAGCGCACCGGCTTCGACTCGCCGGCCTTCGCCACGCCGGCCGCCGGGGCCGCGCCGAAGGCGCCGAAGATGATGTTGCCGAAGGAGCGGTTCATCGCCTTCGACATCAGCACCGAGAGGATGAACCCCGAGGCGCCGTCGAGGGCGCCGCAGATGATGAGGATGTTGTTGTCGAGCGCGAACCCCGTCGCCGCCGAGGCCAGGCCGGCGTAGGAGTTGAGCAGCGCGATCACCACCGGCATGTCGGCGCCGCCGATCGGCATCACCAGGCTCACCCCCACGAGCGCCGAGAGGGCGATCATGAGGAAGAAGGCGCCGACCGCGGTGGGGTTGACCACCAGGTAGACGAAGGTGCCCACCACCACCAGCGCGAGCAGCCCGTTCACCACGTTCTGCCCCTTGTAGGTCACCGGGCGTCCCGAGATGAATTCCTGCAGCTTCCCGAAGGCGATGAAGGCGCCGGTCACCGTCAGCGCGCCGAGCATGACCTCGAAGCCGAGGGCGATCATGGTGCCCGTGCCGATCGCCACCCCGCCGTGGATGCGCTGCCAGTACTCCGCCACCCCCACCAGCGTCGCCGCGAAGGCGCCGAGGGAGAGGGCGATCGCGATGCGCTGCGGCATCGCCGTCATCGGCACCCACATCCCCAGGGGGTAGCCGATCACGCCGCCCACCACGAGCCCCGCGGCGATCCAGCGGTAGTCCACGATCTGCTGCTGCACCAGCGTGCCCACGATCGCGAGCAGCATCCCCACCGCGGCCAGGCGCATCCCGCGCCGCGCCTGGTCGGGACGGGTCAGTGACCGCAGCCCGATGATGAAGAGGATCGCGGCCGCGAGGTAGGTGACCTGGGTGAATCCGAAGGCGCCGTTCACTTGGTCTCCTTCGCCTCCGGCTTGCGCTCCTCGCGCTTGAACATCGCGAGCATGCGGTCGGTGATCAGGAAGCCGCCCACCACGTTGGAGCTGGCGGAGACGACGGCGAGGAAGCCGAGGATGGTGGACACCGTGCCGTGCCCGGAGCCCGCCGCCACGAGGGAGCCCACCAGGGAGATCCCGGAGATGGCATTGGTCGCGGCCATCAGCGGCGTGTGCAGCAGGGGCGGCACGCGCGAGATGATCTGGAAGCCGAGGAAGGCGGCGAGGACGAAGACGTAGAGCTGGAGGAGGAACATGTCCGTTATGCTGAGAGGATCATCTTCGACGCGATCTCACCGGTGAGATCGAGCTGGCCGTCCTTCACGATCTCCCCGACGAGGTTCTGGATGTTCTTCGCGAACATCAGGGAGGCGTGCTGCGGGATGGTGGCGGCAATGTCGAGCGGCCCGAGGATCGTCACCCCGTTCACCTGCACCGTCTCGCCGGGCTTCGTGAGCTCGCAGTTCCCGCCGCTCTCCGCGGCGAGGTCCACGATCACGCTCCCCGGCTTCATGCCATGCACCATCCCCGCGGTGATGAGCAGGGGCGCCGCCTTTCCGGGGATCTGGGCGGTCGTGATCACCAGGTCCATCCCGGTGATGTGCCCCCCGATCGCCGCGAGGGTGCGCTCCCGCTCGTCGTCGGACTGCGCGCGGGCGTAGCCCCCCGCCGCCTCGGCGCCGGGCGACGCGAGGTCGTTCGCCACGAAGGTGGCGCCGAGGGAGAGCACCTGCTCCCGCGCCGCGGCGCGCACGTCGAAGCCCGACACCACCGCCCCCAGCCGGCGCGCGGTGGCGATGGCCATGAGCCCCGCCACGCCGGCGCCGATGACGAAGGCCTTCGCCGGCGGGATGTTCCCCGCCGCGGTGGTGAGCATCGGCAGGAACTTGCCGATCTCGTTCGCGCCCAGCAGCACCGCCTTGTAGCCGGCCACCGTCGCCTGCGAGGAGAGCACGTCCATGGACTGGGCGCGGGTGATGCGCGGCACCAGCTCGAGGGCGAGGGCACGCACCCCGCGCGCCGCCAGCGCCTTCGCCACCGCCTCGTTGCGCCCGGGCTGGAGGAGGGAGAGCAGCACGGTCCCCGGGTCGAGCATCGCCACCTCGGCGTCCGAGGGGGGACGCACGCGGGCCACCACCTGAGCGCCGCGATGCGCCGCGGCCGCGTCGTCGGCCAGCTGCGCCCCGGCCGCGGTGTAGGCGTCGTCGGTGAACCCTGCCCGCAGGCCGGCGCCGCGCTGCACCGCCACCTCGTGCCCGCCCTTCACCAGCCGGGCCACCACGTCGGGGGTGATCGCTACGCGCAGCTCGCGGGGGGCGGTCTCAGTCGGTACGGCGAATCGCATGCGTCGAGTCGGGGGTGGGGGGCGGCGGGAGCCGCGGTGGGCGGAGGGAAAACCGATGGGATACTACGGGACGGCCTGTCAGGGGGGAATCGGGTTGTTACCCCCCGGCGTATCGGGGAGCGCCTGACGAGCCGCACCCCCCGGGAGGCGCCGGGATGGGATATATTCGCCGGGCCTCGACCGAAGACGCATGTCCATCCGCCACGCAATCCTGTTCCTCGCCCTTGCGGCGGCCCTGCCGGTGCAGGGCTGCGCCACCCTGCGCCGCGGCCGGTCCGCGACCGCGACGTCGGACGCCCCTCCCAACGCCTTCGTGCGGTCCACCGCGGAGACGCGGGCGACGCGCACCCTGCCGGTGCGGGAGGGGATGACGCGGGCGCAGCTCTGGCGCGCGGCCCTCGACGTGCTCGACGCGAAGCACACCGTGGAGGTGCGCGACCAGTCGGCGGGGTTCGCGATGACCGCCTGGGAAGCGAGCGTGGAGCGGGACGGCGTACCCGACCTGCGCTACCGCACCCGCGTGGTGGTGGACTTCGTGGGGGACGACTGGAAGCAGGTGGTGGTGCGTGCCGAGGCGCAGTGGCGCCCCTCCGGCGAGGAGTGGGAGGTGGGCTACGATGCGGGGCTTCTCGATGAGGTGTCGAAGGAGCTCGGCGCCCGCGTCGGCAAGGCGGTCAGCGCTCGGTGAGCTGGTCGATCTTCCAGGTGCCGCCGCGGCTCGACAGCACCGCGTGCAGCCGCTGGGGGCGCAGCGCGCCCGTCTCGCCCGAGCGGTAGCGGAAGCGCACGCGGAGGGTGAAGTCCACCTCCGCGCCCCCGGGGCGCCGTGCGGCCCCGGTGTACTGCACCGTGGCGCGGAGCATCTCGGTGAGCGCGAAGACGTTCTTCTCCCAGAAGGTGCGCTGGCGGTCGGTGAGCCCCGGCCAGGCCGCCTGCACCCGGGCGATGTCGCCCGACTCGATGGCCCGGGCGATCGCCTCGATGGGAACGCGGGCGCCGGCGATGCGGGGCATCGTGACGGTGTCTGCGTTCCCGGCGGCGGGCCGCGGGATGGGGGTGCGGGCCGGCTCCGCCTTCTTCGGCGCGGGCGCGGCGCTCGCCACCGGCACTGGCACCGGGGCCTTCGCCCCTTCCTTCGCCGCGGAATCCGTGACGGGGGCCGGGAGCACCGCGGGGAGCTTCGAGGAGTCCACCGGGGCCGCGGCCACCCGGGTGGCCGCGGTCGGGCGCTCGACGCGGGAGTTCCGCACGTAGAGGGCGACCGCCGCCCCGGCGACCACGGTCCCGATCCCCAGGATCGCGGGCCAGCGCCGCCGGACCCGCTTCATCGGCGATGAGGGGCGGGAGGGGGTCTCGAAGGTGATCGTGGCCGCGCTGCGCGGCGTGGGGCGATTGGTCGACGCGCCGGCGTTTCCCGCGGCCCCCGCGGCGGCCGCGGCGGCGGGCACCGTTCCGGTGGGGGTGCTGGCGAGGGGGATCGCGTCGAGCGCCGCCTTCAGCTCCGTCGCCGACTGCCATCGGTCGGCGGGAGAGGGGGTGAGCATCTTCGCCACCACCTCGTCCAGCTCACGGGGCACCGCGGGGTTGTCGACGCGGGCGTGCGGCGCCGGCTCGTGGAGGCGGCGCTTGAGCATCCCCTCGCGCGTGGGGGCGTCGCTCACCGGGATCCCGGTGAGCATCAGGTAGGTGATGCACCCCAGGGCGTAGATGTCGCTCCGGGCGTCGGCGGGATCGCCGATGAGCTGCTCGGGCGCCATGAACTCCGGGGTGCCGATCACCAGCCCCGTCTCGGTGAGGCGGCGCCCCGGGGCGTCGGCGACCGCCTTGGCGATGCCGAAGTCCACCACCTTCGCCACCTCGCGCCCGCTCTTCATGCGGGTCACGAGGATGTTGTCCGGCTTGAGGTCGCGGTGGATGATCCCCAGCTCGTGCGCGGCGATGAGCGCCTCGCACACCTGGCGGGTGATGTCGAGGGCGCGCCGCGGGTCGAGCAGCTGCTCGCGCTGGATCACCTCGCCGAGGGGGTCCCCCTCCACGTACTCCATCACGAGGTAGACCAGCCCCTCCGCCTCCCCGTAGTCGAAGACGGCGGCGACGTTGGGGTGGATGATCCGGGCGGCGTTCGAGGCCTCGCGGGCGAAGCGGGCGGCGGAATCGGGATCCTCGACGAGCGCCTGACGCATGACCTTGATCGCGCACTGGCGGTTCATGCGCACGTGCTCGGCGAGGTAGACGCGCCCCATCCCCCCCTCGGCGACCATCTTCAGCACGTGGTAGCGCTCCGCGAGGACGCGGCCGACGAGCGGATCGGAGCCGGACTTGGGGCGGAGGGCGGCGCCGTCGGTGGGGCAGAAGCGGGCGCCGGTCTCGTACTCGGCGCCGCAGTGGGGGCACACCTTGAGGGCGGCGACCGCCTCGTCGGGGGCGGGGCTCGGCTGGCGGGCCATGAGGCCGGATCCGAGGCCGCTGAACCGGTGGCCGGCGCGGAAGATCTTGGTGGCGTCGGGATCGTCAGCCGGGAGTTCCGGGTGCGGAGCAGCGCCAGGCGCGCTGAGCTGGCGCTCAGGTGCGTCTTTGCTGTCGCGATCCTCCGGAGGGCCGCCGCGGGGGGGTGAAGTGCGCGTCACGTCAGGTACCGAATGCTGACGAGATGAGCCGTGTGTCGCAACGACCGCGTCAGCGGTCGGCCTGCGGCGGTCCGGCGGTGATCGCGTCGGCCACCCGCTCGCGCTGGTGCTCGTTCCGCGAGTCGAGGAGGGCCAGGAGGTTCTCGCTCGCGATCAGGGTGGGCATGGCGTTCATCCCCACCTCCTCCTGCGGTGTGAGGAACTGCGCCGGGGGGAGCTTCTTCTGCGCCGCCTCGCGGGCGGCCTTGTCGGGGTAGACGAAGACGAGGAGGCGGGCGTTCCCCACCGTCCACGCGGCGGCCGGGGCGCCGAGGAGCGGGTGCGGAGCGGCGTCGGTCACCGGCTGCGGGGCCAGGCCGGAGCGGTCGAGGCGCTCGGCGATCGTGCAGGCGTCCCAGCGCCCGGTGTGGCCGCAGGCGGGGCGGGCGTCGGCGGGGGCGGCGGCGCC
>DASWVQ010000270.1:0-23027 GCA_036401195.1 Gemmatimonadaceae bacterium
CGCGCCGGCCGCGCCGGCGGCGCCCGCCGGCGTGCGGCAGCAGCAGCACGTGCGCATCGACCTGCGCCGCCTCGACGCGCTCATGAACGTGATCGGGGAGCTGGTGATCTCGCGCGGGCAGCTGGCGCAGCTGGCCGCCACGATTGGGCACGGCGGGCTCACCGACACCGTGAACCAGGCCTCGCGGCTGATCGGCGAGCTGCAGGACGAGATCATGCAGAGCCGCATGGTCCCCGTGTGGCAGGTGTTCGACCGCTTCCCCCGCCTCGTGCGCGACGCCGCCCGCCTCGTGCACAAGGAGGTGGACTTCGTCATCGAGGGGAAGGAGATCGAGCTCGATCGCTCGATGCTCGACGAGATCGGCGACCCCGTGGTGCACCTGCTGCGCAACGCCATCGACCACGGGCTCGAGCCCCCCGAGGTGCGCCTGGCCGCGGGGAAGCCGCGCGCCGGCCGCCTCACCCTCAGCACCCTGCGCGACCGCTCGGCGATCGTCATCCGCGTGACCGACGACGGCCGGGGGATCGACCGCGACAAGGTGCTGCGGAAGGCGCAGGCGGCGGGGCTGGTCGACGCCTCGCGCGCCGAGCTGTCCGACGAGGAGCTGGTGCGCGTGATCTCCCGCGCCGGCTTCTCCACCGCCGACCGGATCACCGACCTCTCGGGGCGCGGCGTGGGGCTCGACGTCGTGATCAACCGCCTCCGGGCCCTCGGCGGGGCGGTGGACATCCGCTCCGAGCCGGGGCAGGGCACCGCCGTGACGTTGCGCCTGCCGCTGACGCTGGCGATCATCCGGTCGCTGCTCGCGCGGGTGGGAGGGGAGACGTACGCCATCCCGCTCACGCACGTGGCGGAGACCGCGGAGCTGGCCCCGGGGGCCATCCGCCGCGTGCAGGGCAGCGAGGTGCTCGTGCTGCGGGAGGACGTGCTGCCGGTGGTGCGGCTGCGCGAGCTCGTCCAGGTGGGGGATGCGGCGCCCCCCAACGAGCAGGTCGTGGTGCTCGAGACGGCGGAGCGGCGCGTGGCGCTCCTCGTGGACGAGCTCACGCGACAGCAGGAAATCGTGGTCAAGCAGTTCGATGGCGTTCGGGGAGGGCTCACGCTCTTCGGCGGCGCCACGATCCTCGGCGACGGCGCCCCCGCGCTGATCCTCGACGTCACCAGCCTCCTCTGAGCCCTGCCATGGAAGACACACGCGAGCTGCAGCCCAACCAACTCGATGCCCTGCGGGAGGTGTCGAACATCGGCGCGGGGCACGCCGCCACGGCCCTCTCGCAGATGATCGGGGGGCGCATCATGATCAGCGTCCCGCGCATCACCGCGACCCGCGTGGAGGACGTCCCCGAGCAGATCGGCGACGCGGAGAACCCCATCGCCGCGGTGCTGCTCAAGATGGTGGGCGACGTCACCGGGCACACGCTGCTCGTCTTCCCCCTCCCGGCCGCCTACCGCATGGCCGAGCTGATGATGCACAAGCCCGAGGGGTCCATCACCGGCCTGGGGATGATGGAGGAGTCGGCGATCAAGGAGGCGGGGAACATCCTCAGCTCCGCGTACATGAACGCGCTGAGCGAGTTCATGGGGATGATCCTCCAGCCCTCGCCGCCGCACCTCGTGGTGGACATGGCCGCCGCGGTGCTCACCACCACCTACCTCGAGTTCTCGGCCGACCACGAATACGTGTTCTGCGTGGAGAGCGAGTTCCTCATGAGCGACACCGACGAGAAGCTCAAGGGATTCTTCCTCCTCCTCCCGCATCCCGCGTCGCTGACGAAGATGCTCCAGGCGATCCGCGTCGCCTGAGCCGCCCCCCGCCCGCCCCCCATGGCCTCCGCCCTGAGCTCGGAGCGCGACCGCGAGGTGCTGCGCTCGTTCGCCCGACGGATCGACCCGTCGGACGCCGGGGCGCACAACAACCTGGGGGTGCTGTACTACAACAAGGGGCTGTACGCGGAGGCGGTCGACGCCTTCATGCGCGCGCTGGAGCTCGACCCGAAGATGCAGGTCGCGCAGCGCAACCTGGAGATCGCGTACTTCAACACCGGCTACTACGACACGCACGTCGCCGAGCTGCGCGAGGCGGTGCGCGCCCACCCGGATGCCCGCGACGCGCGCTGGGAGCTGGGCCGCACCTTCGCCCTCACCGGGCAGCTCGCCGAGGCGGTGGCGGAGTTCACCGCCCTCCTCCAGTACCACCCCGACGACGTGGGCGCCCTCATCCAGCTCGCCATGGCGGAGAAGGGGAGCGGCCACGTGGAGGCCGCGCAGCGCTGGCTGGAGCGCGCCGCCCAGCTCGACCCGCGCAGCGGGGTGATCGCGCTCTACCTGGGGGAGATCCTCTACAACCGCGGCCTGAACGACGAGGCGCTCGCCGCGCTGCACCGCGCCACCGAGCTCACCCCCGACAACGCCGACGCCCTCTTCCTCATGGGCTTCGTCCTCGGCGACATGGGGCGCCACGAGGAGGCGCGCGGCGCGAGCAAGCGCGCCATGCAGCTCAACCCCTCGCTCGGGCGCGCACAGGCGAACCTCTCGCTCGACCAGTACCGCCAGGAGAAGTACGAGGCGATGGTCGGCACGCGCCCGGACCGCGGCGCGGGCGACATGGAAGTGGTGCCCGAGCAGCGGCTTGCGCACTACAACCTCGGGCTCGCCTTCCGCCAGAAGGGCTACTACGCCGAGGCGCTCCGCGAGTACAAGCGCGCCCTCGACGACGGGGAGGACCGCCCCCTCGTGCTCCAGGCGATGGCGGAGGTGCACCTGGTGCGGCGCGAGACCGAGGCGGCCATCGCCCTCTACGACGAGCTGATCGCCGCCAGCCCGGGGAGCCCCAAGCTCTGGAACGAGCGGGGCGTCGCGCTGCACCAGGCGGGGCGCGTGCACGTTGCCGCGGAGAGCTACGCGAAGGCGGTGGAGGCGGAACCGGGCTACGCCCTCGCCTGCAACAACCTCGGCGTCGCGCGCTTCCACCTGGGCGACGTGGACGGCGCCGTCGCCGCCTTCCGCGACGCGATCACCGCGCAGCCCGGCTTCACCAAGGCGCGCCTCAACCTCGCCCTCCTCCTCCAGTCGGCGGGTCGCCCGCAGCTCGCCCTCGAGGCCTACCGCCAGGTGCTCGGCGCGGAGCCGGAGCAGCCGGTGGCGTGGAACGGGATCGGCGTGGTGCTCAGCGACATGCGCCGCTTCGACGACGCGCGCAACGCCTTCTCCCACGCCATCGAGGCGCGTCCCGACTACGCCGAGGCGCACTACAACCTCAGCTTCACGCTGTCGAACCTCGGCGACTTCGAGGGGGCGCTGCGCGAGACCAAGCGCGCCCTCGAGCTCGAGCCCTACTACGTGAAGCAGAAGTTCGAGCTCGCGATCGACCTGGAGTACGAGGATCCCGACCTCTCCATCCGCCCGGAGCTGGACGGGGAGCACCGTGTCGAGGAGGGGGTCGAGGCCTTCGACTTCGACGCCGGCCTCCTCGACAACGTCTTCCGCGACCTCGCCCCGCCCCCCGCCGCCGTGCCCGCGGAGGCTGGCGACGCGGACCCGTTCGCCACCGCCGCCGACTACCTCTCCAAGGGGTTGCTCGACCGCGCCGGCGCGGAGGTCACGCGCGCCATGGCCCGGGGCGCGCCGCGCGCGGCCGGCCTCGTGCTGCACGGCAACATCTTCGCGAAGCAGGGACTCTTCGGCGAGGCGCTGGAGCGCTACCGCGAGGCGCGCGCCGAGGCGCCCGACGACGCCGACGCGATGCAGGGCGAGGCCTGGGCGCTGCTCCGGCTCGGCCGTCCCGGGGAGGCGCGGCCGATCGCCGAGGCGGCCCTCGCGCAGTCGCCGGAAGCCATCAGCCGCCTGATGCTCGCCGCCACGGCGCGCGCCGAGTCGGGCGATCCCGCCGGCGCCCTCGAGGCGCTCGACGTCGCCCGCCGCGTGGCCCCGGTGCGCGCCGACGTGCACCAGAAGATCGGCGACATCGCGCAGTCGCTCGGCGACTTCGAGGGGGCGATGGCCTCCTACCGCCGCGCGCTGGAGCTCGATGGCGACCTGGCCGTCGCCCGCCACAAGGTGGCCCGCATCCTCGCCGCCAAGGGGATGGTGCGCGAGGCGGAGGCCGAGCTGCTCGCCGCCCTCGAGACGGTGCCGACGTACGCGGAGGCGATCCTCGAGCTGTCGGCGCTGCGCCGCGACACCGCCCGCGCCCCCGAGGCCCTCGCCCTGCTCGTGGCGCTCCTGGAGCGCGACCCCTACCACTTCGACGCGCTCATCGCCCTCGGCGAGGTGCTCCTCGAGCTGGGACGGCGCGGCGACGCGATGACCGCCTTCTCCCGGGTGCTGCGCTTCCAGCCCGACAGCGTGGGCGCGCTCTTCCACGAGGGCACCTGGCTCGCGGAACAGCGGCGCTTCGACGAGGCGATCGCGCGCTGGGACCGGGTGCTCGCCCTCGATCCCGCCGGGGAGTACGGCCGCCGCGCGCGCCGCGAGATGCGCAGCGCCACCGACCTGCGCGCCATCCTCGGCGGCCGCCTCACCCCCGCGGCCCCGCAGGATGCCGCGCCGCCGCCCGCCGCCGCGGCGCGAGGCTGAGCCATGGCGATCGAAGGCCCGCTTCGCGAACTCGGCATCCACGACGTCTTCCAGCTGCTCGACCTGAGCCGGAAGACGGGGAAGCTGCGCGTCACCTCGGACCTGCGCGACGACGAGGGGATCGTCCACTTCGACGCCGGCAAGATCGTGCGGGCCACGATGCGCAGCCAGCCGAGCACCCTCGAGTCCCTCCTCCTGCGCAGCGGGCGGGTCACCGCCGACGACATCGGCCGCGCGCGCACCGGCGCCGACGGGGTCCCCCTCGGGGAGCGGCTGGTCCGCGACGGGGTGCTCTCGCGCCGTGAGCTCGACCGCCAGCTGCGGCTGCAGGTGGAGAGCGTCGTCTTCGAGCTGATGTCGTGGCGCGAGGGCTTCTTCTCCTTCGAGGAGTCGGCCCCGGGCGACGCCATCGCCCATCCCGAGGTCCGCCTCGCCACCGAGTCCCTCCTCATGGAGGGGGCGCGCCGCATCGACGAGTGGTCGCGCATCGCGCACAAGATCCCGAGCCTCTCGGTGATCCCCAGCTTCGCTCCCGTGGCGGAGGAGCACCCCCCGCAACTCGACCTCCTGCCCCACGAGTGGGAGGTGCTGTCGAGCATCGACGGCGCGCGCGACCTGCGGGCGATCGCCGGCGCGCTCTCGCGCGGCGAGTTCGAGGTGGCGAAGGTCGTCTACGGCCTGGTCACCACCGGCGTGGTGCAGGTGCGCACCCCCGAGCGGCGCTCGAGCGGTGGGGTGCGCGTCACCGCCGAGGCGGAGGACCGGCTGTCCGAGGCGTACGCGGCACTCGCCGCGGGCGACGCGGAGGGGGCGCTCGCCGCGGCGACCGCCGCGCGCGCGATCGATCCCGCGCGCTCGGAGGCGCGACGGCTCATGGCGCGCGCCCTCTCGCGCCTCGGCCGGCAGGGCGACGCGATCGAGGAGCTGCGCCGCGCGGCGCAGGCCGACCCGATGGCGGTGGAGGTGCACCGCGACCTGGGCTTCGCCGCCGCCCGCGTGGGCGACTTCGCGGGCGCGCTCGCGAGCTGGGAGCACTTCCTCCGCACCACCCCGCCCGGCGACGGGAACGCCACCGCGGTGATGCAGGGCATCGAGGCGGTGCGCCGCCTGGTGGCGCTGCTCGAGGCGCAGCTCCATGAGTGAGGACATCCGCCGCCTCAGCGAGGAGCTGGCGCGCGATCCCGCCAGCCTCGCCTTCCTCCCCCTCGCCGAAGGGCTGCGCCGCCAGGGGCAGCTCGACCTCGCGCACCGGATCGCCGTGCGCGGCCTCGAGCGGCACCCGCACCTCGCCGACGGGCACGACGTGCTCGCCCGCATCCACGCCGACCGCGGGGAGCTGGAGCGCGCCTTCGACGAGTGGGACATGGTGCTCCGCCTCGCCCCGGGGCACGCGGGGGCGCAGAAGGGGATGGGATTCATCCTCTTCAACCAGGGGCGGGTCGTGGAGGCCGAGCAGTACCTGGCGGCGGCCGCCGCCGACGCACCGCAGGACGACACGCTCATCACCGCCCTGCGCCACGTGCGGGCGGCGATCGCGTCGCCGGAGCTCGCGCCCGCCCCCCCCGAGGTGCCCCCCCTCCCGGCGGACGACCCGCGGCTGCTCTTCCAGGACGCCCTCGACGCCGCCGACCAGGCGGCCATCCTGCTCGATCGCGACGGCCTGGTGCTGGGCGGCGCGTACTACGTGGCCGACGGGGAGGACGTGGCCCAGGAGATCGGCGCGGCGCTGAGCGGGGTGAGCGTCGAGGCGGAGCGCGCCACCCGCTTCCTCGACATCGGCGGCTGGCGCTCGATCGTCTTCGAGACCGAAGCAGCAACGGTGGCCATGGCGCCCACCGCCGACGAAGGGGTCGTGGTCCTCGCCGCCGGGCAGCAGACCCCCCTCGGGCTCGTGCGCCGGGTGCTCGACCGCTGCCTGGCCACCGCCGTCCGGTGGCTGGGGACGGGCGGGGGAGGGGCCAGCCGGCGATGACCGCCCCCATCGGATCCCCCTTCACCGGGATGCTCGACACCCTCACCCGCCAGCGGGGGGTGACCGCCTGCCTCGTGGTGAGCGAGCGGGATGGGATCGTCGTGGACCAGCGCCTCCAGGTGGGGGTGCGCGGGGACCGGGTCGCCGCGCTCGCCGCCTCGCTCTACCGCAAGGCGCGGCTCTCGGCCGAGGCGGCGGGGATGGGGGCCGTGCGCTTCCTCCAGCTCGATGCCGCCGCCGGCCGCATCCTCGCCGTCGGGCGGGGCGACCTCGCCCTGATCGTCGTCGCCATTCCCGAGGCGAACGTCGGCTCCATCCGCATGGCGCTGCTCCGGGCGGCGGAGGAGCTCACGTGAGCCAGACCGCCGTCGTCGAGAAGTGGGTCGAGGCCCCCCTGCGCCAGTTCGTGGCCGAGGCGGAGGTGGAGCTCGCCCTCCTCATGCACCCCAGTGGCCAGGTGATGGCGCAGCATGGCTTCACCCGCTCCGTGGACGTGATGTCGGCCTGCGCCCTCGGCGCCGCGATCCACGCCTCCTCCGGGGAGCTGGGGCGCCAGCTGGAGGGGCGCGCCTTCCGCGAGCTGCACCACGCGGGGGAGGCGCGGCAGATGTACCTCGCGTCGGGGGAAACCCCCCGCGGCCCGTACCTGATGCTCACCGTGTTCGACCGGGAGACCTCGCTCGGTCTCGTCCGTCTGTATTTCGAGGAGTTCCGCTCCGCGATCGCCGCCGTCGCCCCCCCCCTGCCCGAGGACGCGCCGCCGGTGCTCGCGACGCATTTCGAGCATGAACTGAACAGGAACCTCGCCGTGTTGTTCGGCCGGGCCTGATCCCGAGTAGATTCCACTCTCCCCGCCCCCGCCCCCGTTCCCGCGCCCGTGTCCCTCGTCAACTACGCGACCCGCGAGATCACCTGCAAGATCGTCTACTACGGCCCAGGGCGGTCGGGGAAGACGACGAACCTGCATTACATCTACGGGCAGGTGCCGGAAGACCGGAAGGGGAAGATGGTCTCGCTCGCCACGCAGACCGACCGCACCCTGTTCTTCGACTTCCTCCCCCTCGACCTGGGGAGCATCTCCGGCTTCACGACCAAGTTCCAGCTCTACACCGTCCCGGGGCAGGTCTACTACCAGACGACGCGGAAGCTGGTGCTCCAGGGGGCCGACGGGGTGGTGTTCGTGGCCGACAGCCAGGCGCGCCAGCTCCAGGAGAACATCGAGTCCTTCCAGGACCTGCACGCGAACCTCGCCGAGCATGGGCTCGACCCGCGCGCGACCCCGCTGGTGATCCAGTACAACAAGCAGGACCTCCCGCGCGACCTGATCCTCACGGTGGACGAGCTGTCCGACGCCCTGAACTTCCGCAACGTGCCCGAGTTCAGCGCCGACGCGCTGCACGGGCCCGGGGTGTTCGAGACACTGCGCGGGATCTCGGAGCTGGTGCTGCGCCGCCTGAGCGCGGCGCCGGCGGGAGAGAAGTAGCCGGGTGGCCCTCGACCCGCGCTTCCGCTTCGACACCTTCGTCGTCGGCGCCGCCAGTCGCCTGGCGGTGGCGGCGGCGCACGCCGTGTCGGAGTCGCCGGGCGCGGTCTACAACCCGCTCTTCATCTACAGCAACTCCGGGCTGGGCAAGACCCACCTCATGGGCGCGATCGCCCACGCCGCGCGCGACCGGCACGACGGGCTGCTCGTGGCCTACGTCCCCCTCGACGAGTTCGTGGAGGAACTGCACGCCGCCATCGCCGCCAACACCACCGACCGGCTGAAGGCGCGCTTCCAGCAGGTGGACCTCCTGCTGCTCGACGACGTGCAGCTCCTCACCGGCCGGCCGGAGACGCAGACGGAGGTGCTGCGCCTCCTGAACGCCATGCAGTCGGCGGGGAAGCAGATCGTGATGGCGAGCGACCGGCCGCCGAGCGAGATCTCCGACGTGGACGACCGGCTGCTGTCGCGCCTCTCCGGGGGGCTCACGGTGGACATCGGCGTCCCCGACGTCGAGACGCGCATCGCCATCCTGCGGGCGAAGGCCGAGGACCGCGGGGTGCGCTTCGTCCCGGGGGTGCTCGAGGCACTGGCGCGGCTGGAGTTCGCCAACGTGCGCGAGATGCAGGGGGCGCTGAACAAGGTCGTGGCCCATCAGGCGCTGGGCGAGGGACTGGTGGAGCCCGACCGCGTGCCCGGGATCCTCGGGCTCGCCCCCCTCCCCGCGCCCGCGCCCGCGGTGATGGGGCTGGGCTTCGACGGCTTCCTGAACGACATGGCGGTGGCCGTCGCGGAGCACGTGGATGCCTGGCGCACGCGGGTGGCGGAGGCGGCGGAGGAATGGCGGGCGCTGGGCTACCGCACCGCGCAGCTCGACGCGATGCTCGCCGCCGGCGACCCGCCCCCCAACTGGGAGGCGCTCCTGCGCGGCTTCGGCGCCCTGGTGGAGCGGCTGCGCGAGCTGGAAGCGCACGCGGTGGCGCTGGACCCGGGCGTCGAGGGGGACGTGCGCTTCCACGACCCGGAGATGCTCCAGGCGGCGGAGCGGCTGGTGGAGCAGCTCGAGGCGGCGGCGTCGCCCCCGCCCGGCCCCCTCCCCGACTTCCACCGCGCGAACCTCCAGGCCTCGCCGGCGAACGCGGTGGCGGTGAACGCCGCCGACGCGGTGATCGCGGAGCCGGGTGCGCGCTACAACCCGCTCTACCTGCATGGGCGCCCCGGCGCCGGGAAGACGCACCTCTCGCACGCGATCGGGAACGCGCTCGTGGGGGCGAACGGGTCGGGGCTGCGCGTGGCCTGCGTGAACGGCGAGTCCTTCGCCGACGAGTTGATCGACGCCCTGCGCGACGGCACGGTGGGCCGGTGGCGCGCCCGCTACCGCTCGGTGGACGCACTGGTGGTGGACGACCTCCAGCGGCTGGAAGGGAAGGAGCGCACCCTGGAGGAGCTCTTCCACCTGTTCAATGCCCTGGCCGGGGAGGGGAAGCAGCTCGTCTTCACCGCCGACCGCCCCCCGCGCGACCTCGCCTGGCTCGACGACCGGATCCGCTCGCGCCTCGAGGGGGGGCTGGTCGTGGAGATGGCGCGGCCCGACCCCGCGGAGCTGGCGGCGACGGCGGAGCCGGCGGCGACGCCGGCGCGGACGGCACGGCTCTCCATGCCCGTGGCCGCCGTCGGCGCCGACGCCTTCTTCCTCGACGGGGAGAAGGTCGTGTGGGAGTGGCCCGAGATCAGCCCCCGGCTCATCGAGGAGGCGCGCTGATGGCGATCCGGGGCAGCCTCAAGGAAGCCAGCCTTCCCGACGTCCTCCAGCTCCTCTCGCTCGGCAAGAAGACCGGCTGCCTGAGCGTGTCGCACAAGGGATCGTTCGGCTCGATCTACTTCAACCAGGGGCGCATCAGCTACGCGTCGATCGTGAACCGGCGCGACCGGCTCGGCGACCTCCTGGTGAAGAACGGGATCATCTCCCCCGAGCAGCTCCAGCGCGCGATCGATGCGCAGCACGTGCACCCGAACGTGCGCGTCGGCGAGCTGCTGGTGGCGCAGGGCTCGCTGCGGCGCGAGCAACTCGAGGACGTGGTGCGGGTGCAGATCGAGGAGGCGGTGTACTTCCTCTTCACCTGGACCGAGGGGACGTTCAACTTCGAGGCCGACGTGGCCCCCGAGGCGCAGGACGTCACCGTGTCGATCAACCCCGAGTCGCTCCTCCTCGAGGGGGCGCGCCGGGTCGACGAGTGGAGCCTCATCGAGAAGAAGGTCCCCAGCTTCGACGTGATCTTCGAGCTGGACCGCCCCCGCCTCGAGGCGAGCGACGTGAAGCCCGAGGGAGACCAGAAGCGCGTGCTCGACCTGATCGACGGCCGCCGCGACGTGACGGGGCTCATCGAGGAATCGGGGCTCGGCGAATTCGAGGTGGGGAAGGCGCTCTTCGGCCTCGCGACCGCGGGGTTCATCCAGCGGGTGGGGAAGTCGCGTCCGTCGATCCCCGCGGTGTCGCAGGCCAAGGTGGAGGAGCACCACAACCTTGGCATCGCCTTCTACCGCACCGGGATGCTCGACGAGGCGCAGCGGGAGTTCCGCCGCGTGCTCGACCTGCGCGACAACGACCCGCAGGCGCGCTTCTTCCTCGGGCTGATCCTGCTGCGGCAGCAGCAGTGGGACGAGGCGGTGCGCGTCTTCCGCGAGGCGGCGGCGGCACCGGGTGCGCGCCCGGCGGTGCTCCACAACCTCGCCTTCGGGCTGGAGCGGCTCGGCCGCTTCGAGGAGGCGCGCACCGTGCTCGAGGATGCGCTGCGCCGCGGCGGCGCGAAGGACGCGCGCGTGCACACCTCCCTCGGCATCGTCACCCTGCGGCTGGGCGACGTGGCCGCGGCCGACGCCGCCTTCCAGGGCGCGCGCGGCCTCTTCGGCGCGAAGCCGCCCACCCCCCTCTGGTTCCACTTCGCGGTGCTCGGCGCCGCGCTGCAGGGCGACCTGCCGCGCGCCGCGGCGCTCGTGGCGGAGGGGCTCGCGGCCCACCCGCGCGCCGCCGTGCTGCACAACGACGACGGCGTCCTCCGCGAGCGCCGCGGCGACATCGACGGGGCCACCGCCGCCCTCGAGCGCGGCCTCGCCGAGGATCCCACCCTGCCGCAGCTCCACAAGAACCTGGGCGACTGCCTCTACCGGGCCGGCCGCTACGACGAGGCCTTCGACGCCTACCAGCGCGCGGTCAAGGCCGACCCGGGGCTCGGCGACGACGTGTGGCTCCGCCTCGGCAACATCCACTTCCGGCGCATGGCGCGCGAGGACGCGGCCCGGTGCTGGGAGCGCGCGCTCGAGCTCGATCCCGACAACGCCATCGTGCGCACCAACCTCGAGTCGGTTCGCCAGTTGCAGTGACGGACGCAATGACCGAGGGCCACGACGAGGCAGGGTTCCGCCTGCTCACGGAGAAGATCGCCCGCGAGCGGGGGTTCGGCTGCGCGAGCTACAAGGAGAAGTGCCTGCGGCGCCGCATCGCGGTCCGCATGCGCGCGCGCGGCGTGCACAGCTACGCCGACTACGCGCGGCTCCTCGACGGCGACGCGCCCGAGTTCGACAAGCTCATCGACGCGCTCACCATCAACGTCACGAAGCTCTTCCGCAACCGCGAGGCGTGGGACGCGATCGCCGCGCGCGTGCTCCCGGAGGTCTTCGCGGCCACGGCCGGCCCGGTGCGCGCCTGGAGCGCGGGGTGCTCGCGCGGGCAGGAACCCTATTCGCTCGCGGTCCTGTTCCACCGGTACCTCGAGCAGGCGGGGCGGCTGCCCGAGCTGTCTCGCGTGCAGGTGCTCGCGACCGACATCGACCAGCGCTGCCTCGCCGCCGCGGCGCAGGGCGGGTTCGACGAGGAGGACTTCGCCGAGGTCCCCCCGGAGGTGCGGCGGCGGTACTTCGCCCCCGATGCGCCCTATCGCGTGGACCCCGCGGCGGCCGCGCTCGTGCGCTTCACGTCGCACGACCTCCTGCGCGACCCGCCCCCGATCCGCGGCGGCTTCCAGCTGGTGATGTGCCGCAACGTGCTGATCTACTTCGACCGCGACTCGCAGGAGCGCTGCTTCAGCACCTTCTTCGACGCGCTCGCCCCCGGCGGCTTCCTCGTGCTGGGGAAGGTGGAGACGCTGCTCGGCGAGGCCCGCCGCCGCTTCGTGGCCGTGGATGCGCGTGAGCGCATCTTCCGGAAGCCCGCATGAGCCTCGTCCACGTGCGCGTCGCCGACTGGGCGGCGGCGGCGGAGCGCGGCGCGGTGCTCGCCACCGTGGGACTCGGCTCGTGCGTCGCCATCATCCTGCACGACGCGCGCGCGGGGGTGGGCGCGATGGCGCACGTCCTCCTCCCCTCGCGCACCCTCACGCGCCGCGACGACAACCCCGCGAAGACGCCGGAGACCGCGGTCCCCCTCCTCCTCGAGGAGATGCGCCGCCTCGGCGCGCGCGGGAGCGTGGAGGCACGCCTCGTGGGGGGCGCCAGCATGTTCGCCGGCCTCCTGCCCAGCGGGGGGCTCAACGTGGGCGAGCGGAACATCGAGGCGTCGCGCGCCGCCCTGCAGCTCGCCGGCATTCCCGTCGTCGGCGAGGACGTGGGCGGGGACTACGGCCGCAGCGTGTACTTCCACCTGGCCGACGGGCGCGTCGAGGTCCGGTCGCTGCGCGCGGGGTCGCGTGTCCTCTAGCCCCGCCCCCACCACCGTCCTCGTGGTGGACGACAGCGCCTTCATGCGGCGCCTCATCCCGGGGCTCATCGAGGCCACCGGCGAGTTCCGCGTGGTGGGCACCGCGCGGGACGGGCACGACGCGCTGCGCCAGCTGCACGCGCTGGAGCCGCAGCTGGTCACCCTCGACGTGGACATGCCCGGGCTCGACGGGCTGCAGACCCTCGGCTACATCATGAGCGAGGCGCCGCGGCCCGTGGTGATGCTCAGCGCCACCACCACGCAGGCGGGGTACGACGTGACCCTCCGCGCCCTGGAGCTGGGCGCGGTGGACTTCGTGGCCAAGCCCTCGGGCGCGGTGTCGCTCGACATCGACCGCGTGGGGGAGCGGCTGCTCCAGGCGCTGCGCGCGGGCCGCGAGACCAACCTGCGCGGCGTGGGGATGCTGGTGCGCCCCCCGGTGGGCGCGGCCCAGCCGCCGCGGCGCACCGCGGGCAGCGCCGGCGGGGCCCGCTCGGCGGTCGCCATCGCGGCCTCCACCGGGGGGCCGCGCGCCCTCGCCGAGGTGATCCCCGCCCTCCCCGCCGGGCTCGCGGCGGCCGTGCTGGTGGTGCAGCACATGCCCGCCGGCTTCACCCGCTCCCTCGCGCAGCGGCTCGACGCGATGAGCGCGCTGCCCGTCCACGAGGCCGCGCACGGCGAGGCGGTGCGCGCGGGGCACGTGTACCTCGCCCCCGGCGGCTCGCACATGCGCGTGGTGGCACGCGAGTCGGGGCCGGCGATCGCGATCGACGCGGACAGCCCCACCATCTGGGGGGTGCGCCCCGCGGCCGATCCCCTCTTCCGCTCCGTGGCCTCGGTGTTCGGCGCGGCCACGGTGGGCGTGGTGCTCACGGGGATGGGGCGCGACGGCGCCGCCGGGCTGCAGGCGATCCGCGACGCCGGCGGGCAGGCCGTGGTGCAGGACCGGGCGACCTCCACGATCTACGGGATGCCGCAGGCCGCGCTCCAGGTCGCGGGGGCCGATCGCGTGGCCCCCCTCGGCGAGGTCGCGGCGGCGGTCACGGGCATGGTCGCGCGCGTCGCGCGGGGGGTCGCATGACCGGCGGGGGCCCGGGTGGCGGGAGCAACGACCGCGAGGGCCGCATCGCGGGCGCCGACGCCGCCCTCCTCTTCCGCGTGGGGCGCGAGTCCTTTGCCGCGCCCCTCGCCGAGGTGGAGGAGGCGGTGGACGTGACCGCGCTGCACGAGCTGCCGGGAGCGACCGGCGCGCTGCGCGGCGTGGTCGTGGTGCGCGAGGCCCTCGTGCCCGCCTATTCGGCGGAGGCGGTGCTCGGCGCGCGCGCCGAGGCCCCCGCCACCGCGCTCGTGATCCGCCGCGGCGACGCCCGCCTCGCGCTGCTGGTGGACGACGTCATCGACGTGATCGCCATCCCCCGCGACGGGCTGCAGCCTGCGCCCGGGGGCGGGATGGCGGGCGACGTGGTGGTGGGCGTCGCCCCGCATGGCGCCCGCCTCGTGGCGCTGCTCGACGTGGGCGCCCTCGTTGCCGCCCTCGGTGGCGGCCAGTCCGTGGAAGGGCAGGGGGACGTGAAGCCACAGGAGACCGCATGACCGCCGTGACCCGCAAGATGGTGGTGTTCCGCCTCGGCGACGACCGCTTCGCCGCCGACGTGCACGACGTGGAGCGCGTGCTCCGCTGGCAGGCCCCCCGCGCGATCCCCGACGTCCCCCCCTGGATGGACGGCGTGGTCGAGTACCAGGGGCGCATGGTCCCCGTGATCGGGCTGCGCCGCCGCTTCGAGCTCCCCGACGGGGGGACCGATGGCACCACGCGCATCGTCGTCATGCACGGCGAGCAGGAATGGGTGGGGGTGGTGGTGGACGAGGTGCTCGAGGTGAGCGCCTACGACCCGGACGCCGTGCAGCCCCCGCCGGCGATCTTCCGCGGGCTGGCCGGCGCCTACCTGCGCGGGCTCGTCGGCACGGGCGAGAAGCTCACCATCCTCCTCGACGTGAAGCGCCTGCTCTCCACGACCGAACGCATCCAGCTCGCGCGCGCGGTGGAGGCGAGCGCGCAGTGAGCGGGCCCGAGGGAGGCGCGGCGGGGGTGCCCGTGCCCGGCCAGGCGGCCGCCGGATACCGCGCACGCTACGGCGCCCTCGACGCGCGCCTCGAGGCTCCCACCGCCGCCGCGGAGCGCGACGCGCTCAAGGGCGACATCGTGGCCCTGTACAAGGCGCTCGAGCACGACGTCGCCGAGCTCTCCGCGCTCAAGGACGAGGTGAAGAAGCTCGTGGACAAGTGGAAGGGGCTGGGTTCCGCCGCCCCCTCGCTCGCCCCCGAGTTCTCCGGGGACCGGCCCGTGGTGCACGCGGACCACATCGGCGCCTCCACCTTCATCGAGAAGGGGTGGAGCCGGCTCTCGGTGGGCGACTACGACGGCGCGGAGGCCTCGCTGCGCCGCGCCCTCGAGCTCTCCCCCGGCGACCCGCAGGCCGAGTCGCTCCTCGGCTGGGCCATGATGCTCAACGAGAAGTACGACGACGCGCTCATGCAGTTCCAGCAGGTGCTGATGCGCGAGCCGGCCAACGCGCTGGCGCGCATCAACGTGGGCTACATCTGCCTCAAGAAGCGCATCTTCGGCGAGGCGATCGAGCACCTCTCGCGCGCCATCCGCCTGGACAACGACAAGAAGGCCACGCTGTACGCGCACTTCTACCTGGGGCTCGTGTACCTCGAGCGCGACATGTTCGAGGACGCACAGACCTTCTTCCAGAAGGCGCTCGCGCTGGGGCCGAACCTCATACAGGCCTACTACGAGCTGGGGCGCGCCTACTGGTTCAACGGGCAGCGCGACGAGGCGATGGATACGTGGCGCCAGGGCTACGCCGCGAACAAGTTCAACCCGTGGGGAAAGCGCTGCGCGGAGGTCCTGCAGACGGTGGAGGAGGGAGGGGAGCCCTGACCCGCCCCCTGGCGCCGGCGCGCCGCGTCCGGCGCGTCCGGCGCGTCCGGCGCGTCCTGCGCGTCCTGGCGCTCGCGGCGGGGCTCGCGCAGGCGCCCGCGTCGCCGGCGGGGGCGCAGGAGGGGCTTCCGGGGGCGGTGCGCACCGTGCGCGGACGCATCGTGGTGGAGTCCGCCCCCGCCGACACGGTGCTGGCCCGCGCGCTCGCCGAGGCGGCGGTGGCGACCGACACCTTCCCGGGACTGCCCCGCCCGCGGGCGCAGGTGCTCGTGCAGCTCGCCCCGAACGCCGCCGCCTTCCGCGCCCTCACCACCGGCGCCCCGGAGTGGGGAGCCGCCATCGCCCTCCCGCGCGAGCGGCGCATCGTGATGCAGGGGCGCTTCGCCACCAGCGACGCCGGCGATCCGGTGGCGGTGCTGCGCCACGAGCTGGCGCACCTGGCGCTGCACGAATTCATGGGCGAGCTCCCGCCCCGGTGGTTCGACGAGGGATACGCCGCCGTCGCGGCGCGCGAGTGGGACCGGGAAAACGTCCTCGCCACCAACGTGGCGCTCGCCCTCCGGGGGACCCCCACCCTGGCGGAGCTGGAGGAGTGGTTCTACGCCGGGTCGAACCGGGCCCAGGGGGCGTACGCGCTCGCCTGGCGCGCCGTGGCCGACCTCTCCGCCCTCGACCCGGCACGCGGGCTCAGCGGCTTCTTCGTGGCCTGGCGGGAAACGGGGTCGATGCCCCGCGCCGTGCGCCGCGCCTACGGGATCACCTTCGAGCACTTCGAGGAGCGGTGGCAGTCGCGGACCCGGCGCGTGTACGGCGGGCTGGCGCTGTTCACCGACCTCACCCTGGGGATGGTCTTCACGGCGCTGCTGATCGTCCCCCTGTACGCCATCCGGCGCCGTCGGGACCGGGAGCGGCTGGCGGCGATGCGGGCCGCCGACGAGGTCGCGGAGCGGGAGGCCCGCGAGAGCGCGCTGGAGGCGATCCTAGCCCCCCTCCCGGGCGAGGGCGGCGAACCGGGGTCCGGCCCCCTCGCGCCCGACGACGACGAACGTCGCTAAGTTCGCGCCCCATGCGTGCTTGACACCCTTTCCCGAGGGGTCTAGTCTAATGGTTTATGGCGCGAATCGATCGTACCTCGGCTGAACCCGCCGCCGAGCAGCCCACACGTCCGTGGCTCTGGTGGGGCCTCTCGGCCCTCAGCCTCGCCCTCGGTTACGCCGACCTCGTGCGGGGAGGCGAAACGATCGCGCCGCTCCTGCTCGTGCTCGGTTATTGCGTACTCGTCCCGGTCGCGATCCTCAAGTCGTAGCGGCCGGGGCGTGTCGTGTCGGCGTCGCGCGCCGGGCGAATAGCTCAGTTGGTTAGAGCGCCTGCCTTACACGCAGGATGTCGGGGGTTCGAGTCCCTCTTCGCCCATGCGTCCGCAGCAGATGGACCCTCAGTCCCCAGCCAGGGTATCTCGTGTTCAACGTTTGGGAGGTCAGTCCAGTGAAGATGCATCGTCTTGCGCTCCCGGCCGCCGGCCTGCTCGCGCTCGTCGCGAGCGCCGCGGCCACGCCGGCCCTGGCGCAGCGGACCGTGGAACCGGATGCCCGGCTCCTCGTGCCCACGTTCCGCAGTGCCGATCGCGGCCTTGGCGTCCAGGGCGCTGAAGCGGTCCGCGGTCGCGTGTCGAAGGAGGTGCCGCAGAAGCAGCTCCTCGTGATCGACAAGAAGTTCATCGACGAGACGCTCACCGCCTCGGGCTACCGCCCCGACTCCGCGCTGAGCGCGAACGACACGCGCGAGCTCGCGAAGCTCATGCGCGCCGACGAGATCCTCGACGGCCTGGTGACGCGGACCGACACCGGCGTGCGCGTCGACGCGCGGCTGCTCCTGGCCCGCGACGTCTCCCTCGCCCAGCCGCTGCCCCCCGCCTACGCGAAGAACGTGGGCGACGCGGCGAAGCAGATCGCGAGCGACCTGAAGGAGGCGCGCAAGCAGCTCGGGGCCAACCGCGCCTGCGAGAACGCCCTCCGCCAGGGCGACAACGCCAAGGCGATCGAGGAGGCGCGGAAGGGGATCGCGGCGTACGCCAACGCCACCCTCGCCCGCCTCTGCCTCGCCTCGGCCTACCAGGCGATGAAGGTCTCGCCCGACTCGATCCTCGGGATCACCAACGAGATCCTCCGCCTCGACCCGAAGAGCGCCTTCGCGCTGCGCTTCGCGTACGACGCGTACACGAAGCTCGGCCAGACCGACAAGGCCACCGAGGCCCTCGTGGACCTGTGGGAGACCGATCCCACCAACCAGCAGCTCACCGAGCAGGTGATCTCCGCGCTCGTGACCGCGGACCCGGCTCGCGCCGCGGACCTGGTGGCGAAGGTCGTCGCCCAGAACCCGGGCGACCCGGCGCTGGTGCGCACGCAGTGGCTCGTGCTCCTCAACGCCCGCAACTTCAAGAAGGCGCTCGAGGTGGGTGAGTCGCTGGCGCGCCTCGACACCGCGGCGGCCGACTCCACCTGGTACACCCGCATGATCGCGGCGGCGGCGGCCGACAGCCAGCCGCAGCAGGCGTCGGCCCTCGCGGCCCGCGCCGTCCAGAAGTACCCGTCCAGCGCCGCCTTCTACGCCCTCCAGGCGCAGGTGCTGCGCAGCGCCGGCCAGATCCCGCAGTCCGTGACCGCGATCGAGCGCGCGGTGGCCATCGACCCGAAGGTCGAGAACGGCTACCTGCTCTGGATCGTCGGGCTCACCGACCAGGGGCTCACCGACAGCGCCAAGGTCGTCGCCCAGAAGGCGATCGCCGGGGGCGCCGACAAGACCTCCATCGGGAACGCCATGCTCGCCATGGTCGGCCCGGCGGTGAAGAAGGCGCAGGAGACCAAGACCCGCGCCGACTGGCAGGAGGTGCTCCGCCTCGCCTCGTCGGTCGACGAGATGGCCCCCTCCGCGAACAGCAAGTTCTTCGTCGGCCTCTCCGCCTTCTACGTGGGGCTCGACTACCTGCAGGGACTCAACAAGTCGAAGAGCTGCGCCGACGTGAAGGCGGCCGAGGATGCGTGGGCGACCGCGCAGATCGCGATGCCCGCCGGCGCCTCGGTGGACAAGGCCGCCGCGGGCCAGATCCTGGGCGCGGTCCAGCAGTACGGGGCCAACATCACCGCCGCGAAGAAGGCCTTCTGCAAGTAAGGCCGTCCCGCGATTGACCTCGCACGAACGCCCGCCGGGTTCCCACCCGGCGGGCGTTCTGCTTTTTTGGTCGTCGCGGGCAGCGTGAGCCCCTCAGACCGATACTGCCGGGACGCAGACAGGCGCAGAGTGCGGCTTCGCCGCACGCGCAGACACGCGCAGAACGCTCCGATGGGCGCGATGGTCCAGCGCGCCAGGGGAGGGAAGGCTTGAACAGCCCTCAGATGTCACCTCCTGCGTTCGGCAGTATCGATCTGGGGATGCCCGCGCCCGCCAGAACTGCCCGCCGCTACTCCTCCCCCGGCAGGTGCCGCGCGTGCACGCGCAGGTCCACCGCGCGGGCCCGGTAGTCGAGCGCCGAGAGCGTCATCGCCTCCCCGTCCACGTTCACGGTGAGCGGCACCTCCGCCCGGACGCGCAGCCGCGACACGCGCGCGTAGTGCACCCCCGGCTGCGCCACGTGTCCCCCCTTCTTCATGCGCAGCACCAGCCGCGCGAACTCCCGGCGCGGCATCGCCTCGACCACGCACACGTCGAGCTGCCCATCCACCGGCGACGCATGCGGCGCGAGCAGCGTGCCCGCCCCGGTGGCGCGCGCATTCCCCACCGCGAACACCAAAAACTCCCCCTCGAACTCGAAGTCGTCGCCGATGAACCGCGCGCGGTAGGGGGCCAGCGCCGCCAGCTTCCGGATGCCGGTGATCGCGTAGGCGAAGCTCCCCAGGGAGGCCTTGGCGTCGGTCGGCGTCTCCGCCGTGGCCTCCGCCCCCATCCCCCCGCTCGACACGTTCACGAAGCGGCGGCCGTTGAGCGACCCGGTGTCCACCCGCAGCGCGGGATGCTGGAGCACCACGTCCATCGCGTGGTCCGGGTCGGCCGGGATCCCCAGCTGCCTGGCGAAGTCGTTGGCGGTGCCCAGGGGGACGACCCCCAGCGGGGTGTCCCGCCCATCGAGCCCGTTCACCACCTCGTTGAGCGTCCCGTCGCCCCCCGCCGCCACCACCACGTCGCAGCCGCCGTCCGCCGCCGCCCCCGCGTGAAAGGCGGCATCCCCCGTTTCCCAGGTGGGGCGCACCTCCACCCGGTGCCCCTTGCCGCGCACCCAGTGCACCAGGTGCTGGAAGTCCGGGCGTCCCGCCCGCGCGCCATGCACCACGAAGACGATATGTTTCCTGTTCATCGCGTCATGAGTTCGATCCCACCCCACCGAATGGTCCACCACCCCCCGGGCGACCCCGCCGCGGACGCTGCCCAGTTCGACACGGCATATCACGCGCCCGTCCTCGTGGAGGAGGTGGTCGCGCTGCTCCGTGACGCCCGCGAGGTGCTCGACGGCACCCTCGGCGGGGGCGGTCACTCGCACGCCCTCCTCGCCGCCGGCGTGCCGCGCGTGACGGGAATCGATCGCGATCCCGAGGCGCGCGCCACCGCCCGGGCGCGCCTCGCCCCCTGGGAGCGCGAGGGGCGCTTCCGCGCGGTCGCCGGCAACTACGCGCAGGTGAACGAGCTCCCGGAGCTGGACGGCACCCGCTTCGACGGCATCCTGCTCGACCTGGGGATCTCGTCGCACCAGGTGGACGACGTGGCCCGCGGATTCTCCTTCCGCGCCGGCGCCCCCCTCGACATGCGCATGGGGGAGGACGCCACCCACACCGCGGGCGAGCTGCTCGACGAGGCCGACGAGAAGGAGCTGATCCGGATCTTCCGGGAATACGGCGACGAGCCGAAGGCGGCCCGGCTGGCGCGCGAGATCGTGCGTCGCCGCGCCAACCGCCCCTTCGCCACCAGCGACGACCTGGTGGGAGCGATCCGGGGCGCGCTCGGCCCCCGCAGCGGCCCGGGCGACTTCGCGCGGGTCTTCCAGGCGGTGCGGATCGCGGTGAACGACGAGCTGGAAGGGCTGGCGCGCGCCCTCCCCGCCCTCCGCGACCGGCTCGCCCCCGGGGGGGTGATGGCGGTCATCGCCTATCACTCCGGTGAGGACCGCCTGGTGAAGCACGCCTTCCGTGAGTGGAGCGCCGACTGCGTCTGTCCCCCGCGCCAGCCGGTGTGCACCTGCCGGGGCAAGGCCCTGGGCGCCCTCGTCACCCGGCGGGGGATCGCCGCCACCGCCGCGGAGCAGGCGCGCAACCCGCGCGCGCGCAGCGCCCACCTGCGCGCCTGGCGCAAGGCCGCCTGATGGCCCGGGCGAAAGGGGGGAAGGGGGGTGGCGTCGCCGGCGCGGCAGGGGGGCGGTGGATCGCCCTCCTGCTGGTCGGTTTCCTCCTGGTGGCGAGCGGCGTCATCTGGCGGAGGAGCTACGGCTTCGCGCGGGCGCGCGCGGTGCACGACCTCGAACGGCAGCGGGCCGCGCTCCTCGCGGAGCAGATCCGCGCCGAGGGGGCGATCCGCACCGCGCGCAGCCGCCGGGTGCTCCTCCCCCTCGCCGAGAGCCGCCTGGGCATGAAGGTGCCCAGCGACTCGCAGGTGATCTACATTCCGCGCCCGCGTCTCCCCGCCCCGCCGCCGCCACCCACTCCATGATCCGCAGCAGCCGCATCGGCCTGGCCCACCTGTCGCTCTTCCTCTTCGCCCTCGCGCTCGTGGGGAAGGCGGCCAAGGTGCAGCTGGTGGATGGGGGCACGTGGTCGCGCCGCGCCGCGCGCCAGCAGCTCGCCGAGCGCACCCTCCCCGCGCCGCGCGGGGAGATCCAGGACGCGGCGGGGCAGGTGCTGGCGCAGACGCGCGAGGTGGTGCGCCTGGAGGTCGCCCCGCGCGAGGTGCGCGACATGCGCCGCTTCCGTCGCGCCCTCGACGCCGCGAGGATCGAGCCGCGCTGGATCGCGCGCGCCACCGACACGGCGCGCGCCTGGGTGACCATCCCCGGCACCTTCCTCGCCGCCGAGGTGGCGCCCCTGCTCCAGATGCGCGGCGTGCACTGGACGCCGATGATGGAGCGGGTCTACCCCGTGTCGGAAGGCACCCGGCGCATCGTGGGACGCGTCGACGCGCAGGGCAGTGCCCTCGACGGCATCGAGCTCGCCCTCGACTCCCTGCTGCGCGGCCGCGCCGGCACCGAGGCGCTCGTGCGCGACGCGCGGGGGCGCGCCTTCGAGTCGCCGCAGGCCGACTCGGTGGCCCCCACCCCCGGCTACACGGTGCGGCTGACCGTGAACCACGAGCTGCAGGAGATCGCCGACCGCGCCCTCGCCGACGCCGTGGCGAAGATGGGCGCCGAGGGGGGCGACGTGGTGATCCTCGACCCGCACTCCGGCGAGATCCGCGCGATGGCCAGCCGCCGCCTCGATCCACGCTCCACCGCCGCCACCGCGCTCACCGAGCCCTTCGAGCCCGGGTCCACCCTCAAGCCCTTCACCGCGGCCGGGCTCCTCGCCCTCGGCCGCGTGCGCGACGACGAGACGGTGGACGTGCACGGCGGGCAGTTCACGGTGAACGGCCGCACCATCACCGACGTCCACCGCAGCGCCACCCCCCTCACCCTGCACGACGTGCTGCGCTGGTCGAGCAACGTGGGGATCGTGCGCTTCGCCGAGCGGCTCCAGCCGCGCGAGCAGTACGAGATCCTCCGCGACTTCGGCTTCGGCATGCCCACCGGGCTTCCCTATCCCACCGAGGCGGGGGGGCGGCTCCGCGAGCCGCGCCAGTGGTCGAAGCAGTCGGCCGCCTCGCTCGCGATGGGCTACGAGATCGCCGTCACCCCGCTGCAGCTCGCCCTCGGCTACGCCGTGTTCGCGAACGGGGGGGAGCTGCTCGAGCCGGCGATCGTGCAGGAGGTGCGCGCCCCCGACGGCACGGTGGTGTACCGCCACCAGCCGCGCGTGGTGCGCCGCGTCGTCCCCGCGCCGGTGGCGGAGCGGGTGCGGCGCATGCTCGCCGACGTCGTCACCGAGGGCACCGCCCTCCAGGCCGACCTCACCACCTTCATGCTCGCCGGCAAGACCGGCACGGCGCGCCGCACCGTCAACGGGCGCTACGTGGCCGGGCAGTACTACGCGACCTTCGTGGGGCTCTTCCCCGCCGAGGATCCGCAGTTCGTGATCCTCGTGAAGCTCGACAGCCCGAGCGGCAGCTACTACGGCGGCACCACCGCCGCGCCGGTGACGCGCGCCGTGCTGGAGGCCGCGCTGGCCGCGCGCGACGCGGCGCTCGACCGAGGCGCGCTCAGCACCCAGCGGCAGGTCCGTGCCCC
>DASWVQ010000271.1:0-2363 GCA_036401195.1 Gemmatimonadaceae bacterium
TCGTGTACGGCGGCAAGGCGCACCCCAACGACCAGGGGGGGAAGGAACTGATCCACCGCATCCACGAGGCGGCGGAGCGGCTCAAGGGGCAGGTGACGGTGCTCTACCTCGAGGGGTACGAGATGGACCTCGCGAAGAAGCTCGTCCCCGGGGTGGACCTCTGGCTCAACAACCCCATGAAGCCCCTCGAGGCGAGCGGCACGAGCGGGATGAAGGCCGCGATCAACGGCGTGCCCCAGTTCTCCGTGCTCGACGGCTGGTGGATCGAGGGACACGTGGAGGGGGTGACCGGCTGGTCGATCGGGAGCTCCGACCCCGAGGGAGACCAGCGGAAGGACCTCGACGACCTGTACGTGAAGCTGGAGTCGACGATCCTGCCCCTCTTCTACGGGCTGCCCATGGCGTACGCGGAAGTGATGCGCCACGCCATCGCGCTCAACGGGTCGTTCTTCAACACCCAGCGGATGGTGTCGCAGTACGTGCGCAACGCGTACTTCCCGAACGGGATGAAGAAGTTCGTGGACTCGATGACGGCGCCGGAGGAAGTCGCCGTCCCGTAGTCACCCTGGGCGAAGCGAAGGATCTGGCCCCCGCGCGCACGGGCCGGATCCTTCGCTGCAGGGGGGCGTCGCGCCAGCCGGTTGGGTGAGAAAACAGGAAAAGGGCGATACGGGCGATTCGCACCGTACGCATCCGGCCCCTCGATGCGCCGGCCAGACGGGGTGACGATGAGGGGGTACCAGCTGTACCTGCTGACCGCTCCTCATCAATCCACGCTCCCCGCTCCGGAGCGTGGGGTCGCGGGTGCTCAGGGAACGACGAGGCGTTTTCGTCCTCATCGTTGTTCTCTCACCCCCGACGGTCCGGCGCGCGGCGACCGGAACATCCCGGGAACGATCAGGTGGTACAGCTCGTCCCCCCTCTGTAGTCATCCTGAGCGAAGCGAAGGATCTGGCCACGGCGCGCACGGGCCAGATCCTTCGCTTCGCTCAGGATGACTGCTCACTCGGCCTCGACGAGCTCCGCCTCCATCTCCTGCTCCTTCCGCAGCGCGCGCATCACCACCGCCCCCGCCACCAGCGCGCCGAGCACGATGTACAGGTAGAAGGTGTAGAAGCGCCACCAGAGCAGCGCCGCACCGAACAGCTCGTGCGGGATCACGTCGCTGAGCGCGGCCTTGAAGGCCACTTCCACCGCCCCGCCGCCGCCGGGTGCCGGCACCACGGCCACGCCGTACAGGAGGGCGAAGGGCCAGAGCGCCAGCGGGGCCACCGCCGTGGCGGGCGCGCTCGTGAGCACCAGGGCGGGAAGCAACGCGAGGCGCACCGCCACGTGCACCACCGAGGCCACGAAGGAGAGGATCGCATACCCCGGGTGCAGGTCGCGCATCGCGTTCACCGAATGGCGCACCTGCCGGAGCCAGCGCTGCACCACCCGCCAGCGGCCGGCATGCAGGCGGATGCTTCGCGCCCATTCGGGAGGGGGCCCCTTCGAGCTGTTCCGCGAGAGGAGGAAGGCGAAGAACCCGAGGCCGAGGACGAAGGCCGCATATCCTCCCACCACCCCCACCAGCGCGCCGAGCACCGGCCCCGCGTGGCGGAAGGCGAAGCCCGCGATCGCCACCACGAAGGCGAGCGAGAGCACCTCGAGGAAGAGCTCGGAGAAGAGGATCAGCAGGGCGCTCGCCGCCGGAATGCGCGCCTCGGCCAGGATCAGGAAGCGGGCGGGCTCCGCGCCCGATCGCGCCGGGGTGATCGCGGCCCCGAAGTCGCCGCCGAGGGAGGTGCGCACCCCGGCGAAGAAGGGGAGGCGTACGCCGAGCGCCTTCGCGCTCCAGGAGAGCTTCTGCGACCGCGCGGCGATCTCCACCGCGACCACGAGCAGCGCCAGGACGTGCGCGCGCCAGGGGAGCGACAGCGACGCCCCGCCGCGCGCCCAGCCCGCGATGATGTACGCCGAGACGGCGATCACCGCGGAGAAGGAGAGGATCGTGATGAGCCAGCGCGACTTGGTCACGTCCGCAAGATAAACGTGGGGGGCGCGACCCTTGCCACCCAATCCCGCATGTCGTCCGCACGCATTGCATCAGCCATCGAAGGAGATTCCCGGACGGTACCCGGCGGGACGCGCCAGCGCCTGACGCTGGTGGATGGGGAAGAGGTCCCCGCGATCCTGCTCCTGCCCGCCAGTGCGCGCGCCGTGCCCGCGGCGCTCCTGCTCCACGGATACACCTCGCGGAAGGAGCGCATGGCGGAATCGCTCGGGATGGCGCTCCTGCGGCAGGGGATCGCGTCGCTCTCCATCGACCTCCCCCTCCACGGCGAGCGCGAGGGGGAGGGTGGGCTCGGGGGGATGTCGGGGCG
>DASWVQ010000272.1:0-25818 GCA_036401195.1 Gemmatimonadaceae bacterium
CGAACAGGTCGCGCCCGCGGCGCAGGGCGACGAGCTCGCGCCGCGCCGCGCGCACCGTCGCGAGCTCCCCCTCCACCCGGGCGATGCTCCGCGACCGCTCCTCGCGATCGAGCTGGCGGGCGAGGGTCGCCTTCCGTGCGCCGGTCGCGCGCGCGTAGCGCTCGCGCAGGGTGCGCAGCCGCGACCCGGCGGCCACCTGCAGCTCACCCGGCCCGAAGTCCCACCCCGCGAGGGCGTCGCCCACGCGCACGTTGCGATCGAGGTTGGGGAGCGGGGGAACGCGCATCGGATCGGCCTCGTCACGCTCGATCACCATGGAGAGCCAGAGGCGCAGCTCGCAAAGCCAGGCGGCGGTGGGATCCCGGTCCACGCCGAAAATCGAGCGGGTGAGCAGCTCGCCCCGCAGCTCGTGCGCGGGGCGCGCGTCTCCCGCGAGCGCGGCGATCGTCGCGAGGCGCTCAAGGGCGTGCACGAGGAAGGCGCCGGAGCCGCAGGCGGGATCCAGCACGGTCACGCCGGCGAGGGCACGACGCAGCACGGCGGCGTCGCCGGGAGCGAGGGCTCCTCCGTCGACCGCCGACTGCGCGACGCGCGCGGCATCGCGCGAGCCGGCCAGCGGGGCCAGCGCCGACTCGAGACCGGCGCGCAGGGCGTGGCCGGTGACGCGCGCCACCAGGGGCTGCGGGGTATAGAAGCTCCCGCTCGCGCGGCGATGCCCCTCCGCCATCAGCGACTCGAAGGCGCGGCCGAGCATCTCGGGATCCACTGCGGCCTCCGACCAGTCGCTCCGCTCCTCGCGCGCGGTGAAGCGATAGCGGGCGAGGAGCTCGCCGAACAGCGCGCCCCAGTCGGCGTCTGGGCAGTGCAGCGTGGCGCAGCGCCGCTCCACGGCGGTTCGCGCGAAGAGGCCGCCATTGAGGAAAGGGACGCGCCCGAAGGCGCGCGCCGCGGGGGCCCGCCGCGACCAGCGGGTGTTCAGCGTCCCGTGAAAGAGCGGGCGCAGCACGCGGCGGTGAAAGTCGCCCCCCGCGGTCATGCACCGGTCGAAGGTGTGCGGGAGGAAGTCGCGGTCGCCGTCGAGCCACCCCTTGGCCTGGATGAAGGAGAGGAAGAGCAGGCGGCTCACGTGCAGCAGGGCCACCTCACGCCGATCCTCCGCGCTCGCGGTCCCCTTCGCGTTCGCGCCGAGCGCCGACACGTGCCGCTCCAGGGCGCGGTAGAAGCGCCCGCCGATCGCCTCGCGCCCGAGGATCTCCACCCACCGGAGCCAGGTGAGGGCGACGTCGTCCTCCTCGGCGACGGCGCCGGCGAGCGCGGCGAAGGTCTCGGCGTCGCTGTCCAGCACGCGCAGGGGATCGAGCAGCAGCGATCGCACGCGCAGCCGCATCGCCTCCCCCGGCTGCCAGGCGGCGACGCCGAGCTGCAGGGGCTCGCGCGCGAGTCCCACGAGCAGCACGCGCAGCTCGGGCGCGCGGCTGTCGAAGCGGCGGGCGCAGGCGCCGAGCACGTCGCGCAGCGACTCGCCCTGCACGTCGAGGAGGAGGGCGCGGAGCGCGCCCGCCCCCCGCGCCACCGCCGCGCGTCGCACCCCCTCCGGCAGTCCCAGCTCCCGCCGCATCGCGCGGTCGAGCCCCTCCGCCTCGGCAGCGAACCCCAGGGGGGGCAGGAGGGTGCGGAGGTCCCGGTAGTCCCGGACCGCCGCCAGTCGCGTGGCGGCAGCGCGCAGCGTGAGCACCGCTCACCATGCGTGCCGCCGTGCGCGGCGCCGTCACCGCGTCCTTTCGCGCGTGCGCGGATCGTCGCGTGCGGTCAGGTCATGCGGGCTGCGGAGAATGGGTGCTGGCGTGGCGGGCCGGTGGAACTACCGATTCAGCGGACCAAGCGGATCGATCGGAAACGTCACATGCCACTGCAACGTGTGGACGACGCGCTGTCGGAGGGAGACGATGCGCTGACAGGGTGCGTCATCGGCAGGTTCTACCACGTCTACAACCGTCTCAGGTTCGGATTTGCCGAATCGGTGTATTCTGGCGCGATGTTCGTCGAGCTCACCCGCGCCGGCTTGGACGTGATTCGCGAGGCACCGCTCGAGATCGTGTATGACGGCGCCGTCGTTGGCCAGTTCAGGGTGGACTTGCTGGTGAACGATCGCCTGATCCTCGAACTGAAATCCGCACCGCGCCTGACGGAAGCGGACGAGTCGCAGCTCGTGAACTACCTGCGCATTGCGAACTTGCCCTTCGGCCTTCTCCTCCATTTCGGCCCGAGGCCCCTGGTGCGACGCGTCCTGCGCCCGCGCGGTTGATCGCAAGGAAGTCTGGGGTTTCCGCTCGATCCGCTATATCCGATCCGATCGTCAGTGGCGATGGCCCGGCGCGAACAGCCCGGCACTCCTCACGCCGATCGGTATGTGCGCCCCTTCCACGCCACGCGCCGGCCGCGGAAGATCGCGGTGAGGATGATCCAGAAGAGGACGGCGGCGCCGAGGGGGTAGAGGAGGGCGTACCAGGGGGGCTCCTCGAGCCAGGCATAGGTGAGCGCCCACCACACCGTCGTGATCGCGGTGGCGAGGGCGGCCCAGGCCACGTTCGTAGGCATCACCCCCGCCAGCGCGAGGGCGAGCGCGATCGGGGGCCACAGGTTGGCGAGGGGGCCGAGGAGGAGGAGCAGGGGGAAGAGCGCGCGGCCCGCGCGGCCTCCCGGCACCGCGTCGATCCCGCCGGCGTAGATGTTCTTTCCCCAGCCCGCCACCAACTCGCGCAGCGAGGTGTACATGCGCGTCGAGAGCTGCTCCGTGCCGAGCACCAGGCGCACGCGCTTCCCCGCGCGGAACACCGCCTGCGCCATCGCCAGGTCCTCGGCGACCTTGTCGCGCACCGCGGCGTGGCCCCCCACCGCGTCGTACGCGTCGCGCCGCATGAAGAGGCACTGGCCGTTGGCGATCACGTCCTCCGCGCGCCGCGCCGTGTTCACCCCCGCCGTGCCCCCGTAGCGCAGGAGCAGCATGGAGAATACCTGCGGCTGGAGGAGGCGCTCCCAGAAGGAGCCCAGCTCCTGCCACCCCGCGACCGAGAGGAGGTCGGCCTCGAGGGCAGCGATCGCGGCCACGGCGCGGGGGACCAGGTCGGGTGCCTGCTCGGTGTCGGCGTCGGCGAAGCAGAGGATCTCCCCGCGCGCCGCGGCCGCGCCGTTCCAGCAGGCCCACTGCTTGCCGAACCACCCATCGGGAAGGTCGGGGTTGGCGAACACGCGGAGCCGCGCGTCGCCGGCGGCGACCTCCCGTGCGATCGCCCCGGTCGCGTCGGTCGAGTGATCGTCCACGAGGATCACCTCGAGCGCGGGCCATTGCGAGGCGAGCAGCGCGCGCAGGCAGCGCGCGACGTTGCGCTCCTCGTTGCGGGCGGGAACGATCACGCTCACCCGGAGCGGTTGCGCCGGGGGCACCGGGGAATGCCGCTCCAGTGTGTGGGGCCGGCGCAGCCGCGCGGCGAGGGCGATGGGGCCCACGACCCACGGAAGGGCGGGCGCCCAGCGGGCGACCAGGTCGGCGGCGTCGATGGCGGTCACGCAGGCAGGGTACGCGGTCCGGGGCTCCGCGGGCAGCCCCCCGCCTCGCGATTCCGGGGAGGTCAGGCCGCCGGCATGCACAACGGGGCGCCCCCGCATGGAGGCGCCCCGTCCGTCACTCACCGCGCGCGGTCAGCGGTCGCGATCGCGCCCGCTCTCGTCGAGGCGGTCGGCCGAGCTGCCGATCCCCTCGTCGTTGCGGTTGCCGCGGTCGGTGCGGCCGTCCTGCACGCTCCCCTGCGATCCGCCCTGCGAGCCGCGCATCCCCTCGGAGTCGCGGTCGCTCGTGCCACTGGCGTCGCGCGAGGAGTCGAGCCCCTGGCCGGAGCCACCCGCGGCGCCGCTGCGGCCCGACGTGCGCGACTGGTCGCCCAGGTTGGAGTCGCGCGAGGAGCTGCCCGACGCCGACATCCCGGAGTTGCGCGAGCGATCCGAGCTCGGGCTGCCCGACGCCGACATCCCCGAGTTGCGCGAGCGATCCGAGCTGGAGTTGCCGCGCGAGCCGCTCGGCGAGCTGCCCTGCGAGCCGCTCCGCGTGCCGCCCTGGCTCGAGCTGCCCGACGCGTTGCGATCGCCGCCGTGCGACGCACCCGAGCCCGACATCCCCCGGTCGCGCGAAGCCTCCGGCGAGCCCTGCGACGAATTGCTGCTCCCTCGATTCCTGTCGTTCGCCATCATTTCCTCCTGGTGTTGGTGTTCGCCGTGCCGCGCTCGTGCCATCGGCCCGGCGATGAACATCCGAAGCGCATCGACGGTGCCAGCGCGGTTGCGGAGGGGGCTAGATTCGCTCGATCCCCCTCACTCACCATCGGCCACGTCCATGCGATTCCCCGATGTCCTCGCTTCCGGTGCCCGCGTCGCGCTCGTCGCCCCTTCCGGGCCGCTGGCGGGCGACGCCGACCTCGTGCGCGCGGTGGAGAATGCGCGTCGCCTCGGATGGGAACCGGTGCAGGGGACGAACGCCGCCGCGCGCGAGGACTACCTCGCCGGCACCGACGAGGAGCGGCTCGCCGACCTCCAGCGCGCCATCAGCGACGACACGATCGACGCCGTGTGGTGCCTGCGGGGCGGCTACGGCGCGATGCGCCTGCTCCCCGGGCTCGACCTCTCCCCGCTCGCGCGCCGCCCCAAGGCGATCATCGGCTATTCCGACATCACGGCGCTGCACGCGGCGATCGGCCGCGCCGCCGGGATCGTGTCGTACCACGGCCCCACCGCGCGCGCCGAGATCAGCGACTTCTCCCTCGACTCCCTCGGCCGCGCCGTGGTGCGGCAGGTGGATCCCTGCGGCATGGCGCCCATGGGACACACCGTCGTCCCGGGGCGCGCGGCGGGGCCGCTGGCGGGGGGGAACCTCGCGCTGCTCGCCGCGCTCGCCGGCACGCCGTACGCCCCATCGTACGACGGGGCGATCCTCGTGCTCGAGGACGTGAGCGAGTACACCTTTCGCGTGGACCGGATGCTCACCCAGCTCATGCTCGCCGGATCGCTCGGCCGCATCGCGGGGCTCGCCTTCGGGGCATTCACCGACATTCCCGCCGACGACAACGGGGGCGCCGCGGCACTCGTGGCCCTCCTGGAGCGCACGGCACGGGCGCTGCGCGTACCCTGCGTGCGCGGCGTGCCGGTGGGACACATCGCCGACCAGTGGACGCTCCCGCTCGGCGCCCTCGCCGAACTCGACGCCGACGCCTGCACGCTGCACGTGGCGATGCCGGCGTGATCCCGCAGACCGAACCCCACGCAATGACCAAGACCGCGACCGACCTGATCGCCGAAGCGAAGGCCCAGATCCCCGAGATCACCGTCCACGCGCTGCGCGAGCGGCAGGCGCGCGGGGAGCGGTTCGTGCTCCTCGACGTGCGCGACCAGCCCGAGGTGAACCTGGGGAAGATCCCCGGGGCACTGCACATCTCGCGCGGCACCCTGGAGGGCAAGGTGGAAGCGGTGATCCCACGCGATGCCGACGTCGTGATCTACTGCGCGAGCGGCAACCGCTCCGCGCTGGCGGCGGTGACGCTGCGCACGATGGGGTATCGCACGGTGGCGTCGCTCGCGGGGGGGATCCGCGACTGGGCGTACGCCGGCGGCGACGTGGATTGAGCCGCGCATGACGCCGCTCGACGCCCTCCTCGCCCATCCCGACATCGCGCGCCTCGCGCGCTCCCTCGAGGAGCGCCCGGGGGTGCCGATCGTGCCGGGCGACGACGAGATGGTGCGGTGGGCGGCGATCGCGCTCGTGGTGCGCACCGGGCCCGACGGGCACCCCGAGCTGCTCATGATCAAGCGCGCGGAGGCGGAGCGCGACCCGTGGAGCGGCCACGTGGCGTGCCCGGGGGGGCGCATGGAGCCCGGCGATCACGACCTCGCGCAGACCGCGATCCGCGAGACATGGGAGGAGACCGGCGTCGACCTTTCCACCCATGGCCGCGTGCTCGGCCAGCTGGACGACCTGGCGCCGCGCGCCCCGCAGCTTCCGCCACTCGTGATCCGCCCCTTCGCGGCGGTGGTGCGCCCCGACGTGGAGATCGTCCCCAGTTCCGAGGTGGCGGAGGCGTTCTGGGTTCCCCTGCCCGCGATCCGGGAACGGGCGGCGTGGGGGACGGGAATGGTGGAGATCGCGGGGATGGGCTCGGTGCAGGTGCCCGCCTTCCTGCATGGCACCTATACGGTATGGGGGCTCACGGAGCGGGTGCTGCGGGAGTTCCTGGAGCGGATCGAGGCCCCGGAGTCATCCTGAGGCGAAGCCGAAGGATCTGGCCTGGGCGCACCGGGGCCAGATACTTCGCTCCGCTCAGCACGACACCACCTTGCGTAAAAGTTAGTGGGTCCTAATTTAATATTATGGCCCAACGACTTCCCGCGACCCCTGAGCCCATCCCCGGCGAAACCGGCTGGCGACGCGCCCGCTCGGCTCCCTCGCTCCAGGAGGTCTACCGCACCGTCCCCGTCGGCGGCGGCAACTGGTTCAAGAAGATCCTCGCCTTCGCCGGCCCGGGGTACCTCGTGGCCGTGGGCTACATGGACCCCGGCAACTGGGCCACCGACCTCGCGGGCGGGTCGGCGTTCGGGTACACGCTGCTCTCCGTCATCCTGATATCCAACCTGATGGCGGTGCTGCTCCAGGGGCTTTCGAGCAAGCTGGGGATCGTGACCGGGCGCGACCTCGCGCAGGCCTGCCGCGACCACTATTCGCGCCCCGTGAGCCTCGGGCTCTGGGTGCTCTGCGAGCTCGCCATCGCCGCCTGCGACCTCGCCGAGGTGATCGGCACCGCCATCGCGCTGCACCTGCTCTTCGGCATCCCCCTCACCTGGGGGGTGGTGATCACTGCGGTGGACGTGCTCCTCGTGCTGCTGCTCCAGCACAAGGGGTTCCGGCTGCTCGAGGCGCTGGTGATCGCCCTCATCGCCACCGTCGGCGCCTGCTTCCTCTTCGAGATCATGCTCTCGCGCCCCGACTGGGGGGGCGTCGCCCGCGGCTTCGTGCCCACCACGGAGATCCTGCGCAACCGCGAGATGCTGTACATCGGCATCGGCATCCTCGGCGCCACCGTGATGCCGCACAACCTCTACCTGCACAGCTCGATCGTGCAGACGCGGAAGTACGAGGAGACCGCCGCCGGCAAGCGGGAGGCGGTGAAGTACGCCTTCGTCGACTCCACGATCGCGCTTTCCTTCGCGCTCTTCATCAACGCGGCGATCCTCATCGTGGCGGCGGCCACCTTCCACACCTCGGGGCACAGCGAGGTCGCCGAGATCCAGGACGCCTTCCGCCTCCTCACCCCGCTGCTCGGCGGCGCCGCGAGCACGGTGTTCGCCCTCGCCCTCCTCGCCTCGGGGCAGAACTCCACCCTCACCGGCACGCTCGCCGGGCAGATCGTGATGGAGGGGTTCCTCGACATCCGGCTCCGCCCCTGGGTGCGGCGGCTGATCACGCGCGCCATCGCGATTGTACCCGCGGTGATCGTGGCTATCTTGTACGGCGAAAGCGGCACGGCGAAGCTCCTCGTGCTCAGCCAGGTGATCCTCAGCCTCCAGCTCTCCTTCGCCGTGATCCCCCTCGTGCAGTTCACCTCCGAGCGCGCGAAGATGGGAGAGTTCGCCAACGCCGCCTGGCTCAAGGGGCTCGCCTGGGTCGTGGCGCTGGTGATCGCCGCGCTCAACGCCTGGCTGCTGCTGAAGACCTTCGGGGAGTGGCTCGCCTGATGTACACGCGCATCCTCGTCCCGCTCGACCACTCGCGCTACGACGCGGCCATCCTCGCGCACGTGCGGCGGCTCGCGCGGCTCACCGGCGCGCGGCTCCTGCTCATCCACGTGGCCGATGGCTTCGTCGCGCGCAACGTGGAGCAGCTCAAGCTGCGCGAGTCGGCGGAGATCCGCTCCGATCGTGAATACCTCGAGCGCGAGACGACCGCGCTCTGCGACGAGGGGTTCGACGCCGAGAGCCTGCTCGCCGCGGGGGAGCCGGCGAAGGAGATCACCGCCGCCGCGAGCGGGGAGGGGTGCGACCTCATCGCCATGGCCACGCACGGGCATCGCGGGCTGAAGGACCTGCTGTACGGCAGCGTCGCCAACGAGGTGCGCCACCTCTCCCGCGTCCCCGTCCTGCTCGTCCGCGGGGACGCGCCATGACCGACCCCGCGGCGCCCCCCGCGGCGCCCCGGCGGCAGCCGGAGCTCTCGGCGCCGGTCGAGGACTACCTGAAGGCGATCTACGAGCTGGAGATGGCCGGGGGGCCCGCGGGCACGAACGAGCTGGCGAAGCGGCTCGCCATCGCCCCCGCGTCGGTGAGCGGGATGGTGCGCCGGCTCGCGGAGCAGGGGCTGATCACCCACGAGCGCTACCGCGGGGTGCGGCTCACCGAGGAGGGACGGCTCGCGGCGCTGCGCACCATCCGCCGCCACCGCGTGATCGAGTCGTACCTCACCGAGGCGCTCGGCTACCCCTGGGACCTGGTGCACGACGAAGCGGAGCGGCTGGAGCACGCCGCCTCCGACGAGCTGGTGGACCGGATGGCCGCCGCGATCGGCGAGCCCGCGCACGACCCGCACGGCGCCCCGATCCCCACGCGCGAGGGCACCGTCGACGAGCGGCGCCTCGCCTCGCTGGCCGACCTGGACGCCGGCGACGAGGCGACGGTGCTGCGGGTGGGCGACAAGGACGGCGAGCGGCTGCGCTACCTCGCCGAGCTTGGCGTGACGCCGGGGACGCGGGTGCGCGTGGTGGCGCGCGCCCCCTTCGAGGGGCCGATCACCCTGGCGCTCCCCCAGGGGGAGCGGGCGGTGGGGCCGGCGCTCGCCCGCCAGATCCTGGTCGAGCCCGCAACCGGCGCCGGTGAGGGTGCGCCCGCGCCGACGGCACCACTCCGCGAGCCGTGACCGCGGGGCCAGCGCCCGCCCGTGGGTTGGCGTGCGTGCGCTGGCTCACCTCGCCGGAACGGAGCTTGCCCTCGATGCGACTGCCCACACCGCCGACCGCGGAGGACGACCATGGAAGCCCATCGAGTACCCACCGATCCCAGTGCCGGGATCACCGATCTCGTGCAGCAGCTCACCGCCGACACGAAGCGGCTGGCGAGCGACGAGATCCGGCTCGCCAAGCTGGAGATGCGCGAGTCGGTGAAGCGCACCGGCAAGGGGGCGATCTGGCTGGGGGTGGCGTTCGGGGTGGGGGTGGTGATGATGGTGGCGCTCACGGTGCTCCTCGCCACCCTCATCGGGCGGCTCGCGTCGGGGCACATGTGGGTGGGGGCGATCGCGACGGGGCTGATCGAGCTGGGACTGGCCGCCTGGCTGGTGATCACGGGCGTGAAGAGCTTCGGCGGCCCGTCGTACACCCTCGAGGCCACGCGCGAGGAGCTCGCCGAGACCACCCGCTTCGTCGCCAACCCGCGGGCAGGCTGACGCGCCGCCTCGTCGCGCTCACCTGCTGGATCCTCACCCCGGCCGCGCTCTCCGCGCAGGCCGGGGTGTCGTCGTCCGGGGTGCCCGCGCCTGCCCCACGGACGATCGCCGTGGACGAGCGCCTCGCCACCGACGCGGGGCTCCGCCTCGGCGACCGCGTCGTCCTCGCGCCGGCCCCCGGCGGCCCGGGGGACACGGTGGTCATCGCCGCCTTCACCCGCCGCGGCGCCGACCCCGCCGAGGTGGCGCGCGCCGATTACCGCGTGCGCATGCACCTCGATCACCTCCAGGCGCTCACCGCGTACGGTGACCGGGTGGACCGCTTCGCGGTCGCCACGCGTGGTCCGCGCGCCACCGACTCCGCCCTCGCCACCATCAACGCCGCCGCCTTCGGCTTCCGCGCGCACCGCTCGCGCGATATCGCGGTGGAGACGTCGCGCACCTTCGCGGTGGTGAGCCGCTTCCACGAGGCGATCGGGGTGATCACCATCGTGGCCAGCGCCACCTTCCTCCTCTGCATCATGCTCCTCAAGATCGACGAGCGGCGCCGCGACGTGGCGGCGCTCCGGCTCATGGGGATCTCCCGCGGCTCGGTGGTGCGCGCGGTGACGCTCGAGGCGGCGCTGGTGGCGGGGATCGGCTCGCTCCTCGGCGTGGGGATGGGGTACCTCTCGTCGGCGATCGTGAACTGGCACTACCGCGGCGTGTACCGCACGCCGCTCGCCTTCTCGATCGTCACGCCCGGGGTGGTCACGCTCGCGGTGGGGCTCTCCCTCGTGCTGGGGATCGGCGCGGGATTGCTCGCCGCCATGCGGCTGGTGCGCACGCGGCCCCTCGAGCTGTTCGGCCGCTGATGCTCCTCTCCCTCGCCACCGCCAACCTGCGCCGGCACCGCGCGCGCGCCCTGCTCGCGATCGCCGGCGTGGCGGTGTCGGCGGCGATGCTGCTCGACATGGTGATGCTGGCGAGCGGGATGCGGGAGTCGTTCCGCGAGCTGATGCTCACGAAGGGATACCAGGTACGCGTCACCCCGCGCGGGACCCTCCCCTTCGACAGCGAGGCCTCGATCGACAGCGTTGGGTCGTTGATGGCGGCGCTGGCGGCGAACCGTGACGTGGCGGTGGTGAATCCCGTGCTGGGGGGGCAGCTTCACCTGGTGGGGCGCGCGGGTGCGGCGGCCGGCGCCGGGGTCAGCATCACCGCCCTCGGCGTGATCCCCGCCACCCAGGCCGACTACGACCTGGTCGAGGGGCACGACATCGCGGGGCCGGGGGAGATCGTCGCGAACGACTACCTCCTGCGCGCCGCGGGGCTGCAGGTGGGGGACACGGTCACGCTCGCCGCCGGTTACGACCCGCAGGTGCGGACGTACACCGGCCGACGCAGCGCGCGCGTGGTGGGACGGGTGCGCTTCATCTACTTCGCCGCCGAGCAGCGCGCCGCGGCCCTCCCCCTCGCGGTCGTGCAGGAGATGACGGCGCGTCCCGATCGCGCGTCGCTGCTCGTGGTGCGCGTGCGCGCCGGGGCGAGCGAGGACTCGGTGGCGCACTGGATCGAGCGCACGCAGCCGCGGGTGAGCGCCAGCTCGATCCGCGAGGTGCTGCGCCAGACCGACGAGCGGCTCTCGTACTTCCGCCAGCTCGCGTTCATCCTCGGCGCCGTGTCGCTCATCGTCGGCTTCCTCCTCGTCACCACGCTCGTCACCGTCTCGGTGAACGAGCGCCTCGGGGAGATCGCCGTCCTGCGCGCCATCGGGGTCCGGCGCGGGCGCATCGTGTCGCTGGTGCTGATCGAGGGGACGGTGCTCATGACGGTGGGCACGGCGCTGGGGCTCGCGCTCGGCCTGGTGACCGCGCGCTACCTGAATGGCATCCTCGCGGGGTTCCCCGGGCTGCCCGAGCGCATCGACTTCTTCCTCTTCCAGCCGCGCGCCGCCTGGACGGCGCTGGGACTCCTCGCGCTCGCGGGGGTGCTGGCGGGGATCTACCCCTCGTGGCGCGGGGCGTCCCTCCCCATCGCCACCACCCTGCGCGAGGAGGCGGTGGGATGACCACGGTGCTCGAGGCCCTCGAGGTGCGGCGCGACTACCTGATGGGCGACGAGCCGGTGCACGCCGTGCGCGGGGTGTCGCTCACGGTGCGCGAGGGGGAATACGTGGCGATCGTCGGCCCCTCGGGGTGCGGCAAGTCGACCATGCTCAACCTGCTCGGCGCGGTGGACCGGCCGAGCGCGGGGAGCGTGGCGATCGCGGGGCAGCGCGTGGACGCGATGCGCGACGCGGAGGCGACCGACTTCCGGCTGCGCCACATCGGGTTCGTCTTCCAGCGCTTCTACCTCATGCCGGCGCTCACCGCGCGGGAGAACGTGGAGCTGCCGATGGCGGAGGCGGGGGTGGCGCGCGAGGCGCGGCGGGCGCGGGCGATGGAGCTGCTCGACTACGTGGGGCTCGCGCGGCGCGCGGGGCACCGCCCCCACCAGCTCTCCGGGGGCGAGCAGCAGCGCGTGGCGATCGCCCGCGCGCTGGCGAACCGCCCCGCGCTGCTCCTCGCCGACGAGCCCACGGGGGAGCTCGACGCGCGCACCGGCGCGGAGATGATCGCCCTCTTCGCGCGCCTCAACGCCGACGGCACCACGATCGTGGTCGTGACGCACGACGAGGAGCTGGCGGGCGCGGCGAAGCGGGTGGTGCACATGCGCGACGGCGTGGTGGTGGACGACACCGGGGCGACGCGGGGATGAACGCGCTCCTCGCGCTGCGCAACCTGGTGGACCGCCCCTGGCGGACCCTCTTCCTGCTCTTCGGCTACGCCACCGGGGTGGGGGTGATGATCACCCTCCTCTCGGTGGGCGAGGCGCTGATGACGCAGGCGCGCGACGAGAAGCTGGTGGGGGGTGGCGAGGTCACCGTCCTCCCCGAGGGGGTGGACGTGGAGCTCCTCAAGACCGGGGGGCTCGGCGGGATGTTCTTCTCGATCGACCACGCGCGGTTCGTCTACCGGCAGCTGCTCGCGTCGCCGCGGCTTTCGCGCGAGGTGTCCGGCGTCGCGCCGCAGGTTGAGGGGAAGCTCCTCTACCTCCGCACGGCGGGGGGACGCGAGATCCCGGTGCGCGCCACCGGGGAGATCCCCTCGCGCGGCGCGCTGGTGGGGGCGGCGCCGGCGCTCGCGTCGGGCACGTGGGCCGACGACGACGGGGACCGGCGGTGGCGCGACCCCACGCCCGAGGAGCTGCGGCACGAGATCGATCACTTCCACCAGCCCACCGGCGCCACGGCCCGCGACGAGAGCTGGGGGGAGTGGCACTACTTCAACGTGGTGTCGGCCGACCGGAAGCGGTGGGCCTTCATCACGCTCATGGTGGGCGGGGCGATGGCCACCGACCGGTGGGGCGGGCAGGTGCTCGTCACCCTCCACGAGCAGGGGAGGCCGGCGCGGCGCTTCGTGCGCCTCGTCCCGAAGGAGCAGGTCACGTTCAGCACCACGCGCGCAGACCTCGACGTGGGCGAATCGACGGCGCGGGTGCTGCCGGACGGGCGCTACGCGGTGCGCGCGAGCGCCCCCGCCGAGGAGGGCGGCGCGGCGGTGACGGTGGACCTCGCGGTGTCGCCGGCGCCGGGCGCGTACTTCCCCGGGGCGGCGCTGGGCGGCGACGCGATCGTGTCCGGCTACGCGGTGCCCGCGCTGCGCGCCGATGCCTCGGGATCGATCTGCGTGAGCACGCGCTGCGAGCGATTCGACGGCGCGCAGTCCTACCACGACCACAACTGGGGGACCTGGCGGGGGGTGACCTGGGAGTGGGGCTCGGCGCGCGCGGGGAGCTACTCGCTGCTGTACGGCCGCGTGCAGCCCCCCGATTCCGTGGCGGCGGCGCAGCCGCTGTTCGTCTACCTGGTGGACTCGCTCGGATTCCGCGCGCTCTTCCGCCCGCGCACGATCGCCTACACCGATGCGCGCACGGTGGTGGTGGAGGGGCGGGCGATCCGCGTGCCCTCGCGCGCCGTGATGATGGACGCGCGCGGGGACGACACGCTGCGCATCGAGCTCGAGGTGGAGGACGCGACGGCCACCGACACGCGGCGCTCGCTGGCCGAGCGCGGCGAGGTGGGGGCGCTGCGGGGGATCGCGCGGCCGTACTTCGTGCAGATGAAGGGGGTGGCGCGGATCAGCGGGCGCGTGGGGGGGCGGGTGGTGTCGGGCGCGGGGACGGGGTTCTTCGAGACGTACCGCTAGCCGACGACGGCACCGCCCGACACTGACACGGTCGCAAGGGAGCGAAGGTCGCAAAGGAGTGAAGGTCGCAGAGGCTGTCGTAACCTTTGCGACCTTCGCGTGCTCGGGATGCCGGCGGCTAGCGGTTGTGCTCGTCCGTCCCGCGCGGCATGTCGAAGCCCTGCGATGGATTCCGGTCGCGCAGGTCGGGGCCGGGGCGCGTCGACGGATCGCCGTCCACGCGGTCCTTCAGGTCGTCCGCCTTGTCGGCGAGGTGGCGCGCGCCCTCCTTCGTCTTCTCCCAGCCGCGCTCCATCGCGTTGCCCGTGGCATGCGCCGCATCCGGGGCGCTGTCGGCGACGCGGTCCGTGGTCGACGTGCCCACCGTGGTCACCCGGTCGAGGGTCCGGCTCGAGCGGCTGTACCCCTCGCTCACGTACGGGCGCACCACCGCCCAGTCCCCGTGGCGGTTGCGCTGCTCCATGCTCCAGCCCCGCTGGAGGTCGGCCTCGACCTCGTTGAAGTGCCGGCCGCGGTAGTCGGGATTGCGGGCGGCGAGGTGCCCCAGGTGATACGCGGGGCGCACGTCGTCCCACGCGCGGTCCGCCTGGCGGTGCGTTGAGGACTCCCAGTGGGAGCGGTAATGCGACTCGTCGTCCTCGGTCAGCGCGCTCGCCGCCTCGGAGATGGCGCGGCCACTCCACCAGCCGCCCAGCGCGCCGGCCAGCCCGCCGATGATCGTGCCGATCGGGCCACCCACCGAGCCGATCGCGGCGCCGGCGAGCACCCCCGACGTGCCGCCGATCGCCTCACCCGCGAGGTCCCCCGCCGACGGATTGCTGTCGTGCTTCCCGAGCGCCTGGTCCTTCGCCCGTTCCAGCTTCGCGTCGCCCGCGTTCGTGCGGTCATCCTGGTTCATGAGGTCTCCCGGTTGCAGTAGTCCCACCCGGAGGGGCAAGAAGGGGACCCTCCCCGTGTTGACATGGCCCCTTTCCCCCTGCCGATTTGATCCATGCCCGCGACACCCACCGCCGCCACCGCCTCCCGGATCCTCGTCGGCACGCAAGGGTGGAACTACGATGCGTGGGTCGGTCCCTTCTATCCGGGCGGGACGCGGCCCGCCGATTTCCTGTCGGTGTACGCGCGCGCCTTCAGCACGGTCGAGGTCGACTCCACCTTCTACGCCGTGCCCGCGGCGAAGACGGTGCGGGGATGGGCGAGCCGCACGCCGGACGGGTTCACCTTCGCCCTGAAGCTGCCGCAGGAGATCACGCACGAACGGCGGTTCCGCGACGCGGACGACGTGGCGGCGCTCTTCTTCGATCGCGCGCGGGAGCTGGGGAGCCGGCTCGGCCCGGTGCTCATCCAGCTGGGCCCGGATTTCGGCCCCTCGGAGCTCCCGGCGCTCGCGAAGTTCCTGCCCACCCTCCCGCGGGACATCCGCTTCGCCATGGAGTTCCGGCAGCGGGGGTGGATCCACGACGGGATCCTCGCCCTCCTGGCGGAGCATGGCGTCGCCCTCGCGCTGGCCGACGGCAAGTGGATCCCGCGGAAGCAGATGCAGGCGCTCGCCGAGCGGCCCACCGCGGACTTCCTCTACGTGCGCCTCATGGGGCCCAACCGCGACATCGTGGACTACTCGCGCATCCAGGTGGACCGCACGCGGGAAGTGGAATCGTGGAGCGAGGTGCTCTGGAACGCCGCCATCCAGTCGCGCACCTGCTACGTGTACGTGAACAACCACTTTGCGGGGCATTCCCCCGCCACCGCGCGCGACCTGCAGCGCATGCTGCGGCAGGAGCCCGTCGCGCCGTCGAGGCTCGGGGAGCAGCTCCTCCTCTTCTGAGCCTCGCCCCCCGGGGGCGACGCGTGGCGTGCCGCCCCCCGGGCCCGGTTATCTTCCGGGCATGCGCCGCAGCATGATCGTGTTCTCCGTCATCGCCCTCGCCCTGGCCGCGCTCTTCGTGCGCCTGGGGATCTGGCAGCTCGACCGGCGCCAGGAGCGCCGCGCGCGCAACGCGATGATCGCCGCGCAGGCCGCGGCCCCCGCCGTCCCCTTCGACTCGATCCCGTCCGACACCGCGCGCGCGCACTATCGTCGCGCCACCCTGCGCGGTGCCCCCGACTACGAGCACGAGCTGGTCCTCGCGTCGCGCACCAGGAACGGGTCGCCCGGGGTGCACGTGTTCACCCCCGTGCGCATCGCCGGGCGCGACACCGCCGTCCTGGTGAACCGCGGCTGGGTGTACTCCGCCGACGGGGCCACCGCCGACCTCGCGCGCTGGCGCGAGGATTCGACGCTGGCGGTGGAGGGGTACGTCGAGCCCCTCCCCGCCGGCGACGTGAAGCCGATCAAGGGGCGCATCCTGCGCCAGGTGACCCTCGGCGGGGTGCGCGCCACCCTCCCCTACCCGGTGGCCGCGCGGTACCTCGTCGCGCAGATCCCGGGTGATTCGGCGAACGTCCGCCCCGCGCGGCTCACCCTCCCCGACCTGGACGACGAGGGCCCGCACCTGGGCTATGCGCTCCAGTGGTTCGCCTTCGCCCTCATCGCGCTCATCGGCGCGGGGATCTCGCTGCGCCGGCGCGCGGTGTAGTTCCGTTCTTGTCATGCCGAGGGAGCGGAGCGGCCGAGGCATCCGCTCTCGCGGCGAAAGTGGCCACTACCGGGGGAGAGAAGATTCCTCGCTGTCGCTCGGAATGACAGGGCGCCACGCGCCGCCCGTCGTCCACTCCCGGACTCCCGTCGCAACGCGGTGCAACGCGGATGACGCGGGTCTCACCGATGGAAACGGTCCCGCTGCGCCGGCGGGCAGAATCGCATGCCCCTCCAGTCCCATGTTTTTTTTGACGCGGCCCGGAAAGCCATGGCTTCCCGGGGCCGTTCCCAAGGTTTCGCCGTTGAATCTTGCTCGGTGAGGCGCGCGGGGGGTGGGGCTGCCATCCCGACACCGTTTCATCCGCGAAACCCGAGTCATCAGCGTCGCACCTCGTTGCGCGAGAGGCTGGGATGCACGCCCCGCAGTTCCGCTACGCCAGCGGCAGCTCCACCCTGGCGACGGTCCCGCCCTCGGGGCGGGGGGTGAGCGTCACCCGCCCCTCGTGCCGCTCCGCGATCCATCGCGCGATGGAGAGCCCGAGGCCGCTCCCCTCCGGCTGAAGCCGCCGGGCGTCGGCGCCGCGAAAGAACCGCTCGAACACCCGCTCGCGATCCCCCGCCGGGATCCCCACGCCGCTGTCGTGCACCTCCAGCACCGCGCGCCCCTCCGCGGGAAAGACGCGCAGGTCCACCGCGCCCCCCCGCGGCGTGTAGCGGATCGCGTTGTCGAGCAGGATCCCGGCGAGCCGCTCCACCAGCGTCGCATCCAGGCGCGCGGGGGTTTCCTCCATCACCGACGCCCCCAGCGCGACCCCCGCCGTGGCCGCCGGGGCGCGCCAGGCGCCGAGCGCGGTGAGGGCGACGTCGTCGAGGAAGCCGCGGGTGAGCTGCCCGGTGAAGGGCTCCGCGTCGGCGCGGGCGAGGAGGAGCAGCTCGGCGAGGAGCTGCGAGGCGCGGCGCAGCTCGCGCTCCACGTCGCGCAGCGCCTCGCGATCGGGGCCGGCCCCGACGGTGAGCAGGGCCAGGTCGACCCGGCTGCGCATGCGGGTCACCGGGGTGCGCAGCTCGTGCTCCGCGTCGGCCAGGAAGCGCCGCTGCTGCGCCAGCGCCTGGTCGAGCCGGTCGAGCAAGGCATTGAATCGCGTGCCCAGCCGCCCCAGCTCGTCGGCCGGGTCGGCCACCGGGAGGCGGGTGGCCGGGTCCCCGGGCACGATCCGCTCCGTGGCCGCCGCCATCGCCCCCACCGGCGCCAGCGTGCGCCCCGCCACCAGCCATCCCGCCAGCAGCGAGAGGAGGGCGGTGAGCGGAATGCTGATCGCGAACCACCGGTCGACGCGGGCGAGCATGCGCTCCGCGTCGGCCATCGACGCGTGCAGGTGGATGCGCCACCCGGGCGCGAGCGCCGCGTCGAGGGGAATCTCCACGGTGCGCACCGGGGGCTCGAGCACCGGCATCGCACCGCTCCCGGGGGTGACCAGGGCGCTCCCGTCGGGGCGGGTGAACTCCACGCGCCGCGAGGGAAAGACCAGCTCCGCCCCCACGTGACGCGCCGTCGCCTCCACCGCGCGGTACTCCGCGATCTCCGAGCGGAAGAAGGTGCGCACCAGCTGGAGGGATTCCTCCACCGAGGCGTCGAAGTTCCGCTCCACCGCGCGCGTGACCGCGACGTGCAGCACCGCCGTGAAGGCGAGGAGCAGCACGACCATCGTGCCCGCGTACCAGAGGGTGAGGCGCGCCCGGATCTTGGGGAGCCCGCGGGCGGGGCTCACCGCACCCTCGGCTTCGCGGCGGGCGCGCCGAGCCGGTAGCCGGCGCCGCGCACGGTGTGCAGCAGCGGCTCCTCCCCCGGCCCGTCGATCTTCTTCCGCAGCCGCGCGACGTACACGTCGATCACGTTGCTGAAGGGGTCGTAGTTCTCGTCCCAGGCGTGCTCGCTGATGTGCTCCCGGGTGAGCACGTCGCCGGGGTGGCGCATGAAGGTCTCGAGGACCGCGAACTCCTTGGTCGTGAGCTCGATCGCGCGGCCGTCGCGCGCGGCCTGCCGCGAGGCCAGGTCGAGGGCGAGGGACCCCACCCGGAGCACCGTGCCGGTGGCGGCCTCGGGACGCCGCAGCAGGGCGCGCAGCCGCGCCACCAGCTCCCCCAGCGCGTACGGCTTCACCAGGTAGTCGTCGGCCCCGGAGTCCAGGCCGGCGATCCGGTCCTCCACCGAGTCGCGGGCGGTGGCCATCAGGATCCGGGGGCGGGGGGTGAGCCGCTGGAGCTTCCGGCACACGTCGACCCCGTCCACGTCGGGGAGCTGGAGGTCGAGCACGACCGCGTCGTATGGCGACAGGGCCGCCAGGCGGCTGGCTTCCCCGCCGGAGAGGGCGAGGTCCACCGCGTAGCCGCTGGCCCGCAGGTAGCCGGCCGCCGATTCCGCCGTGCGGGGGTCATCCTCCACGAGCAGGATGCGCATGCCTCGAAGCTCTCCCCCCGGGCGCCGGGGGGCAACGGGAGGAACCCCGACGCGGGACACCCGCGCCCGGCTCGGAAGGTGCATTGGAGGGGGGCGACGGGTCCCGCGTCGCCCTCCCGGCACGCGCGGCCTGGTCGCACGTTCACGGACAGGGCGCGCACCCCGGGGGAAGGCGCCGGTCGGACCTCCACGCGGAGAGAGCCACATGGCCGAGACCAGCAAAGGACTCGCGTCGGAGAAGGAAGCGCGCGACGTCGCCGAGGCGGCGCGCGAGAGCGAGTGGGCGGGGCCCAGCTTCGTCCGGGAGCTGTACCTGGGGAACTTCCGGCTGGACCTGATCCATCCGCACCCCCAGGTGATGGACGCCGAGGAGGCGGCCCGCGCGAAGCCCTTCCTCGACCGGCTGCGCGCCTTCCTCGAGAAGGTCGATTCCGACATGATCGACCGCACCGGGGAGGTCCCCGAGGCGTACGTCCAGGAGCTGCGCGACATGGGCGCCTTCGGCATCAAGGTGCCGAGGGAGTACGGCGGTTTGGGGCTCTCCTACGCGAGCTACGTGAAGGCGATCGAGATGGTGACGTCGAAGGATGGCTCGCTCACCGCGCTGCTCTCCGCGAGCCAGTCGATCGGCGTGCCGCAGCCGCTGGCGCTGTTCGGCACCGAGGCGCAGAAGCAGCAGTACTTCCCGCGCATCGCGAAGGGGGCGATCACCGCGTTTGCCCTCACCGAGGTCGACGCGGGATCCGATCCCGCCAACCTGGCCACGCGCGCGGAGCCGAGCGCCGACGGCACCCACTTCATCCTGAACGGCGAGAAGCTCTGGTGCACCAACGGCACCCGCGCCGACCTGTTCGTGGTGATGGCGCGCACGCCGGACACGGTGGTGGACGGGAAGACGCGCAAGCAGATCACCGCCTTCATCGTGGAGGCGGACTGGGAGGGGATCGAGGTCGTCCACCGCTGCCGCTTCATGGGGCTCAAGGCGATCGAGAACGGGGTGATCCGCTTCACCAACGTGAAGGTGCCGCGCGAGAACATCCTGTGGGGGGAGGGGAAGGGGCTCAAGCTGGCGCTCACCACGCTGAACACCGGCCGCCTCACCCTCCCCGCGAGCTGCGCCGGGGGCGGGAAGTCGCTGCTCCGCATGGCGCGCGAGTGGGCGAACGAGCGCGTGCAGTGGGGGATGCCGATCGGCAAGCACGAGGCGATCGCGCAGAAGATCGCGAGCATGGCGGCGAACACCTTCGCCATGGATGCCATCGCGCAGCTGGCGGTGGCGCTCGCGCAGCAGTCGAAGACGACGAACTACGACATCCGCCTCGAGGCGGCCACGGCGAAGATGTGGAACACCGAGGCCGGGTGGCGCATCGTGGACGATGCGCTCCAGATCCGCGGGGGCCGCGGCTACGAGACCGCCGATTCGTTGCGCGCCCGGGGGGAGACCCCCTGGCCGGTGGAGCGCGCGCTGCGCGACTTCCGCATCAACCTGATCTTCGAGGGGTCGTCGGAGATCATGCGCCTGTTCATCGCCCGCGAGGCGGTGGACCACCACTTCAGGATGTCGTTCGACATCGTGAACCCCGACTCGTCGATGGGGACGCGGGTGCAGACGGCGATGAAGGCCGCGCCCTTCTACATGACCTGGTATCCCACGCGGTGGCTGCGGATGCCGGGGGGCTTCGGGGAGTTCGGGAAGCTGGCGAAGCACCTGCGCTGGGCGGAGAAGCAGGCGAAGAAGCTGGGCCGCACGATCTTCCATGCGATGATCCGCATCGGCCCGAAGCTCGAACGGCGGCAGATGGTGCTCTTCCGCGCGGTGGACATCGGCTCCGAGCTGTTCGCCATGGCCGCGGTGTGCGTGCGCGCGCAGATGCTGCGCAAGGAAGGGAACACGGAGGCGATGGAGCTGGCCGACCTCTTCTGCCGCGAGGCCCGGCTGCGCATCGAGCGGCACTTCGACAACTTCTTCGGCAGGAACGACGCCGCGCTCTACAAGGTGTCGCAGCAGGTGCTGAAGGGCGAGCACGCCTGGCTGGAGGAGGGGATCATCGACTTCGACGACGCGAAGGTCGAGCGCCGGCCGGCCGGCCAACAGGCCTCGTCGCGGGCGGAGCCTGTGCCCGTCTGAAGTCCTCGCGCCGGTCCATCGGCACGGCCGATCCAGCGGAGGGATCGGATCGCGCGGACACGGCACCCCCGGGATGAAGAATAGGCCACGCCCTACGGGGGCGTGGCCTTTTCTGCTCGACCCGCTCGATCCGCTCGACCCGCTCGACCCGCTGGATCGGCAGTGCGACCGGCCGGCGCGCCGATCCTCGGTCAAAAAGCGGCGCGTGACCCGTGAATCGATCGTGCATGTCCAGATTACGCACACGCGAAGCAGAGGTGCGGAGACGCGAGAGGTCAGACTGTCTTCTTGACCATCCGTGTATTCCACACGATGTTGGCTCGCCCTGTGACGCCGGTCACGTTCGGACCGCCTGGGCCCTGCCATTCGACCCCTCGGCGCGACGCAGCGCCTCCCCTCGCGCCCCACCCCCGGCGCGCCTCCGTTCCCCCCCCTCTGCAGGAGCACGAATGCGCACGTTCCCCACGGTGGCCACCGTCGCCGCCCTCTCCCTCACGCTCGCGGCCTGCGCCGACCGGTCGGCCCCGACCGCCACCCTCGCCACGGCGCCACGCGATGCCGCGTTCTCCGCCGAGGCCGCCGACGCGCCGGGAACCACCTACCTGGTGCGGTTCCGTGGTGCCGGGATTCCCTCGAGCTTCGCAGGCAGCGTCGCGGCCGCCGGCGGCGAGCTGGTCTTCGCGCACGACAAGGCGGGCATCGCCGTCGTGAGCGGCATGACCGCCGAGGGCGCCGCCGCGCTCGGCAACGCCGACGGCGTGGCCGCGGTCGACGAGGACGCCTATACGGTCCTCGAGCAGCCGGAGGTCACCGAGGTGCTCGACGCGAGCACCGACCTCCAGCCGTCCGACGCCCCGCAGAGCCCGGCGAATCCCGCCGCCGCCGCCTTCTTCGGCCGGCAGCTGTGGAACCTGCAGGCGATCAGCGCGCCCGCGGCCTGGGCCGCCGGAGCGACCGGTTCGTCGTCCACCCTCGTGGGAATCCTCGACACCGGCATCGACTACCTGCATCCCGACCTCGTGGGCCGCGTGGACCTGGGGCTCTCCCGCTCCTTCCTCAGCGCCGCCGAGAACGCCCGCGTCCCCGCCGGCGCGAACCTCGTGGCAGACCTGAACTACCACGGCACGCACGTGGCGTCCACCGTCGCGAGCAACGCGTACATCGCCGCGGGGGTCACCACGAACGTGCGCCTCGTGGGCCTCAAGGTCTGCGCGCCCGGTACCGCCGCGAACGGGTTCAGCGGCACCTGCCCCACCAGCGGTACCCTCGCCGCCATCCTGTACGCGGCCGACAACGGGATCGCGGTGATCAACATGAGCCTCGGCGGGGGATTCAACCGTCGCCAGGCCAGCGCGCAGGGCGGATTCGGTCCCTCGTTCCTCGCCACGATCAACCAGGTGATGAACTACGCGCGCCGCAACGGCACCCTCGTCGTCGTGTCCGCGGGTAACGCCGCCGTCGACATGAGCCACAACGGCAACGGCTACAACACCTACTGCGACGCGCCCGCCGTGGTGTGCGTCTCGGCGACGGGCCCCACCGCCGCCGGGCTGTTCGGCACCGCGCAGTATCCCCGTGGCGTCTACCTCAACATCCAGAACGTCGACGCGCTCGCGTACTACTCGAACGTCGGGAACAACATCACCGTCGCCGCCCCGGGCGGGAACGCGATCCCGGTATGGGCCTCGTGCTCGGGCTTCACCCTGCACCCGGGGCTCGCGGGCTGCCGCAGCCGCTTCTACAACTCCCCCACCAGCTGGAGCGGGTCGATCGTGGGCCTGTCCGGCACCAGCATGGCGGCGCCGCACGTCACCGGGGTCGCCGCGGTGATCGCGGGCCAGGTGGGCCGCAATCCCGCGCAGATCGCCGCCCGCCTCCAGCAGAGCGCCGACGACCTGGGCGCGCCGGGCTTCGATCCGGCCTACGGCCACGGTCGCGTGAACCTGCTCCGCGCCGCCGTGCGCTGAGCGCTGGCGCACGACCCGAACGGGATCGTTGCGCCGGCCAGACGGGGTGACGATGAGGGGGTACGATCTGTACCCCCTGATCGCTCCGCTGCGGGTCTGGGTTCGTCGCGCCGGACCGTTGAGGTAAGAAAAGAGCGAGAAGAACGAAAAGGGCGAAAGCTTCAACACCTCCGGCAAGTGGCAGCAGCGCCTGGATGTTGCCTGGTGTTTTCGCCCTTCTCTTCTTCTCGTCTTTTTCTTACCCATTCCGGCCGGCGCGACAAGCCCGGAGCGGAATCGGAGCGATCAGGGGGTACAGTTGGTACCCCCTCATCTTCACCCCGTCTGGCCGGCGCGACGAGGCCCGATCGTGCGACGCCGGGTCAGGGCGTCGCAGGCGCCGGGGGCGACGTGTCGGCCACCTCGGAGGCGCCCCCGCGCTGGAGCAGGATCACCGCGGTGGCGATCAGCGCGCCGCCGGCGAGGGCGCCCGGGCCGATTCGCTGCCCGAGCACCAGCGCGGCGAGGATCCCCGCCCAGAAGGGCTCGATGGTGGACACGATCGCCGTGCGCACCGGGCCGAGCACCGCGAGCCCGCGGAGGAAGGCCACGAAGGCGAGCGCGGTGGAAAAGACCGCGATCGCCGCGATCGGCAGCCATCCCCGGGCGCCCACGTCGAGCACCAGCGAACGCGTCGCCGCACCCACGATGAAGAAGGCGACCGACGCTCCGACCGCGGTGTAGCCGGCGGCGGCCGCGGGGGCGATCCCCACCTGGAGGCGCCCCAGGAAGGGGATGTACGCCGCGTACGCCACCGCGCTGGACAGCGCGAGCAGGAGGCCCAGCGGGTGCAGCTCCGCGCTGCCGGGCGCGCCGACCATGAGGCCGATCCCCGCGAGCGACAGGAGCAGCGCGACGACGCGCAGGGGAGTGAGCCGCTCGGTGCGGCGCACGACCGCGAACACCGTCACCCAGGCGGGATAGGTGTAGAAGAGGAAGGTGAGCGTGGCGGCAGGGATCCAGCGGAGGGCGCTCAGCGAGAGCCCGTTGATCAGCGCCTGGCCGGCACCGGCGCCGAACACCAGCGTCGCCAGCCGCTTCCGCTCCACCCCCGCGCGCGCCAGCGATCCCCCCAGCCCGAAGAGCAGCACCGCCGCGATCGCGAAGCGCCACGCCAGCGTGTTCACGAGCGGCGAGCCCGCCTGCGAGGCGAGCGTCACCAGCACGGGGATCGAGCCGAAGCAGCAGGCGCTGAAGGCGATGAGCGCCGTGGCGCGCCCGCGGCCCAGGGTCACAGGAGCGTCCCTCGCAGGATCACGAGGGCGGCGGTGAAGTAGATGATCAGCCCCGTGACGTCCACCAGCGTCGCTACGAAGGGGGCCGAGGCGCTGGCGGGGTCGAGGCCGAGACGCTTGAGGAGGAAGGGGAGCATCGAGCCGGCGAGGGTCCCGAAGGTGACCACTCCCACCAGCGCGGTCCCCACCGTGGTGGCGACCAGCATCCAGTGCGTGCCGTAGTCGGCCCAGCCGAGGTACTGCCAGAGGATGATCCGCCCCATCCCCACCAGCCCCAGGATCGAGCCGAGCATGACCCCGGAGGGGAGCTCGCGCGCGGCGACCTTCCACCAGTCGCGCAGGGTGAGCTCGCGGAGGGCGAGGGCGCGGATGATGAGCGAGGTGGCCTGCGACCCCGAGTTGCCGCCGGAGCTGATGATGAGGGGAACGAAGAGCATGAGCACCAGCGCGCGCGCCAGTTCACCCTCGAAGTGCTTCATCGCCGTGGAGGTGAGCATCTCGCCCAGGAAGAGCGCGGTCAGCCAGCCCGCCCGCTTCTTGATCATTTCCCAGAAGCCGACGGTCGCGTAGGGGAGGTCGAGCGCCTCCATGCCGCCCAGCTTCTGGATGTCCTCGGTCTGCTCCTCCTGGATCACGTCGATCACGTCGTCCACCGTGACCACGCCCATCAGGTGCCCGGACTCGCTCACCACCGGCACCGCCACCAGGTCGTAGTTGGCAATGACGCGGGCCACCTCCTCGCGGTCGGCGCCGGGATTCACCGCCACCACCTCGGTCCACGCCACCTCGGTGAGCGGGATCCCCGGCAGCGCGGCCAGCAGCTCGCGTAACGAGAGCACGCCGTTGATCCGCCCCTCACCGTCGGTGGTGTACACCGCGTACATCGCCTCGCGCCGGCCGATGCGGGCGATCTCGCGCACCCGCGCCAGCGCATCCTCCACCGTGCTGTCGGCCGGGACGGAGACGAACTCCGTCGTCATCAGGCCGCCGGCGGTGTCCGGGTCGAAGCGGAGGAGCTGCTCCGTCTCGCGGCGCGCCGCGTCGGGGATCTCCTCGAGGATGTCCTCGGCGTGCTCCTCGTCGATCTCCTCGAGCAGGTCGGCGCGGTCGTCCGGCGTCATCTGCTCGACGAGGATCGCCGCCTGCTCCGGCGTCATCGCCTCGAGGACCTCGACGCGCAGCTCCTCGTCGAGGTACTCGAGCACGTCGGCGGCGCGCTCCTTGGGGAGCGCGGCGAGGAACGCCGGAATGCGCTCCACGGGGAGCGCCTCGGCGACGTCGGCGAGATCGGCGGGGTGGAGCTCCTCCGTCTCGGCGGCAACGTCCGCCGGCGACTCCTCGAGCAGCGCCAGGATGTCCGGGGCCAGCAGGGCGGCGATCGGCCGCTCCTCGGGCGTGCGCTCGGGGCTCATGTGACGGAATCCCTCCGGGTGGCGCGGCAAGTTAGGGAAGGGGCGGGGCATTCACAACCGCGGCGGACGACGGAAACCGGAATGCGAGGTGGCCCGTAGGGAGCCGGGCGCGACGCGAGCTTCAAACCCTCACGTGGCGCCCGATGTCAGACGGTCGTACCCCCAGCCCTTCCCCACATGCACGTCATCCTCGCCGCCCTCGCCCTCGCCGGTGCGCTCCAGCAGCCGGCACAGACCATCGCCGCCGCGACGCCGCGGGGCGGACCCGCCCCCGCGCCCCGGCGCGCGGCGCGCCGCGTC
>DASWVQ010000273.1:0-5071 GCA_036401195.1 Gemmatimonadaceae bacterium
CCGCGCTTGACGCGCCCGGGCCCGCGGCGCACGCCATCCAGCTGGCCAGCGCCACGATGGCGATCGCGGCGTGGCGCAGGGGGCGCGGGGCGGGTGGGGGCGGGACCGGGGCGGGGTGCATGGCGGGGGTGGGAGCCGAGAGAGGACGGCGCTGCGCGCAAGTTGGGGGCGGGGCGCGGCCGGGGCAATGCATGGCGCGCCCCGCCGCCCGAGGGGATATTGCATGGCGCTCCACCCCCACCGGAGGTTCCGTGCAGGCGATCCCCTCGAAGCTGCTCGCGGCGATGCTCATCGCCTCCACGGCACGCGCGCAGGAACGCCCCGAGCCCCCGGCCGCCGATTCCACGCGCCCCGCCCCCGCGGCGATCTTCACCAGCGAGTCGCCCCTCGCGGTCACCCTCTCCGCCAACCTCGGCGCCCTCCGATCGGACCGCGATTCCAATCCGGCCTGGCGCGCCGCCGAGCTGCGGTACGCGGGCGACTCCGGCGAGCGGGTGCTGGCGGTGCGCGCGCGGCCGCGCGGGATCTGGCGGCGGAAGAACTGCGCCTTCCCCCCCCTGCGGCTCGACTTACCGCGCAAGCTGACGGGGGGGACGCCCTTCGAGGGGCTCGACCGCCCGAAGCTCGTGAACTACTGCCGCCCCACCGCCACCGGGGAGCAGTACGTGCTCGCGGAGCTGCAGCTGTATCGCGTGTATGCCCTGCTCACGCCGTACAGCCACCGGGTGCGCCTGCTGCGCATCACCTACGCCGACAGCGCGGGGGACCGGGGGCGCGGGCGGGGGCCGTCGTGGGGGTTCCTCGTGGAGGAGCCCAAGGCGCTCGCCGCGCGCGCGGGGATGCCGCGCTTCGAGATCCAGGGGGTGGTGGGACAGGAGCTCGACCCGTACCAGAGCGCGCTGATGTCGATGTTCCAGTACCTGATCGGCAACACCGACTTCGGCATCTCGGGGCTGCACAACGTCGAGCTGCTCCAGCGGGGCGAGGTGTTCTACCCGGTGCCCTACGACTTCGACTACGCCGGCGCGATCAACGCGGCGTATGCGGGGCCCGACCCGCGCCTCCCCATCCGCAAGGTGACCGACCGGATGTACCGCGGCTACTGTGTCCCCCCGGAGGTGCTCGAGCGGGTGCTCGCCCTGTTTCGCGAGAAGAAGGACGCCATCCGCGCGCTGTACTTCGACGAGGTGGGCCAGCTGCTGCGCGACGACCTGCGCCGCCAGGCGCTGAGGTTCTTCGACGGCTTCTACGCGGAGATCGCGTCGCCGGCCCGGGCCCGCATGTCGATCAACAACCAGTGCACGCGATGATCGAGGGGCGGGTGCTGCGCTGCGAGCTGCGGTCGGCGTCGCAGCGCGAGCTGCTCGCGATCGGCCCCCTCCCCCCCGCCGGCGGGGTGGCGCGCCCCGCGCGGATCCTCATGCGCGACCTCTACCTCGATTCCGCCGAGGGGGCGCTGCGCGCGCGGGGGGTGACCTGCCGGCTGCGCATCGCCTCCGACGGGCGCCGCCGCCTCACCCTGGTGATCGACACGCCCCCCGGAACGCCGGCGGGGATGGCGCCGGCGCGCGCCGACCGGGTGGACGCCTGGGTGCGCGACGACGACCCGCGCCTGGCGCTCGCGGGCCGCAGCCTGCCCGCGCGCCGGCTGCGCGGCATCGTGGATCCCGCGTCGCTCCTCGTGCAGCTCGAGCTCGAGGTGGACCGCTGGACGCGCGTGCTGGCGCGCGACTGGCTCGGCCGCCCCGCGCTGCTCGTGCACCTGGACGCGGTCACCGGGCGTGGCGTGGCGGCGGGGATCACCCTGCACCACCTGTCGGCGCACGCCCCGCGCGCCGAGGCGTCCACGCTCGAGGCGCTGGCCGCGTACCTGCGCACGACGCACGGCCTCGCCCCCGGGGCGGGCTCCACCCGCGAGCGGGTCGAGACGCTCGTGCGGTGGCGCCGCGAGGGACGTGCCAGCGACGACGCGCTCGGCTCCGGCGGGATGCACCGCATTCCCTCCGCCGACCCCGCCCCGCTGCCGGAGTTCCTCGACCCGGAGCTCGGGCTCATCGGCTTCCAGGAGCGGGTGCTGGCGATGGCCGAGCGGGAGGAGGTGCCGATCGCCGAGCGGCTGCGCTTCCTCTCGATCGTGAGCGCGAACCTCGACGAGTACTACGCGGTGCGCGTCGCCGCGCTGCGGGGGCTCGGCCCCGAGCTCCCGGAGGAACGGGGCGACCTGGGGTTCACCCTCGCCGAGGAGCTCGAGCGCATCGAGGCACGCATCGCGGCGCTCGTGCGACGGCAGGCGCGGTGCGCGGAGCGCTGCCTCGCGTCGCTCGCGCGGCAGGGGGCGCGCGTGACCACCTGGGAGCGGCTGGGCGACGCGGCGCGCGCGGCGCTCCGGGAGCGCTTCGCCGACGAGGTGCTCCCCGCGCTCACCCCCTTCGCGATGACGCTGAGCCCGGGCCACCCCCTGCCGCACCTGCAGCACCTCGCGGTGTCGCTGGCGATGCAGCTGCGCGACCCGGGGGGCCGCCCGCACGTGGCGGAGCTGGAGCTTCCCGCGGGGATGCCGCGCTTCGTGTCGCACGCCGCCGCGGACGGGGCGCTGGAGATCCTCCCGCTCGAGGCGCTCGTCCGCGCCAACCTGGACCTCGTGTACCCGCACGAGGTGGTGGAGCACGCCTTCGCCTTTCGCGTGACGCGGGCCGGCGCGCTCCCCCTCGACGAGCTCGCGTCGGGCGACCTGCTCGACGCGGTGGACGCGGCGGTCGCGCAGCACGGCCTCGGCGCGCCGGTGCGGCTGGAGGTGGAGCCGGGGATGCCCGAGACGCTGCGGCGGCTGCTCCTCGAGAGCCTGCGGCGCGAGAAGGGGGCCGACGGGGGCGCGCCGGCCCCCGACACGGCGATCGTGCAGGAGGTGCCCGGGCTGCTCGACCTGCGCGGGCTCGAGTCGCTCCCCCTCCCGCCGCGCCTCGCGGGGGGGTGGCCGGCCTTCCTCCCGCGCGAGCCCGTTCCCCCCGGCCGGCCGCTGGTGGAGGCGCTGCGCGACGGCGACCTCCTCGTGCACCACCCCTTCGACAGCTTCGACGCCACGGTGCTCCGCTTCATCGACGAGGCGGCGACCGACCCGGCGGTGACCGCCATCAAGCTCACCCTCTATCGCGTGGGCGAGTCGTCGCGGGTGCTCGAGGCGCTCACCGAGGCGGCGCGCGCGGGGAAGGAGGTGGCCGCCTTCGTGGAGCTCAAGGCGCGCTTCGACGAGGAGCGCAACGCCCGCTGTGCGCGCGCGCTCGAGACCGCGGGGGGCCGCGTGATCTACGGGCTGGTGGGGCTCAAGAACCACGCGAAGGTGGCGCTCGTGGTGCGGCGCGAGGCGGGGAAGCTGCGGCGCTACGTGCACGTGGGGACCGGCAACTACAACGCGCGCACCGCGCGGCAGTACACGGACCTCAGCCTCCTCTCCAGCGATCCCGCACTGGGGAGCGACGTGGCCGACCTGTTCAACGCCCTCACCGGCACGTCGCGGGCGCCGCAGGCGCTTTCCCGCGGCGCCCTCGTGGCGCCCACGCAGCTCTGCCCCGCCCTGGTCGCGATGATCGACGCGGAGGGGAAGCATGCGCGCGCGGGGCGCCCCGCCGGGATCACCATCAAGGTGAACGGGCTCACCGACGCCGAGGTCGCGCGCGCGCTGGCCCGCGCCGCGGCGGAGGGCGTGCCGGTGCGGCTCATCGTGCGCGGCGCCTGTACCCTCCGCCCCGCCGACGGGATCGAGGTGCTGAGCGTGGTAGGGCGCTTCCTCGAGCACTCCCGCGTCTATCGCTTCGAGAACGGGGGGGAGCGCCGGCACTTCATCGGGTCCGCCGACCTCCGCCCGCGCAACCTGCGGCGCCGCGTGGAGCTGCTCGTGCCCGTGCACGACGCCGGCGCCCGTGCCGCGCTCGACCGGCTGCTCACCCTCTACCTGGAGGATCCCACCGCCTGGGTCCTGCGCCCCGACGGGGAATACGTCCAGCGCGGCGGGGGGACCGGGGCGCAGGAGCGGCTGCTGCGGGAGGCGGTCAGCAGCTCCGCCCCGCCAGGAACCAGCACTGCGTCGCCGGCGACGACTTGAAGAATTCGAGGAGCAGCTTCCCCACCTTCTGCCGCGCCCCGCTCGCGGGATGGGTGTAGTCCGAGGGATTGAAGTCCGACCGTTCCCAGGTGAGTCCATCGGCGCGCGGCGTCGCGCCGTCGGCCCAGAGGTACGGGCCCCATGCCACCCACGGGGCGACGCCGGCGTCGTAGCGGAGGTCGCCCGCGATGACGCTGGGAGCCGCGCCGGCCGCCTGGTCGATCTGCGCCTGCACCACCCACTTCATCGCGAAGCCCCCCTCGTAGGCATACGGCTCCGGGTTGAGCGAGGAGGTGGCATAGCCGCCGTAGATCCGGCTGCTCAGGAAGACCTGCCGCACGTTGGGGTAGCGGACGCGGACCGCGCGCAGCGCCTGCGCGATCGAGGCCTCGAGCAGGTACGCGTCCGCGTTGGTGGCGGGCAGGGCGACGCGCGGCCCCGGGTTGGCCTGCTTGATCCAGACCACCTGCACCTGCCGCTCGCTGAGCCCCAGCGGCGTGAGCCAGCTGTCGCGCACGCGATCGTAGTCCGGCATGGTGGGACTCGTCCACGACGACGCGGCCCGCCCCCCGTAGGCGCCGTTCACCACGACGAGTTGCGTGTGGTTGACCGCGGGATCGGCGGCTGCCTGGGCAAAGAAGCTCGTGGCTTCGCACGACCCCGGCAGCCCGCCCGCCGAGCAGAACTCCTGGGTCGTGTTGGACATGCCGATCGAGAGCAACACGTACTTGCCGGTGGCCGACGGCGCGCCGTCGGGGCCGAGCGGACGGATGGCCCTGGCCGCGGCCAGCCCCGCCGCGAGGTGCGCCGGGGGGATCTCGTTCGAGCCGTCGGGATACAGCCCGCCGGCGAATCCCTTGTAGCACCCGGCGCCGAGTTGGGTGAGCGGAACGCGCACGGTATCGGCCGCGGCACACCGCTCCGCGGGGACCAGCGCACGTGGCGCGCCGCAGCCGGCGAGGAGCAGCGGGC